>NZ_JANYGL010000135.1 GCF_025362435.1 Polymorphobacter sp.
GAGAATCCTGCGAGTCTGCGGATCGTCTTGCCGGTCGCCGCGTCGATCAGGATCACTTCTCGATATCCCGCGACGGCGACGACCTCGCCATCCGGCCGGTAAGACAGCGAGGTGATCGGCGGTGGTGCGTCGGAAGCAAACGTCGCGGCCTCCTCGGTCGCCTGCTTCCGCATCTGCTCTCTGCGCTGGGTGACGACACCCCCCTCGTCGACCTTCGCCCCTTCGTTGATCCAGCGTTCGAGCACCGCGATCTGGTCGAGCGGGAGCGACGTCTTGGGCGGCATCTGCGGCTGCTTGATCCCCTTCAGGTACTGGATCAGCAAGCTCTCCGACGCCTTCCCCGGCACGATCGACGGCCCGCGCCGCCCTCCCTTGAGCATTGCGGCAAGGTCGTGGACAGCGAGGTCAGACGTCTCGAATCCGTCGTCGTGACAGGCGATGCAGTGCTCTTCGAGAAACGGCGCGATCGCTTGCGCATAGCTCACAGGATCTTCGGCGACCGAGAGTTGCCCCGAAGATGCGATGAGGAGCACGATCGAGAGCGGCAGGCGAAACATCGGCGCTCCGGCTCAGGCGAAAAGTTCGGTGATGGGAGATCCTTCATCGAGGATCGCGACCGGCCGGTTCTCGGGAGTGAGGAGGTTGTTCAAGGGATTCACCCCGACCGCCTTGTAGATCGTCGCGGCGACATCGGCCGGTCGCGCCGGTCGGTCGCTGACATAGCCTCCCTGGTCGTCGCTCTGACCGATCACGCGGCCGGGCTGGACACCACCGCCGGCCCAGACCAGGCTCGCGACGTGCCCCCAGTGGTCGCGCCCGGCCTCCTTGTTGACCTTCGGCGAGCGGCCGAATTCCCCCATCGCCACCACGAGCGTCGATTCGAGCAGCCCGCGCGATTCGAGGTCGTCGATCAGCGCCGAGAGGGCGAGGTCGAGTTCGGGAAGGCGACGATCAAGGCTCGGAAAGATCTTGGCGTGATGATCCCAGCCGCCGCTATTTACGGTGACGAATCTCACCCCCGACTCGACCAGGCGACGCGCGAGCAGGCACGACTGCCCGGTCGTGTTCCGCCCATAACGGTCGCGGAGGCGGGGGTCTTCGCGGGCGATATCGAAAGCCCGTCGCGCCTCGGGGGAGAGGACGAGGTCGACGGCCCTGCGCTGAAATTCGTCGAGGGTGCGGAGCTGGTCGTCAGTATCCACCTGCCTTGCAAGGCCGTCGACAGCTTGTCGCAGGGTCTGGCGGCGGTCGATCGAACGCTGGGTGTCGCCCGCGGGGGTCGAAACGTCCTGCACGCGGAAACCGCCGTCGTTCGGGTCGCCGGTCTTGAACGACTCGAAGCGACCGCCGAGGAAGGCGCTCCGGCCGAGTTCCCAGGTGAAGGAGGGGTTGCGTGGTACGGCAAAATAGGGAGGCATCGGCCCTCGATAGCCGAGTTCGTGCGAGACGACCGCGCCGATCGCGGGATAGTCTCCGAACGCCGAGCCGAGTCGGCCGGACATGACCCAGTTGGTCGCCGTCTCGTGGTGGTCGTTGCCGTGCGTGCCCGAGCGGAGAAGCGAGAACCGGTCGTTGCGGGCGGCGAGCCGTTCAAGCTTGTCGCCGAACCGGATGCCGGGCAGTTTCGTCGGCCGGGTGCCATATTGGCCCCGGACTTCGGCGGGGGCGTCGGGCTTGGGATCGAAGCTGTCGTGATGCGAGAGCCCGCCGCCGAGATAGACGAGGATCACCGACCTGGCCGTGGCCGGTTGTGCGACGGATGCGGCCCTTGCCTCGGATCGCAAAAGCGTCGGCAGCGCCAGCGCGGTCAGGCCGCCGACCTGGATGAAGTCGCGGCGCGAGACACCGTCGCATCGGGGGCGGCCGGGACCGATCGGGATTCGAAACATGGCCAACGCCCTCGGGTCGGTCTTGAATCAATGCGAAAATAGGAACTCTTTGGAGTTGAGCAGCGCCCAGAGCAAGTCGCGAAACACCGCTTCGCGGCCATCGGTCGACCCCGAGAGGGCGCTCTCGACGGCCCGCCACTGCTCGTCGGTCGATCG
>NZ_JANYGL010000024.1 GCF_025362435.1 Polymorphobacter sp.
ACGAGACCTTCGCCGATATCGCCGCGACGACCGCCGCGCTCGGTTTCGCCCCGACGACGAGCATCGAGGCCGGCATCCCGAAATTTGTCGACTGGTACCGCGGCTACGCTGGGCTTTAAACCGCCCCCAGCGCGGTCATCAGCGCGACGAAGCCGGGGAAGCTCGTCGCCACCGGGCGCGCGTCGTCGACGGTCACCGCCGCCGCGGCGCGCAACCCGAGGACGGCGAAGCTCATCGCGATGCGGTGGTCGAGCCGCGCCGCGACCGTCGCCCCACCCGCGACGAGGTCTCCGCCGTTGCCGTGGACGATCAGCCCGTCGGGCAATTCCTCGACGCGGACGCCGCACGCCGTCAGCCCCGCCGCCATAACCGCGATGCGGTCGCTCTCCTTGACCCGCAACTCCGCGAGGCCGCGCATCACCGTCGTCCCCTGCGCGAAGGCGGCGGCGACGAACAGAACCGGGAACTCGTCAATCATCGACGCGGCGATCTCGGGCGGCACCTCGATCCCGGTCAGCGTGCCAGCGGCGACCGTAATGTCGGCAACCGGCTCGCCACCGACCTCGCGCTGCTGGCCGAGCGTGACATCGGCCCCCATCATCGCCAGAACGCGAAGCAACCCGTCGCGTGTCGGATTGACCCCGACCCCGCCGATCGTCACCCGGCTGCCCGGCACGATCAGCGCGGCGACGATCGGGAACGCCGCTGACGAGATATCGCCCGGGACGACGATCGCCTGCGGGCGCAGCTCGGCCTCGCCAGTAACGGTGATCGCGCGGCCCTCGGGGCCGTCGTCGACGCGGACCTCGGCGCCGAAGGCACGCAGCATCCGCTCGCTGTGGTCGCGCGTCGCCTCGGGCTCGACTACAGTCGTCCGCCCGGGCGCGTTGAGCCCGGCGAGGAGCACCGCCGATTTGACCTGCGCCGACGCGACCGGAAGGACATAGCGCAGCGGCACCGCCGGACAGCGCCCGGTCATCGTCAGCGGCAGCCGCCCGCCGGGAGCGGAGGCGAAGCTTGCCCCCATCAGCCCGAGTGGCACGGTGACCCGCGCCATTGGGCGGGCCGACAACGAGGCGTCGCCGATGAAGGTCGCGGTAATCGGGTGCGACGCGATCAGCCCCATCAGCAGCCGCGTCGAGGTGCCCGAATTGCCCATGTCGAGCGCCGTCGCCGGCTGGAGCAGCCCGCCGACACCAACGCCCCAGATCCGCCACCGGCCGCCTTCCTTGACGATCTCCGCCCCCATCGCCCGCAACGCGGCGGCAGTCGACAGCACGTCTTCGCCCTCGAGCAGCCCGTCGACGACGGTTTCGGCGACCGCGAGCGCGCCGAACATCAGCGCGCGATGCGAAATGGACTTGTCGCCGGGGACGGTGACGGTGCCCGACAGCGGCCCCTCGGCGCGGAGCGATAGCGGCTGGTGGGCGTCCATGTGATTCCGAACGGGATTGTGGGCAGGAAAGCGGCGGACTTTTGACAGCCCCCCGGGCGTGTGGCAATAACCCGCGCTTGTCGCGCCGGGGCATCCCCCGCGCTGCCCGGAGTTCTGTCATGGTCAATCCCGAATGGGGCACCAAGCGTGCCTGCCCGAAATGCAACACGCGGTTCTATGATCTCGGCAACGACGATCCCGTGACGTGCATCAACTGCGGCAACGTCTGGGCCCCCGAATCGATGCTCAAGTCGAAGCAGCCGCTGCCGTTCGAGACCGCCAAGCCCGCCCCCAAGACCAATGAGGACGGCGAGGTAATCGACGCCGACGATGAGGACCTCGACGTCGCCGAAGACGCCGAAGAGCCCGATGTCGACATCGGCGACGACGAGGACCTCGCGGTCGTCGTCCCGGACGACGGCGAAGAAGAAGCCTAGCCTTTCATCTCCCTTCCTTCCCCCTCCCGATCGCGCACTCACGCGGCGGAGTGGGGGGAGAGATTAGAAAGCCGAACCAACCGTCTTGCGCCCGCCGCGCGCTTGGCGTAGTCAGCCGCTCCGCCCGGCCCAACGGGTGGATCACGTGGTACGGGGCCTTAGCTCAGCTGGGAGAGCGCTACGATGGCATTGTAGAGGTCAGCGGTTCGATCCCGCTAGGCTCCACCACCACTCTCACCTGAACCGATCCGCCACGGCGGGAAGTGCTGATTTACCCCAGCGTGATATAGCAAGATGCGATTGCCCGCTGGGTCGGTCGTCCGCGCGCACCGCCACAGATAGTCCTCGTCGCGCGGCGGATAGTCGAACACAACGCCCCGTGCCGCCGCCGCTGCAACCGCCGCATCGACATCGTCGCAGTGCAGATAGATCTCCGCCGCCCCGGAGCGCGCGCCGTCGGCCAAGACCTCAATCGACAGCGTCGACTCGCCGTCCATCTCGAACCGCGCGTAGCGCGGCGGCGCCGCGACGATCTGCGTCAACCCCAGCGCGATGTAGAAGGCGACGCTTGCGGTGTAGTCGTGCGCAGGTAACGTGACGTGGTTGAGGTTCATGGGTCTGGGTCTCCGCCTTTCTTTTGCCGCGCGCTCGACCTAGATGCCAGCAATGCAAATTCCCGGCTTCATCGACCCGGTCCCTGTGCCGCGCGCATCGACTTCACGCGCCGACGGCAAGACGGCGATCGTCGGGCTGACCCGCGCCGAGCTTATCGCGGCGCTGGCCGCCGCGGGCATCCCCGAAAAGCAGGCGAAGATGCGCGCGTCGCAGGTATGGCACTGGGTGTATAACCGCGGTGTCGTCGACTTCGACCTGATGGCGAATATAGCTTGCGACACCCGCGCCGTCCTCGCCGAGCATTTCGTTGTCGGCCGCCCCGAGATCGCGCAGGCGCAGGTTTCGACCGACGGGACACGCAAGTGGCTGTTGCGCTTCGACGACGGCAACGAGGCGGAATGCGTATTCATCCCCGATGCCGACCGCGGAACGCTGTGCGTCTCGGCGCAGGTCGGCTGCACGCTCAACTGCCGCTTTTGCTTTACCGGCACGATGAAGCTGGTCCGCAACCTGACGCCGGGCGAGATCGTCGGGCAGGTCATGCTCGCGCGCGATGCGCTTGGCGAGTGGCCGACCGGGGCGGCGCAGGCGAGCGGCGATGACGCCGCCGTGCTCGACGGCAATTACACCTCCGAGGGCCGGATGCTGACCAACATCGTGATGATGGGGATGGGCGAGCCGCTTTATAATTTCGAGGCGGTCAAGAGCGCGCTGCATATCGTCATGGACGCGACCGGGCTCGGCCTGTCGAAGCGCCGGATCACGCTATCGACGTCCGGCGTGGTGCCGATGATGGCGCGCGCGGGCGAGGAGATCGGGGTCAACCTCGCGGTGTCGCTCCACGCAGTGACCAAGGAAGTCCGCGACGAGATCGTGCCGATCAACAAGCGCTACGGCATCGACGAACTGCTCGCGGCGTGCGCGGCGTATCCGGGGGCGAACAACGCGCGGCGGATCACCTTCGAATACGTCATGCTCAAGGACAAGAACGACAGCGACGACGATGCACGCGAGCTCGTCCGGCTGATCCGCAAATACCGGCTGCCGGCGAAGGTCAATCTGATCCCGTTCAACCCGTGGCCCGGGTCGGATTACCTGTGTTCGGACCCCGACCGAATCGTGCGGTTCAGCGACATCGTCTTCCGCGGCGGCATTTCGGCACCGGTTCGCCGCCCGCGCGGTCGCGACATCATGGCGGCGTGCGGGCAGCTGAAGTCGGCGAGCGAGAAAATCAGCCGCGCCGAGCTCGACCGGCGTTCGGCCGAGAAGGAAGCGGGCTGGATCGTAGCGGCGTAACCGGAACCTATCCAGCGGCGAAACAATCTTACGATATGTAGCCCGGCGCCGCCGGGACAGCAGGGCCGGCCATGTTTCTCCTCTCCCGCTTGTTCAACAAGATGATCCGCGACGGCGAGCTGACGATCGTTGATCATCGCGGCAAGGTGCACCGCTTCGGCAGCCCGTCGTCGACGATCCGCCCGGTCCGCTTCCGCTTCACCGATGCCGCTACGGCGCGTGCGGTGGCGTTGGGGCCGGCGATCGGCGCTGGCGAGGGCTACATGAACGGCACGCTGATCATGGAAGACGGGGACATCAAGGACCTTGTCCACCTCGTCACGTACAACGTCCGCTGGGACCGCGACAATCCGGTCCGGCTCGGGCTGTGGCGGCAGGCGGCGATTGCGGCGAAGCTCGACCAGATCAATTTTAGCCGCCGGTCGAAGCGAAACGTCGCGCACCACTACGACCTGTCGGACCGGCTCTACGACCTGTTCCTCGACGCCGACCGCCAGTATTCATGTGCTTACTACGAGCACGCCGACGACACACTCGAGCTCGCGCAGGCGCACAAGAAGGCGCACATCGCCGCCAAGCTCGACCTTCGCGCGGGGCAGCGGGTGCTCGACATCGGTTGCGGCTGGGGCGGGATGGCGCTGTACCTCCACCGGGTTGCCGGGGTCGACGTCACCGGCGTCACCCTGTCCGAGGAGCAACTCAAGGTCGCCCGCCGCCGCGCTGAAGAAGCCGGGGTCGCCGACCATGTCCGCTTCGAGCTGATCGACTATCGCGCGCTGACCGGCCAGTTCGACCGCATCGTCTCGGTCGGGATGTTCGAGCATGTCGGGCTGCCGCACTACCGCCAGTTCTTCGACAAGGTCCATTCGCTGCTGACCCCCCACGGCGTCGCCCTGATCCACACCATTGCCCGTGCCGATGGTCCGGGCGCGACCGACCCGTGGACGGCAAAGTACATCTTCCCCGGCGGCTACGCCCCGGCGCTGTCGCAGATCACCCCCGCGGTCGAGCGCGCGTGGCTGTGGATCACCGATATCGAGGTGCTGCGGCTGCATTACGCGCTGACCATCGAGGAGTGGTACCGGCGGGCAGTCGCGGCCGAGGACAAGATCGTCGCGCTCTACGACGCGCGGTTTTTCCGGATGTGGCAATTCTATTTGTCGGCGGCGATCGCGGCATTCCGCAACGACGGTCACATGAACGTCCAGATCCAGCTGACGCGGAAACGTGACGTGCTTCCGATCACACGCGACTATGTGGCGGCGACCGAGATGCGCTATCGCGCGTTGGACGAGCAGCTGGAGCGCAAGAGAGCATGATCGAAGCCGAATGGTGGGACTATGAGGACGCCGACGAACTGTACGATGCGGTTGCGTCGGATATCGAATTCATCATCGACAGCGCCCTCGACGCGCGCGGCGATGCGCTGATCGCGCTGCCCGGCGGAACACTGCCGGGGCCGGTTTATGCGCGGCTGGCGATGGCCAAGCTCAACTGGAAGCGCGTCACGATCCTGCCGACCGACGACCGGCTGGTCGCCCCGACCGACGCGTCGAGCACGGTCGGCATGCTGGCACGCGCCTTTTTGCCGATCGGCGCGCGGGTCATCCCCCTGATCGGGGACGCCAAGGCCGAGTACAAGAAGGCCGGGCTCGACGCCGACGAGCGCCTCGGCGCGATGAAGTGGCCGCTTGACCTGGCATGGCTCGTCGTCGACGCCGACGGCGGCACCGGGTCGCTCGTCGCCAGCCCCGATCTCGACGCGGCGATCTCCGCGCCTGCAACATGCAAGGCGATTGGCGTCATGCCCGCAAGCGCCAAGGACGGGCGCGTGACGCTGACCAAGGCGACGCTGATGGCGGCGCGCGCGCTGTCAGTCGCGTGCCAGGGCAAGGCAGCCAAGGCGGCGCTCGAAACGGCGCTCGAGGACGGCGCCAAGTCGAAGCTCCCGGTCGGGCGCCTGCTCGCGGGAACCGAGCTCGCGTTCGACATCCACTGGGTGGCGTGAGCGCGACCGACGGCGACAAGCCCGACGCCAAGTCGGGCAGCAAGTTCGTCGTCTGGGCGGCGCTCGCGGGGAATCTCGCGATAGCCGTGGTCAAGTTCTTCGCCGCCGCGGTCAGCGGTTCGTCGGCGATGCTGTCGGAGGGCGTCCACAGCCTCGTCGATACTGGCAACGAGGTGCTGCTCCTCTACGGCATGAAGCGAAGCAGCCGCCCGCCCGACGCGATGCACCCGCTCGGCTACGGCCGCGAACTCTACTTCTGGAGCTTCGTCGTCGCGCTTCTGATCTTCGCGGTCGGCGCGGGGGTGTCGGTCTATGAAGGCATCGCCCACCTGCGCGAGCCCGAGGCGATCCGGTCGCCGCGCACGGTGTTCATCGTCCTCGGCATCTCGGCGCTGTTCGAGGGGGCGTCGTGGTTCATCTCGTTCCGCGAGTTCCGCTCGAAGCAGGCCGGGGCGACGCTGTGGCAGGCGTTCCGCCGGTCGAAGGACCCGCCGTCGTTCATGGTACTGTTCGAGGACTCGGCGGCGCTACTCGGTATCGCCGTCGCCGCGGCAGGGACGTGGCTCTCGGTCGCGACCGGCGAGCTCCACTGGGACGGCATCGCCAGCCTCGTCATCGGCGCGATCCTCGCCGTCGTCGCGGTTCTGCTCGCACGCGAGTCGAAGACGCTGCTGATCGGCGAGCGTGGCGATCCGGCGTTGAGCGCGGCGGTGAAGGCGATCGCCGGGGGCATCGACGGTGTCGGCCGCGCCAACAGCATCGCCAGCGTCCAGCTCGCCCCCGACCAGGTCGTCGTCTACCTCAGCCTCGAATTCGCCGCTGAACTGACCACGCCGAAGATCGAGGCCGCGGTCATCGAGCTCGAAAAGCAGGTCCGCGCCAACCATGCCGAGGTAACCGCGATCTTCGTCAAGCCGCAGTCCGCGAGCGAAGCCCATCGCCGGGCAGAGTCGGGCGAATCCGGGGTCTCGCCCGACATCTATGAGGGCTTCGAGCCTACCAGCCCGGTCGACGCTTAAACGAAAAAGGCCGGGCGTGCTTCGCACACCCGGCCGGACTTACCGCAGATGAGACGTTACGCGTCTTCGGCCTGAAGGTTGACCGTCGTTTCAGCGAGCTGGGTCATATACTCGTCGCCGCCGTAGATTTCCTTGGTCGCTGCCTTGAGCTTGGCTTCGTCGTCGGTCAGCCCGAGCGCCTTGGCATATGCCGCGGCGGTGCCGAAGCCGGCGATGCCGTAGTGTGTCATGCGCTGGTACTGGGCGATGATGACGACGTCGCGCAGCGGGCCCTTTTCAGGGGCTTCGTCGATGCCGTGTTTGGTGGCTTCGGCGACGAGGCCTTCCATGCCCTTGCAATGCTCTTTCTTGGCCTTCTCGCCGTTGGCGGTGATCAGTTCCTTGAGCACTTCGGTGTGCTGTGAGATGCCGTCGAGCGACTTCGTCAGCATGTCCTTGAGCTTTTGGTCGCTCGCCTTGCCGACCAGCTTCTTGACGACGCGGGTCATCTGGTCGTTCGCCGACCATAGGTCCTTGAGCTCGTCGGTGTAGATGTCCATCAGGTCTTCGATCTCGTCGGCCATCGCACATTTCCTTTCGGTTGCCATGGCTTCAGCGATTTTCCCGCGTTCGGGTTCCTGCGACTCATGAGCAACAACGAATTTTCGGGTCAGGCTTCCCAGCCGCCGCCGAGTGCCTTGTACAGCCGCGCAAGGTCGGTGAGCAGGCTCGCGTCGGACTGCGCCAGCGTATTGCGGTTCGACAGCACCGCCCCTTGCGCGTCGAGCACCGGCTGGAAATCGGTCAGCCCGGTGACGAAGCTCGCTTGCGCCAATTGCGTCGCGCGCTGGGCGGTATCGACGCCGCGGCGGAGCTCGGCATTGCGCCTGAGCTCGGCGTTATAGTCGGCGAGCGCGTCCTCGACGTCCTGGACCGCGACGAGAACGGTCTTCTTGTACGTCAGCAATGCCTCGACGCGGCTCGCCTCGCGCTCGGCGATGACTCCGCGCCGCTTGCCGCCGTCGAAGATCGGCAGGGTGAAGGCAGCGTTCTCGGTCGTCTGCAGCGAGTTGCGCGCGAACAGGGACGCGAGATTGGTCGAGATCAGCTCGGCCATGCCCATCAGGTTGAACTTGGGATAGAGGTCGGCGGTGGCGACCCCGATGTCGGCGGTGGCGGCGGCGAGCTGGCGTTCGGCGGCGCGGATGTCGGGACGGCGGCGGAGCAGGTCCGATGGCAGCCCAGCAGGAAGCGCGGGCGAGAAAGCCGGAAGCGCCGCCGCGGGATCGAGTTCGGCCACTAGCGTCCCAGGCGCCTCGCCGACGAGGACGCCGATCGCGTGGATCTGGTCGCGCGACCGCGCCTCGAGCTGCGGCAGCGTCGCGGCCACGTTTGACAACTGGAGCGATTGCTGGCGCTGCGGCAGTTCGGAGACGAGCCCCGCGGTCTGCCGCGCGCTGATCAGCCGGAGCGTTCCCTGCTGGCGCGCGAGTTCGGCTTTGGCGATCGCGATCTGGCTCTGGAGCGAGCGCAGCATCAAATAGTCCGAGGCGACCTCGGCGACGACACTGACCTGCATGTCGCGGACGTTCCATTCGGCAGCGGCGGTTCGCGCGCGCGCGCCTTCGATGCCGCGCTGGATGCCGCCGAACAGGTCGACCTCCCACGAAGCGTCGATGCCGATTGACCATGTCGTGATGCCGCTGCCGGGGAGCGCGATGCCCTGCCCCGGAGTCGATCCACCCCCTGCGCCGCCGCCACTACCACCGCCGCCGAAAGCGCTAGCGAGCGAGGCGAGCCCGGCGTTCTTGCTGAAGTCGACACGGTTGACCCCGGCGGTACCGTTGGCCGACGGCAGCAGCGCCGACCGTGCCTCGCGCTCCTGTGCCCGCGCGCCCGCGATCCGGGTCTTGGCGGTCTGGAGATCGAGGTTGCCGGCGATCGCGCGGGTGATCAGCCGGTCGAGCTCGGGGTCGTTGAACTGGGTCCACCAGCGCGACGGATCCGCAGCGGCCAACGTTCCCGGCACGGCCGCCGTCGCCTCGACGAAGCGCGGCGGGACCGGCAGGTCGGGGACCGCGTAATTCGGGCCAACCTTGCATCCGGCGAGCGCCAGCAGCGACGCGGTGAGTAACAGACGCTTCATGCGGCGCCTCCTCGCCCGCCCTTGGTGCCCTTGAGCAGGAACACGACCGGGAAGACACATACGGTGAAGATCATCAGGTCTCCGAAGACGTCGAGATAGCCCATCATCGACGCCTGCCGCTGGACGATCTGGTAGAGCTGCCCGAGTGCCGCCTGCTGCGCCTGCGCCGCCGCCATGCCGGTACTCCGCAACGCCGACTCGATGTTCGCCAGCCCCGACGGATAGTTCGACGCGAGCGGATTGAGATGCTCGACCAGCCGCGACTGGTGGATTTGGGTGCGGTCGCTGAGGGTCGCCTGGCTCAGCGCGATGCCGACCGAACCGCCAAGATTACGAAAGACGTTGAGCAGCGACGACGCTTCCGACGTCTGCTTCGGCTTGAGCCCGGTGTAGGCGGCGTTGGTGATCGGCACGAACAGGAACGGCAGCGCCACCGCTTGGTACGCGCGTGCCCAGGCGATGCTAGCGAAGCTGGCGTTGGTATCGAGCGAGGTCAGGTGCCACAGCGCCAAGGCCGAGACGGTCAGCGCCCCGCCGAGCAGCAGGCGCACGTCGACCTTGCCGACGAGCCGACCGACGATCGGCACCGCGCACACGGTCGCGAGCCCCCCCGCGGTCATCGCCAGCCCGGCGTTGGTCGCGGTGTAGTGGAACACTTGCTGGAGCATCTGCGGGATCAGCTGGGTCGAGCCGAACAGGATCACGCCGGTGGTGAACATCACCGCCAGCACCGCCGCGAAATTGCGATTCGCCATCAGCCGCAGGTTGACGATCGGGTCCTTGCGCGTGACCTCCCAGATGACGAGGAAGGCGATCGCGACCGCCGCGACGATCGCCGCCGCGGTGATGAAGCTGCTGCCGAACCAGTCGTCGCGCTCGCCGCGATCGAGAAACAACTCGAGGCTGCCAAGGCCGATGGCGACGAGGAGGAAGCCGACCCAGTCGACGCTCAGCCCCTTTTTGAGCAGTGCCTTCCGGTCCTCGATCAACGCCTTCGGCTCGTCGACGAAGGTGCCGACGAGAAACAGCGACAGCATGCCGACCGGTACGTTGACGAGGAAGATCCAGTGCCACGAATAGCTGTCGGTGACCCAGCCGCCGATCGTCGGCCCGAGGACCGGGGCGACGATGATGACGAAGGCGTAGGCGGCGAACGCCTGCCCGCGCTTGGCCGGCGGAAAGGTATCGGCGAGCATCGACTGCTCCGACGGCGCGAGCCCGCCGCCGCCGATCCCCTGGAGGATGCGCGCGATGATCAGCGTCTGGATGTTCGGGGAGATGCCGCACAGGAACGATGCCGCGGTGAACAACACCACCGACAGCATGTAGTAGCGCTTCCGGCCGATGACGCTCGACAGCCACCCCGAGATCGGAATGATGATCGCGTTCGACACGAGATAGCTCGTCAGCACCCACGTCGATTCGTCGGGCGAGACCGACAGGCTGCCGCCGATGTGATCGAGGCTGACGTTGGCGATCGCGGTGTCGAGCACCTCCATGAAGGTCGCGATCGAGATGACGCCGACGATCAGCCACGGCGAGCGGTTGCCCGCCGCCGACCGCGACGCATCCCAGCCGCCGCCGCCGCCGCCCGGTCCGGCCAACTCAGCGGACCTTGACGCGCGGGATGACCGACATGCCGGGGCCGACCGGGTACGCCTGGATGCCGGGAGAATCGATCGAGATTCGGACGGGCACGCGCTGGACGACCTTGACGAAGTTGCCCGTCGCATTCTCCGCCGGGAGCAACTGGAACGCCTGCCCGGCGCCGCGCTGGAACGATTCGACATGCCCGCGGAAGGCGACGTCGGGGACGGTGTCGATGGTGATGTCGACCGGCTGGCCGACGCGCATCAGCTTGAGCTGGGTCTCCTTGAAGTTCGCCGTGACCCATAGCTTAAGCGGCACGATCGCGAGCATCTCCTGCCCCGGCTGGACGTACGACCCGGGCGAGATGTTGCGGTTGGTCACGCGCCCGACGATCGGCGCGATGATCCGGCTGTTGGCGAGATCGACTCCCGTCGCCGCGACCTGCGCGTCGGCGTTGCCGATCGCCGTCCGGTCGCTGGCGACCGCGGCGCGGCTCGCCTTGACCTGCGCCTCCGCCTGCTTGACCTGGCGGAGCGCGGCATCGCGGCGGCCGCGCGCCGAAGCGACCGCCTGGACCGCGGCGTCGACCTGCTGGGCGGCAACCGCGGCGGGGTCGATTGCCTGCGCGGCGCGATACCGCGCCAGGTCGGCGAGCGCCTTGTCGAGGTCGGCCTGCGGCTGGACGACGTTCGCCCGTGCCGCCCCGACCTGCGCCGTCGACACGCCGACCTGCGCCTGCGCCTCGACCACCGTCGCGCGCGCCTGCTTGGCTTGTGCGAGAAGGCCCTGATATCGCGCCTGCGGCTGGGCGGTGTCGATCACCGCGATCAATTCGCGCGGCCCGACGATCTGGTTGTCGTCGACCAGCACCTGCCGGACGATTCCGGAGACCTGCGGCGCGATGCGGACGACGTGCCCGTCGATATAGGCGTCGTCGGTCGACTCATACTGCCGCGCGTCGAGCCAATAAAGCACACCGCCGACGATCGCCGCGATCACGACGACGGCGATGCCGAGCAGGAGGAAGGGTCGTTCCTTGAGCGGCTTCGGCGGCGGATCGCCGTCGTCGTTCTTGCCCCCTTCGTCGTTCTCGGAGCCGCCGCCGTCCTTGCTCCCGTCCTTTCCGGAGTCGTAGCCGGGCTTACCGCCATCACCCTTGGGTGACGGCCGCGCGGTATCGTCGGGCTTGCCGCCGGCATCGGAATCATCGCTTGGGGTCATGCTGGCTTTCTAAACGCGTTTATGATATTCGACAAGCATGAACAGCGACAAGATCACGGAGTTGTTCGCGACTGCGAAAATGCAACGTCCTGAAGATGCAATCGGCTGCCTGTTGTGGCGCGTCGCACACCGGCATCAGCGCGAGATGGACCGCGCGATGGCCGACATCGACCTCACCCATCTCCAGTTCGTCGCGCTCGTCCAGGCCGCATGGCTCGGTCGCGAGGGAGCGACAGTAACCCAGCCAGAACTTGCGGCCCTGAGCAACATCCATCCGATGCAGTTGTCGAACCTGCTCAAGGCGTTGGCGGAAAAATCGCTGATCACCCGGCCGCGTAGCCCGGCCGATTCGCGGATCAAGCTGGTAGAACTGACGCCCGCCGGCATCGACGCCCTCGCGGCTGCGATGCCCCGGGCTGCAGCTCACCAACAGCGCTTCTTCGATGATATCGCCGGTGCGGCCCCGCTCCGGGGAGCGCTGCGGCAGATCGTAGCAAGCTGGGGCGACGATCCTTAAGCGGCGAGCTTGCCGAACGGCAAGAGCTTCCGCGCCTGTACCTGCGCGCTCTTGAAATCGCCCGCAGTCAGCGGTGGAATGACCTGCGCAACCGCTTTTTTGAGCAGCGACTCATAAGCATCGTGCGCCGGATCATGCGCCGCCATCTGGAGCACCTGCAGCGCGCGGGGTGCATTTTCCGGCCCCATGTCGAGCAGCGTCAGCCCATAGAAGGCGGGATGGACCGGGTTCTTCGGGTCCTTGGTGATCGCGGTTTCGAAGTCGGCGATGGCGACCTTCGTGTTCGCGCCGAGTAGCGTGCCCGCGAGGAACTTGCCGATCGTCGATACCGCGCCCGCATGCCACCCGCCGAGCGAAGCCCAGGCAAGACCGTTCGACGGATCGCGCGCGAGCACCGCCTCCATCCGGCTGCGGGTCTCCTTCGCCAGCCCCGGCGACTTCGACAGCTTGCCACGATAGCCGACCGCCGTCGCCTTCTGAAGCTGTGCCTCGAGGTCGTTCGGCGCAAGCTGGAGTGCCGCGTCGAAATCATGGTCAGCCTGATCGACCAGCGACTTCGCCCGGTCGCGGTCGACCGTATCAAAGCTCGCGACGATCAACGTCGCACGCCCGGCGAGCACCAGCGAGGCGGCGGTTGCCTCGGCGCGGCCTGCGGTCGCGGCCTCGGCGAAGTGGCCATCGTGAAACAACGTCGCCGCCGACGCGAAGGCTGCAGTCGAGGTCGACAGCAGCAGCGCTGCGAGCAGGGTTCTCATCAACTCAACGACTCCGCGATCAGGCCCCGCGCACCGTCCAACCCATAAAGGGCGATAAACGATCCCATCCTCGGGCCATTGCTCGTGCCGAGCAGGGTTTCGTACAGCGCCTTGAACCAGTCGCGCAGCGGGTCGAAGCCCGCCGCCTTGCCAGCTTCGTAGACCTCGTTCTGGTACGCCTCGGCGTCGGCACCCGGTCCGATCGCCGCCAGCCGGGCGTCGAGATCGGCGAGCGCGGCGGCTTCGCGGGCATCGGGCTTGCGCCGCGCCAGCGTCGGCACGACGAAGTCTCGGGCATAGCGGATCGCGTAATGGACCAGCGCGTCGAGTTCGGGGTGCGTCGCCGCGCTCGTCCCGGGGAACGACCGCGAGACATAGCCCCACAGCACGGCAGGGTCGGACGTTCCTGCCACGGTGACGAGGTTGAGCAGCAGCCCGAAGGTCAGCGGCAGGTCGATCGCGGGCGGCTTGCCGCCATGGATATGGAACGCCGGATTGCCGAGCCGCTGCTCGACCGGCTGCCCGGTATAGGCGCTAACGAAGGCGAAATACTCGTCGACCGTCTTGGGAATGACGTCGAAGTGGAGCCGCTTCGCCTTGCGTGGGCTTTGGTACATGTACAGCGCGAGGCTCTCGGGCGCGGCGTATTCGAGCCATTCGTCGACGCCGAGGCCGTTGCCCTTCGACTTCGAGATCTTGCCTCCGGCGGCGTCGAGGAACAGCTCGTAGTTGAACCCCTCGGGCGGCTTGGCCCCCAATATCCGCGCGATCCGCCCCGACAGCGTCACCGAGTCGATCAGGTCCTTGCCCGCCATCTCATAGTCGACGCCGAGCGCAACCCAGCGCATAGCCCAGTCGACCTTCCACTGGAGCTTGCAGTGACCGCCGGTTACCGGGACGGTGACGGTCTCGCCGGTAACAGGATCGGTGTAACTGACTGTTCCTGCAACGGCATCGCGCGCGGTCAGCGGCACCTGCAGGACGACCCCGGTGCGCGGACACAACGGCAGGAACGGCGCATAGGTCGCGCGCCGGTCGGGGCCGAGCGTCGGCAGGATCACCCCCATCACCGCGTCGTAGTTCGCCAGCACCGCGAGCAGGGTCGCGTCGAACATGCCGCCGCGGTAGCAGTCGGTCGACGACATGAACTCATACTCGAAGCCGAAGCGGTCGAGAAAAGCGCGCAGCCGGGCGTTATTATGCGCGCCGAGGCTGGCGTGCGTGCCGAAGGGATCGGGCACCGCCGACAGTGGCTGGCCGAGGTGGGCGCGCAACATCTCCTGCTCGGGAAGGTTGTCGGGAACCTTGCGGAACCCGTCCATGTCGTCGGAGAACGCGACCAGCCGCGTCGGCACGTCGGACAGCACGGCGAACGCCCGCCGCACCATCGTCGTCCTCACGACCTCGCCGAAGGTGCCGATATGCGGCAGCCCTGACGGACCATAGCCGGTCTCGAACAGCACATGCCCCTTCGCCGGGCCGGCCGGGTAGCGGTCGAGCAGCTTGCGCGCCTCCTCGAACGGCCACGCCTTGTTGGTCATGGCGGCAGCGCGAAGATCGGTGTCGGTCATTCCGGTTGTGTCAACAATTATGACGGGAGAGGCAAGGGCGGTCAGAAACCGAACAGCAGAAACTCGATGGCGTTATCGATCGCGTCGGCTTGGGCAGCGATCGACGTCACCGCGCGTCCAAACTCGCGCGTGGGCACCGAAGCGAAGGCTTGGGTAAGCACCACATAGCCGGTGCTGTCGATGCAAAGACCGGACCGTGTCGTGGCGAAGCATTTTTGAAGTGCTCGCATCGCTCGTTACTAGAGTGGCTTAACTTCCATGCTCGATTCGACAGCGCGGCAGCTTACCCTATAGAGGCTGACGGAGCTTGATCGGTGGAGACGGGGCTGTGAGTCTAGCTGGCAGGGTTGCTCGCGTGTTCGCCATCATGACGGTTCTGACCGGAAGCGCTTCCGCAGCCACGGTCGGGCACTATCTCTTTGCCTGGGCGGGCGATGCCGACAGCAAGGGCGAGGATTTTCTGGCTGTGATCGACGCTGACCCGGCGTCGCCCACCTACGGGAAACCTATGGCCTCGGCGGCATCGGGGATCAGAAGCCAGCAGGCGCACCACAGCGAATACTGGATGCCCGCAAGTCAACTCCTTTTCGCCAACGATCACGAGGCGGGCAAGACTGCGATCATGGACATTCGCGATCCTCTCCATCCCCGCGTCCACGTCACCTTCGGCGATCTGGACGGGTTCAGCCATCCGCACTCGTTCCTGCGGCTGCCGAACGGACACGTGCTCGCGAGCTTTCAGGTGGAGGGGCATCTGAACCACGCCGGCATGGGCGCCGGCGATATGGGCCATGAGGGTCACGAAATGCCTCCGGCGACGGATATCGGTGCCCGCCCCGGTGTTCATGGCGGCTTGGTGGAGATCGACGATGAGGGCCGTGCGGTGCGCTCCGCCTCGACCGCCGATCCCGGGCGGCCGAACGACTTTCTAATGGCTTATAGCCTGCTGCCGCTGCCGGATATCGACCGGGTGCTGGTCACCAATTCGCCGATGCGCGGCGAGGACCGGAACGGCCGCACCTATCAGATCTTTCGCCTCTCGGACCTCAAGCGGCTCTCGACCAACGATTTGGACCCGGGCAACGGCCAGTATGGCGAGATTAATCCGGAGGAAGCCCGGCGCGCGCCAGACGGGTCGGTCTATATACAAACCCTCGGCTGCGGGATCGAGCGCGTGACCGCGATCGCCACAGACCGTCCGCGCTCGAAGCTGGTCTGGCAATTCCCCGGTTCGAACTGCGGGGTTCCCACCATCGTTTCGCACTATCTGATCGAGAGCGTGCCCATCCTGCATGCCATCGTGGTGCTGGACATTCGTCAGGGCGACCGTCCGGTCGAGGTGGGCCGAACCACGATCAATCCGGTTATTCAGCCGCACTGGACGGTGTACGATCCCGTGACCCGGCGGCTCGCGGTCACCGGGCATGAGGAAGACCGCCTCTATATGCTGACGTTCGACGAAAGGACCGGAGCCCTGGCGATAGACGCCGCCTTCCGCGACGTGGACGGCAAGACCGGGTTCAACTTCGACGGCAAGACTTGGCCCCACGGCTGGTCGGGCTCCGCCGTGCCTCATGGGGTGGTGTTCAGCCGATAAGCTGAAGGTTTGCGAAAGGGCGCAACCGGGAACGACACTATTCCTGATCAACCGAACTTCTCCCACAGCAACCGTTGTTCCCACTCCGTTCCCGCGCTACATTCCCCTTATGCCCCCCGATCGCCCGTACCCCGCGCTTGTCGCGACCCACGCCGGAATCTGGCTCGATGCGACCCCCGTGTCGCGTGGCGAGGCGATCCGGCGTGCTGCCGACACGCCGCACCTGCTGCTCAACGCCGCGGTCACCGCGAGCCGCCTCGGCTATCCCGAGCTATCGGGGATGGACCTCCTCGAGCTGTTCGCCTTCGTCCATCCGGCGCGCTTCGTCGTGCCGACCGCCGGGGGGTTGGCGCGGGCGCTCGACCTGCCGGTGCCGGTCGACGGCGCGGGCGAGGCGGCGTTCCTCCACGATGCGGCGGCGGTACTGCTCGGCTGGCTCGGCGCGGCGGACTGGCGCGAGCGGCACGGCGCGTACGGCATCGCGCAGGCGCTCGGCCGCCTGCGCTGGAGCTGGGGCGGCGAGGTCGCGCGGCGGATCAAGGCCCCCGACCGCCCCGAACGGACGGTGTTCACGACGCTGCCGAAGTGGGAGGACGCCCCGCCGCGGGCCAAGCCGCGCGACGTCGCGGTCGCCGACGGCGAGGTCGATGCCCGCCTCGACCGGATGCTCGGGATCGGGGCCGAGCGCCGCGACGGGCAGCGCGCCTATGCCCGCGCTGCCGCCCACGCCTTCCGCCCGCGCAGCCTCGCGTCGGCCCCGAACGTGGCGCTGATCGAAGCGGGGACCGGGATCGGCAAGACCCTCGGCTACCTTGCCCCCGCGACATTGTGGGCGGAGAGCGCGCAGGGGACGGTGTGGCTGTCGACCTACACCAAGGCGTTGCAGCGCCAGCTCGATCACGAGACCGCGCGCGCCTACGACCCGGCGGTCAAGGCGGCGAAGGTCGTCGTCCGCAAGGGTCGCGAGAATTACCTCTGCCTGCTCAATCTCGAGGACGCGGTCCAGGGCGGGTTCGCCGGGCGCGCGGCGATCTTCGCGCAGCTGGCGGCGCGCTGGGCCGAGTATAGCCGCGACGGCGACATGGTCGGCGGCGACCTGCCGGGGTGGCTGACGACGCTGTTCGGGCGCGCGGCGTTCGCGGCGCTGACCGACCGGCGCGGCGAGTGCGTCTATGCCGGCTGCCCGCACTACCGGACGTGCTTCATCGAACGCTCGACCCGCGCCAGCGTCCACGCCGACCTCGTCATCGCCAACCACGCTTTGGTCATGATCAATGCCGTCCGCGGACGCGCCGAGGGGGCGGCGATGACGCGGATCGTGTTCGACGAGGGGCACCACCTGTTCGACGCTGCCGACGCGACCTTCGCCGTCGCGCTGACCGGCAACGAGGCGATCGAGGTCCGCCGCTGGATCCTCGGCCCGGAGAAGACGGCGCGCGGACGGCGGCGCGGGCTGTCGGCGCGGCTGTCCGACCTGATCAGCTACGACACCGAAGGCTCGCTGGCATTGGAGGAGGCGAGTCGCGCCGCGCGTGCGCTCCCCGCCGATGGCTGGGGCGGACGCCTCGTCGCCGGGATCGCCGATGGCCCGGTCGAGGCGCTGCTCGCCGCGATCCGCGCCCAGGTCTTCGCCCGCGCCGCCGACCGGCCGGGACACCACGAGGCCGGCTACAGCCTCGAGACCGAGGTTGCCGAGGTCCAGCCCGCGGTCGTCGAAGCCGCCGAGGGCGCGGCGCAGGCGCTCGAGGCATTGGCTCGCCCGCTGGCGGCATTGGAGGCGCGGCTCGTGGCGGTCCTCGACGACGCCCCCGACTGGCTCGACGGCGCGGCGCGGGCGCGGGTCGAAGGCGCGGCAGCGGGGTTGCGGCTGCGCTGCCAGACTTTGGCGGCGTGGGTCGGGCTGCTCGCCCGGCTCGGCGGGCCCGCCGATGCCGACTTCATCGACTGGTTCGCGGTCGACCGGATCGAGGGGCGGGAGCTCGACGTCGGGGTTCACCGCCACTGGCTCGACCCGACCCGGCCGCTGGCGAAGGCGGTGTTCGAGCCGGCGCATGGCGTCGTCGTGACGTCGGCGACACTGCGGGCGCGGACGGCGGCGCGAGCCAGTGCGGACAGTGGTGCGCCCGGGGGTGCGGACGGCGGTGCGGCAGGTGACGACTGGCGGACGTCGGAGCTGCGGACCGGGGTGTCGCACCTGCCGTTGCCACCGCAGCGGTTCGCGGTCGACAGCCCGTTCGACTATGCTGCCAACGCCCGCGTGCTGATCGTTACCGATATCAAGCGCGGGGATATCCCTGCCCTGGCGACCGCTTACCGGCGGCTGATCGAGGCGGCCGACGGCGGCACGCTCGGGCTGTTCACCGCGATCGCGCGGCTGAAAGCGGTCCATGCCCGCATCGCCGACCCACTGGCGAAGGCCGGGTTTCCGCTCTACGCGCAGCACGTCGACCCGATCGATACCGGCACGCTGGTCGACATTTTTCGTGCCGAACCAAGGGCTTCGCTGATCGGTACCGACGCGCTGCGCGACGGCGTCGACGTCCCCGGCCAGTCGCTCCGCCTCGTCGTCATGGAGGGCGTGCCGTGGCCGCGCCCGACCGTTCTCCACGCCGCGCGCCGGGCGGCGTTTGGCGGCGCGG
This sequence comes from Polymorphobacter sp., assembly GCF_025362435.1. Lineage (GTDB taxonomy): Bacteria > Pseudomonadota > Alphaproteobacteria > Sphingomonadales > Sphingomonadaceae > Polymorphobacter_B. Next base: position 18,826 of record NZ_JANYGL010000024.1, read on the forward strand.
CGTACGACGATCTCGTCACCGCCGGGCGGCTGGCGCAGGCGTTCGGGCGGCTGATCCGCCGCGCCGATGACCGCGGCAGCTTCGTCCTGATCGGCCCGGCTGTACCAAGTCGGCTCCTTGCCGCCTTCCCCGCCGGCACCCGCATCGACCGCGTCGGCATCGACGACGCCGTCGCCGCCGTCCGCGACGACCAGCGGGTTTTTGCACCCGTCGGTTAAAGCTTCGTTGTCATGTTTGTGCGCTACGGCTAGTCCCGGACGCGGGTGACGAAGGGCCGACACCGGTGAAGACGCTGACCTTGCTGCGCCATGCCAAGTCGACGTGGGACGACCCCGTCGAGCGCGATTTCGACCGGCCATTGAACGGCCGCGGGCGCCGCGCGGCGGCGCGGATCGGGCAATGGCTCCGCGATGAGGGCGGCGGCGGCGCGCCCTTCGACCATGTCCGTGCGTCGCCGGCGGTCCGCGTCCGCCAGACGATCGAGGGGGTCGAGGACGGCCTGCGGCGGCGGCTCGACCCGATGTTCGATTCGCGCATCTACCTCGCCAGCGCGGTAACGCTGCTCGACATCGTCCAAGGGTTCGAGGAGTCAGCGGCGTCGGCGCTCCTGATCGGCCACAACCCCGGGCTCGAGGACCTGCTCCTGCTCGTCACTCCCGACGCCGATCCGTTGCGCGGCGAGGCCGAGATCAAATATCCGACGGCGACGCTTGCGGTCCTCGACCTCGATATCGCGACATGGCGCGACGCCGGCGCCGGCTGCGCCCACCTCCGCCATTTCATCCGCCCCCGCGACCTCGACGCGAGCCTCGGCCCGGATGATTGACGACAAGGCCTCGAGCGACGCGATCGGTGTTGGCGTTCGGTCGAATGAAGGACATACAAGTCCACACGACGCTTGACGGCTGTGTTCATGATGACAGCTCGCTCGGCGAGCTCGGTCGTGGTTCGGCCACCCAGCCCAAAGGTTACACCAAGTTCACACTATTTACAGTTCATTTCACAGAAGCGACCCTGCGCATTGACACGCCGCGAGGCGACCAGCGCTCGATATCCACGACGATACTCGGAGACGTCGACGGAAGGCAGTTCCAGCGATGAGAAAGAGCGCGCACCGGCGGGTACGCACCGGGTCGAACGCTCGATCATACCCGATCGCGGACCCTGTAGGACAGCGCTCGCTTGCGGCTCCATCAGGCCGTTCGCCCCCGCGCTAGCGGTAAAGCGGGGCAACCTCGGCGAGATCGTTGCGGATCGTCGTCGCGGCGACCCCGCCCTCGCCCATCGCGTGGCTGATCTGGTCGAGGCCGAGGACGACGTCACCGGCGGCGTACAGCCCCGGGACGCTGGTGCGCTGGTGGGTGTCGACGATGATGCACCCCACGTTTTCGGTATTCGCGCCCAGCGCCTCGGCGAGTTCGGAGTGAACCGCCGATCCGAGCGCAGGGTAGACGCTGGCGAACGACTGTCGCCCGCTCGCTGTCTCGAACGACAGGCGCCCGTCGTCGAGTGTGAAGTCGCGCGCGGGACCGTCGACGAGGACGACGCCGGCAGCGGCGAGCTTGCGGCGATGCTCGGGCGTCAGGTCGTGCGGCCCGTCGGCGGCAACGAGCGTCAGGTCGGCGGTGTAGCCGCGGAGGAACAACGCCTCTTTGGTCCCCCGGTCGCCCGTGCCGATGACGCCGACAGCAGTGTCGGTGACCTCGTAACCGTCGCAGATCGGGCAATAGCGCAATGCGCCGGCCTTGAGCGCGGCATCGTGGAGGGCATCGTCCATGACTGGACGGTTGTTGACGACCCCGGTCGCGAGCAACAACGCGCGGGCGCGGACCGTGGCGGTGCTGGCGCTCGCGACGAAGTGATCGCCGTCGCGGCCGATGTCCGCGACCCGGTCGACGACGATCGACGTGCCGTATTCGACCGCCTGCTCGCGCATTGCCGCGACGAGCGCGGGGCCGGGTACGCCGCCGGGATAGCCGGCATGGTTGCGCGTGCGCGGGATCCACTCGGCCCGGCTGTGGCCGTCATCGATGACGATCGTCCGCAGGTGAAAGCGCGCAAGATAGATCGCCGCGGTCAGCCCCGCCGGGCCGCCACCGACGATGACGACATCGCATTCCCTTGTTTCAGCCATCACGTGCTCCCTGTCGTCAGGCAGCGATCATAGCGTCGGCGCAACGGTCCTGTTCCGTGCGGCTTTTTTGTCGGCCTTCCGCTGGCGCTCATCAGCCTTGTGCTGCGCCTCCTCGGCCTTGCGCTCGCGCTTTCCGCGCCTGCGGTCGCGTTCCTTCTGTCCGGGGGCGACGGCGTTGATTCCCGCCCCGACGATGCGGACCGGCGCGGTGACGACATCGGCGGCGGCACCGACGACGGTCGAGACGCAGCCGCCGAGACCGAGCAGCAACCCGGCGGCGACTAGCCAGCGGATCAAACCGTGAAGCTCTCGCCGCAGCCGCACTGCCCCTTGGCGTTGGGGTTGGTGAAGACGAAGCCCGCGGCGAAATCGTCCTCGGCCCAGTCCATCTCGCTGCCGATCAGGTACATCAGCGAGCCGCCGTCGATGAACAGCGTGCCGCCGGGGGTGGCGACCGCCTCGTCGCCCGGCTTGGCCTCGGTGACATAGGTCAGCGAGTAGGCGAGGCCCGAGCAGCCGCGCTTCGGCGTCGTCAGCCGGACCCCGGCGGCAGCCTCGGGGGCTTTGGCGATGAGGTCGGCGATCCGCGCGGCGGCGTTGGCGGTGACGGTGATCGGCGCCGGGCGCGGACGACGGGCGCGCGGGGCGGGGGCGGCTTCGAGCAGGGTGTCCATCACAGCATCCCCAGTTCGAGCTTGGCCTCGTCGGACATCTTACCGGGGTCCCATGCCGGATCCCAGACGAGATTGACGTCGGCGGTGGCAACGCCCGGGACGGTCATCACGCGCATCTCGACCTCGCCGGGCATCGTCTCGGCGACCGGGCAGTGCGGCGTCGTCAGCGTCATCGACACGGTGACATGGCCCTCGTCGACCTCGACGCCGTAGATCAGGCCGAGATCATAGATGTTGACCGGGATTTCGGGGTCGAAGATGCCGCGCAACGCCTCGATCACCGCGTCGTGGACCTCGCCGCCGGGGGCGTCGACGGAGACCGTCGCGGGGGGCTGGTTGAGGAAGCCCTCGAGATAGTCGCGCTGGTGCGCGGCTCCGACCGGCGGGGCCTTTGCCACCGCGGGGGCTTCGTCGACTTCCTCAACGCTGAATGATCGCTCGCTCATCCGAAAATCCTCGTCACTCGCTTGACCCCGTCGACCAGCCGTTCGACGTCGCTGAGGTCGTTGTACACCGCGAAGCTCGCCCGCGCCGTCGCCGGCACCCCGAGCAGGTGCATCAACGGCTGGCAGCAATGATGCCCGGCGCGGATCGCAACCCCGCCTTCGTCCAATATGGTGCCGATATCGTGCGGATGCACCCCGTCGATCGCGAAGCTGACGATGCCCGCCGAGTCCTCGGGACCGAACAAGGTCAACGAGTTGATCCCGCGCAGGGCATCGCGGGCGGCGCGCGCGAGGCTGCGTTCGTGGGCATCGATGACGTCGATGCCGATGCCCTCGACATAGTCGATCGCCGCCGCCAGCCCGATCGCCTCGATGATCGCGGGCGTGCCCGCCTCGAAGCGCTGCGGAGGGGAGGCGTACGTGGTGCCGGCGAAGCTGACCCGGTCGATCATCGCGCCGCCGCCCTGATAGGGTGGCATCTGATCAAGCAAATCGGCTCGACCCCACAAGACGCCGATCCCGGTCGGTCCGTAGAGTTTGTGTCCGGAAAAGACGTAGAAGTCGCAGCCGATGTCGGCGACGTCCAGCGCCATGCGCGGCACCGCCTG
>NZ_JANYGL010000032.1 GCF_025362435.1 Polymorphobacter sp.
GGTGGCGATCAACCGGTCGAGGTCGAGCCAGCGGTCGCCCTGCAGCGCGCCGAACTGCGCGAGGCTGAACCCGGCGCGCTTGAGGACGGTGACCTGGTGGAGCCGGGCAACCTCGTCGGCCCCATAACGCCGCTGCCCCGCCGCCGAGCGCTGCGCGCCGACCAGCCCGCGCGCCTCGTAGAAGCGCAGGGCGCGGGGGCTGAGCCCGGTGCGGCGGCAGACATCGGTGATCGACAGGGTTCCCATGCCCCGAGTCGTAACCGATGACGTTACGTCAACCGCAAGCGGTTTCGTGCGTGGCGCTGCTCGGCCCGGAAGCGGCGCCGGTCGAGGCCCGACCCGGCTCAACTCTTCGCTGTCCTACACCCTCATAGCCCGGGTAAACGTGAGACACGTGAGTCGGCGACGGCTAGTCTGTAGCGTTTCGTTTTGTGGAGCACGGTGAGCTTTATTGAGCTCATCATGGTCATCGGATCAAAGTGCGTATGAACAGTGTTACGCAGCTTTATTGCGTGTGAGCGCACTCTGCCGCACGAAACAAGATGTGTTTAGTGTCATCTTTGTCATCTTAGCCGGTAGCGCCACTCCGCCTTACATCCGCGTCCCGTCGGGCTCGATCAGCACTTCGCGGCGTCCGACATGGTCGGCGACGCCGACATAGCCGTCCTTTTCCATCCGCTCGATCAGGCGCGCGGCATTGTTGTAGCCGACGCGAAGCTGGCGCTGGAGGTAGCTTGTCGACGCCTTGCGGCTTTCGGCGACGATCATGATCGCCTTCTTGTAAGTCTCGGCCTCCTCGCCGCCGCCGCCCTCGCCGAGATCGAGGCCGAACACCCCGTCGCCCTCGACCGGCTCCTCGGTGACCGCGTCGACGTAGTCGGGACGGCCCTGGGTACGGCAATAATCGGCGACCGCCTCGACCTCCTCGTCGCTGACAAACGGGCCGTGGACGCGGACGACCTGCTTGCCGCCGGGCATGTACAGCATGTCGCCCTTGCCGAGCAGCTGCTCGGCCCCCTGCTCGCCGAGGATGGTGCGGCTATCGATCTTCGACGTCACCGAGAAGCTGATTCGCGTCGGCAGATTGGCCTTGATGACGCCGGTGATGACGTCGACCGACGGGCGCTGGGTCGCCATGATCAGGTGGATACCGGCTGCCCGCGCTTTCTGGGCGAGCCGCTGGATGAGGAACTCGACCTCCTTGCCCGCGGTCATCATCAGGTCGGCGAGCTCGTCGACGACGACGACGATGAGCGGCAACGGCTCAAAGTCGAGCGTTTCTTCCTCGTAGATCGCGTGGCCGTCGTCGTCGTAGCCGGTGTGGACCTTGCGGATGAACGGCTTGCCGCTGGCCTTGGCCTCGCGGACGCGCTGGTTGAACCCCGACAGCGAGCGGACGTTGATGGTCGACATCATCCGGTAGCGGTCCTCCATCTGCTCGACCGCCCATTTCAGCGCGCGGATCGCCTTGGCCGGCTCGGTGACGACGGGGGACAGCAGGTGCGGGATGCGGTCGTAGACCGACAGCTCGAGCATCTTCGGATCGATCATGATCATCCGGCACTGGTCGGGCGACAGGCGGTAGAGCAGCGACAGGATCATGCAGTTGAGCCCGACCGACTTGCCCGACCCGGTCGTGCCCGCGATCAGCAGATGCGGCATCGGCGACAGGTCGGCGATGACCGGGTCGCCCGCGATGTTCTTGCCGAGCACCAGCGGCAGCGCGGCCGACTGGTCCTCGAACGCCGCCGAGGCGAGCAGTTCGGACAGAGTCACCATCTGGCGGTTGGGGTTGGGCAGCTCGATACCGATCACGTTGCGCCCCGGCACGACCGCGACCCGCGCGCTGACCGCGCTCATCGACCGGGCGATGTCGTCCGACAGGCCGATCACCCGGCTCGCCTTGAGGCCGGGGGCGGGTTCGAGCTCGTACATCGTCACGACCGGGCCGGGCCGGACATCGCCGATACGCCCCTTGACGCCAAAGTCGTCGAGCACCGATTCGAGCAGCCGGGCATTCTGCTCGAGCGCGGCACGGTCGATCTTGACCACCGGCCCCTTCGGCACCGGCTTGAGCAGGTCGAGCGGCGGCAGCTCGTAGATATCGCCAAGGCCGAGCGTCGGCTGGCGGTCGCGCCGCCCGCGCTTCGCCGAGACGGCGGCCGGAGCGGCAGGGGTGACGATCGTCGCCCGCGGCACGGCGGCCTGCTCGATCGCGGCGGCGGCAGCGGCGGCTTCGGGAGCAGGACGGCGGCGGCGCTCGACCGGAACGACGTCGGGCCGGGCATCGTCGGCATCGTCATCGTCGCGGTGGCGGAACAGCCCGATGATCGTCGCGGCATCGTCCCGGTCGACGCCGACGCCCCACAGCAGCAGCGGCAGCGCCAGCATCGCCAGCACCAGCGCGAGCAGGCTCGTCACGGGAAGCGCCGACAGCGCCGCGATCGATCCCAGCGCATCGCCCGCATTCGCCGCGACCAGCCCGGCGAGCCCACCGGTCCCGGCCGGCAAGGCGGCATCGGGGTCGGGCCAAAGCGCGCCGACCGCGCCCGCCGCAAGCAGCGTCCCCGCCAACGTCGCCAGCGTGTAGCGCCGCCAGTTCGCCAGCCCCTTCCGCCGCAGCAGCCGCGTGCCCGAGACGACCAGCGCCGGAACCAGCGCGACGACCATATATCCCGCGGCAAACAGCAATGTGTCGGCAGCCCATGCCCCGGGAGCGCCGAGCAGGTTCTGCGGCACGCGGCCGGTGACGGTGTCGAACGACGGGTCGCGCGGGCCATAGCTCGCCAGCGCGGCGACGATCACCGCCGCCACCACCAGCAGCAGCAGCCCTGAAGCAACCGCGAGACCGCGGCTCAACGCCGCCCGGGTTTCGGCGGCGACGATTGCGCCGCGCCCCGTCGTTGCGGCCCTCGTTGCCATGCCGTTCGCCCTCCGTTCGCGTCGCCGCCACGATGCCTTGGAACAGTGCGCGGGGCAAGATCGGGACATCGTGCCACTTCGCAATCCCCGCCATGCGGGCTAAGACGCAACACATGCAGAGCGACGTGATCATCATCGGCGGCGGGCTGGTCGGCATGACGCTCGCGCTCGCGCTCGACGCGCATGGGGTGTCGAGCGCGGTGGTCGACGCGGCCGACCTCGACGCGACGCTTGCGCAGGGCTTCGACGGGCGCGCGACCGCGATCGCCAGCGCCTCGGCGGCGATGTTCCGCGCGATCGGGCTGGGCGGGGTTCTCGACGAGCAGTCGTCCCCGATCCACCGCATCCGCGTCAGCGACGGGATCACGACCAGGCCATTGATCTTCGACGCGCTCGCGGCCGATGGACCCGACTCGTCGGGGGGCGGCGCGCTCGGCTACATGGTCGAGAACCGCCACCTCCGCACCGCGCTGCTGACCGCCGGGCGCGCGGCGAAGGGCATCGCGCTCCACGCCCCCGCGACCGCGACGTCGATCGTCCGCGATGGGCACGGCGTGACGGTGACGCTCGCCGACGGCACTATCCTGACCGCGCCGCTGCTGATCGCCGCCGACGGTCGCCGGTCGAAGATCCGCGACGGCGCCGGGATTGCGGTGGCGCGCTGGACCTATCCGCAGACCGCGATCGTGACGATGATCGAGCATGCCGAGCCGCACGACAACACCGCGTTCGAGCTGTTCTACCCGACCGGGCCGTTCGCGATCCTGCCGATGCAGGACAGTCCGGGCGGAGCGCATCGGTCGGCGATCGTGTGGACGGTCGAGAACGACGCCGCGCCGGGGACGCTCAAGCTCGGTCCGCGCGGGCTCGCTGCTGAGATCGAGGAGCGGATCGGCGGGCTGCTCGGGGCGGTGACGGTAGCTGCTCCGGCGGCGTCGTATCCGCTCGGCTACCACCACGCCGCGAGCTACACCGCCGAGCGCCTCGTCCTCATCGGCGACGCTGCGCATGGGATCCATCCCATTGCAGGACAAGGACTTAACATGGGTTTGCGCGACGTCGCCGCGCTGACCGAGGTGCTCGTCGACAGCGCCCGGCTCGGCCTCGACCTCGGCGCACCCGCTGTGACGGCGCGTTATTCGGCGTGGCGGCGGCTCGACAATTCGATGGTCGGGAGCGTCACCGATGGGCTCAACCGGCTGTTCGCGTTGAAGGGCCGGCTCCCGGCGGCGGCGCGGCGCTTCGGGCTGGCGGCGGTCGGGCGGGTGCCGCTGCTCAAGCGGCGCTTCATGGCCGAGGCGCGCGGCGAGACCGGCGACCGGCCGAAATTGCTGACCGGAACCGCGCTCTAGTCCGTCGCGCCACCACGCGCACAGGCACCGCACAACGCCGCGCCCGAAGCATCTTGCCCGCATCGAATGCACCCCGCCGGCACAGCTTGACGCGCCGACGTGCATCGGTGACCCTTCGACGAGCCGGCGGCAATACGCGGCCGGCGGCGCAGGGGTGGCAATATGGCCGTGACCGGCATCGGCGGATTGTTCTTCCGCGCGCGTGATCCAGAGGCGCTGGCAGCGTGGTACGTCACCCATCTCGGCGTCGGCGCGGGCTGCGGCGGCGCAGCGAATGAGGAGCCCGACCCGTGGACGTGGCGAACCGCCGTCGGCCCGACGGTGTTCGCCCCCTTCGCCGCGACGAGCGACTATTTCGCCGCCGACAAGCCGTTCATGATCAACTTCCGCGTCACCGGCCTCGACGACCTCCTCGCCGGGCTTCGCGCGGCGGGAATCGACGTCGAGACGCGCCCCGAATGGGACTCGCCCGAGGCCGGCCGCTTCGCCCGCATCCACGACCCCGAGGGCACCCCGATCGAGCTTTGGGAGCAGTCCTGACGAGGCGCGCGGGCAGCCCGGCTGGGGCGCCCAAGATCGCTATCGGCGACACCGATCGACATCGTCTAATCGCCTTCAAGCACGGCTTGACTCGGTGAGGACGCAGGGCCAATCGCGGCCTGCGTCGGCTCGCACGGGACGGCGCAACTCCAGCAGAGCAGGCACGATGCCCGGCGACAGTAGCAACCGAATACGCAAGCCGACGCCGAGCGCGACCGCCTGACCTCCAGGCTCTCGCGGCGGCGGGCGGCCATGAGGGACACGATGGCGCAACGTGATGCCACGACTGAACGCGGCTGGCCGATCGCACGCTTTTTGCGGATGCGGTCGGCTCCGTCATGGGCCGACCTGATCAGCTTCCTGCTGCTCGCCGCCGCTGCGGTCCTGATCGTCCGCGGAGCCGGCGAGGCGAGCCAGCCGCTCGCCGCGCTGCGGGCGACGCCGGTGACGCTCGATGTCGCCCGGCTGCCCGAATATGCGCTGCGGACGACGCTGCGGATGTTCGCCGCGCTCGGCGCGTCGCTCGTCTTCACCTTCGTCTTCGCCACCCTCGCCGCGAAAAGCCGCAAGGCCGAGATGATCATCGTCCCCGCGCTCGACATCCTTCAGTCGGTGCCGGTGCTCGGCTTCCTGACCTTCACCGTGACCTTCTTCATGGGCTTGTTCCCGGGGCGGCAGCTGGGTGTCGAGCTCGCCGCGATCTTCGCGATCTTCACCAGCCAGGCGTGGAACATGACGTTTAGCTTCTACCAGTCGCTGCGGACCGTGCCGAACGATCTCGACGAGGTCAGCCGCCAGTTCGGCTTTTCGGCATGGCGGCGGTTCATTCGGCTCGACCTGCCGTTCGCGACGCCCGGACTCGTCTGGAACATCATGATGTCGATGTCGGGGGGCTGGTTCTTCGTCGTCGCATCGGAGGCGATCACCGTCGGCAATACGACGGTGACGTTGCCCGGCATCGGCGCGTGGCTGGCGCTGTCGATCGAACGGCAGGACCTGCACGCGGTGGCGATCGGCGTCGGCGCGATGGCGGTGGTTATCCTGCTCTACGACCAACTGGTGTTCCGCCCGGTCGTCGCCTGGGCCGACAAGTTCCGCTTCGAGCAGACCAAGTCGCAGGAGGCGCCGCGGTCATGGGTCTATGCGATGGTCCGCCAGACGCGCTGGCTCCGCGTCGGGTTTGCCGCGCTGGCGTGGCCGATGCGCCAGATCGGCCGGATCGACTGGTCGGTGCCGCGTCCGCCGGCGCTCCGCCTCGGCGGCGAGACCAGCCGCATCCTCGACATCGTGTGGCTCGTCATCATCGGCGGCTTCGCGGTGTGGGCGGTCGCGGTCCTCGCCGGGTTCGTCAGCCATACGCTCAACTGGAGCGACGTCTGGACGGTCACCGGCCTCGCCTTCGCGACGCTGGTCCGCGTGCTCGTCCTGATCGTCGTCGCCAGCCTGATCTGGGTGCCGATCGGCGTCTGGATCGGGTTGCGCCCGGTCTGGGCCGAACGCCTCCAGCCGATCGCCCAGTTCCTCGCCGCCTTTCCGGCGAACGTACTGTTTCCCTTCGCCGTCGTGCTGATCCTGCGCTTCAAGCTCGACCCGAACATCTGGCTGTCGCCGCTGATCATCCTCGGCACCCAGTGGTACATCCTGTTCAACGTCATCGCCGGGGCGAGCGCGATCTCGACCGACATCAAGGAGGCCGCGCGGATCTTCGACATCCGCGGATGGCAGTGGTGGCGACAGGTCGCGCTGCCCGGCATCTTCCCGTACTATGTCACCGGCGCACTGACCGCGTCGGGCGGATCGTGGAACGCGTCGATCGTCGCCGAGGCGGTCAGCTGGGGCCACGAGCATATCGAGGCGGTCGGGCTCGGCTCGTACATCGCCAGCGCCACCGCGGCGGGCCGGTCGGCGCAGGTCGCGCTCGGCGTCGCCGTCATGTCGGTCTTCGTCACCGCGCTCAACCGCGCGGTGTGGCGGCCGCTCTATCGCTATTCCGAACGCCGCCTGCGGCTCGACTGAGGTGCATCCATGACCGCCATTCTCGACCGGCCGCTCGTCGAAGTCCGCAACGTCCGCCATTTCTACGGCAAGTCGGCGGAGAGCAACCTGCTCGTCCTCGACGACGTCGACCTGACGCTGTTCGACAACGAGATCGTCGGGCTGCTCGGCCGCTCGGGGTCGGGCAAGTCGACCCTGCTCCGCTCGATCGCCGGGCTGCTGACCCCGACCGGCGGCAGCGTCGCCTTCCCGGCCCCCGCGACGACCGTCAGCATGGTCTTCCAGAGCTTCGCGCTGTTCCCGTGGCTGACCGTCCAGCAGAACGTCGAGGTCGGGTTGGAGGCGAAGCGCGTCCCCGCCGCCGAACGGCGCAAGCGCGCGCTCGCCGCGATCGACCTGATCGGCCTCGACGGCTTCGAGAACGCCTATCCGAAGGAATTGTCGGGGGGGATGCGCCAGCGCGTCGGCCTCGCCCGGGCGCTCGTCGTCGACCCGTCGATCCTGCTGATGGACGAGCCGTTCTCGGCGCTCGACGTGCTGACAGCCGAAACGCTGCGGACCGACCTGCTCGACCTGTGGTCCGAAGGCCGGATGCCGATCAAGTCGATCCTGATGGTAACGCACAACATCGAGGAGGCGGTGCTGATGTGCGACCGCATCCTCGTCTTCTCGTCGAACCCGGGGCGCGTCGTCGCCGAGATCAAGGTCGACCTGCCGCAGCCGCGCAACCGCCAGGAACCAGCGTTCCGCGCGCTGGTCGAGGACATCTACGTCCGCATGACCAAGAAGGCGGCCCCGGGCGAGGTGCGCGACGGGCTGTTTCCGGGAACAGGCATCAGCATGGTGCTGCCGCGCGTGTCGACGAACACCCTCGCCGGATTGATGGAGGCGATCGCCGGGTCGCCGTACAGCGGCAAGGCCGACCTGCCGCAGCTCGCGCGCGAACTGCAGTACGAGGCCGACGAGCTGTTCCCGATCGCCGAGGTCCTCCAGCTGCTCCGCTTCGCCGAGCTCGAGGGCGGCGACCTCCGCCTGCTGCCCCCGGCGTTCCGCTACGTCGAGGCCGAGGTCGACCAGCGCAAGCAGCTGTTCGCACAGCAGTTGCTCAACTACGTCCCGCTGGTGGCGCATGTCCGCCGCGTCCTCGACGACCGCGCCAGCCACCAGGCCCCCGCGCGCCGGTTTCGCGACGAACTCGAAGACAATATGTCGGAGGAATACGCCGACCAGACGATCCGCTCGGTCGTCCAATGGGGCCGATATGCCGAGGTCTATGCCTTCGACGAAACCGCCGACCTGTTCACCCTCGACAACCCGAGCTGACCCGGCCCTGACTACGGCTTGAGCTTGGCTTCGAGGAACCGCACCGTCGCGCTGTCGGCCTTGAGCCAGCTGCCGTAGCGCAGGAAGCCGTGGATTTCGTTGGGGAGGACCATCTCCTCATACTCGACCCCGGCGGCGTCGAGGCGGCGGGCGAGGTCGATCGTCTGGTTGAAACGGACGTTGCGGTCGTCGTCGCCCTGGATCAGCAGGACGGGTGACTTCCACGTCGCGATGTCGGCGTCGGGCGAGCTGGCGAAGGCGGTCTTGACCAGTTCGGGCCAGTCGCCCTGCTCGAAGCGTTTCACCGGCGCGGACTCCTCGTAGAGCAGCCGCGACCAGTCGTGGACGCCGTGAAGGTCGACGCCCGCCTTGAAGATGTCCGAGTTGCGGGCGAGCGCGAGGCCGGTCAGATAGCCGCCGTACGATCCGCCCCAGATGCCGATCCGTGCCGGGTCGACCCCCGCCAGCGACTGCAGATACTTCGCCCCGGCGACGACGTCCTGATACTCGGACGCGCCCGCCGGACCGCCCTTCGCCGGGTGCTGGAAGGCGCGGCCGTAGCCGATCCCGAGCCGGTAGTTGACCGACAGGACGACGAAGCCGTGCGCGGCGAGATACTGGTTCACCGCATAAGCATTTGAATAATAGTCCATGTACGACCAGCCGAGCAGCATCTGCCGCGGCGGCCCGCCGTGGACGAAGATCACTGCGGGCTTCTTCGCGCTGCCGCCGGTGCTGAACAGCTGCCCGTGGATCGTCAGTCCGTCGGCGGCGGTAAAGGTGACGCGCTGGGGCACGACGAGCGCGGTGGCGGGATAGCGAGCGGCGGCGTCGATCGCCCGGTCGTCGCCGTTGTCGGCGACATGGACCGCAGCCGGACGCTGCGCGGTGACCGAGACATAGGCGATCCCGGTGCCAACCGCGACCGGAAGGAACTCGATCCCGGTTCCGGGGGTGAGTAGCGCCGGTGCGCCGCCGTCGACGCCGACGCGATAGACGTGGCGGCGGTCGTCGTCGCTCGCATCGGGACCGGTGTTGGCGGTGTAGAGCAGGCCGTGCCTGTCGGCGGTCGGCTGGACGTTCTCGACGATGAAATTGCCCGGGGTCAGCAGCTTCGGCGCGCCTCCTGCGACCGGCAGCGCGTACAGATGCGCCCAACCGTCGAGTTCGGCGCGGAAGGTCAGCACGTCGCCCGCCGCCCATGCCAGCCCGACCCCGCCGGGGACCTCGGGGAACGAGCCGTCGAGCGTCTTCGGGCTGTGCCACACCTCGCGGCCTTCGCCGGTGGCGGCGTCGGCGACGCGGATCGACCATAAGTGGGGGACGTCGACAAGCATCGGCTCGGGGGCACCGCCATCGCCGGGGCGGCGGGTGAAGGCGAGGCGGCGGCCGTCGGGCGACCATACCGGGTCACCGTCCTGCCCGGTCGACGGCGTCAGCCATGTCACTGACTTCGCCGCGACGCTGTAGACCCCGACGAAGGCGTGGTCGCCGCGCCGCGAGACGAACGCGAGCTTCGCGCCGTCGGGCGACCACGCGAGGCTGGCGTCCTTGCCCGAATCGTAGAGCAATCGCTGTGGCTTGGCCTTGCCGCCGTCGAGCGGGGCGGTCCACACCTGACCGTCCTTGAGATAGGCGAGCCTGCCGGTTGCCGACAGCGTGGGGTGATCGCCCTCGGTGACCTTGACCGGCGCCCCGCCGGCGGCAAGCGCGGTCCAGATGGCGAGGCCGGGTTGGCTCGGGTCGTTCGCCGGATTGGGCTCGCGTCCGCCTTCGCTCGGCCAGTTGGCGTCGTGGTCGCCGCCGCGGACCCATGCGAGGCGGATGCCATCGGGCGAGAAGGTCAGCCCGGTCAGCTCCTGCCCGTCGTCGGCGGTGGCGCGCGTCACCTGCCGCGGCGCGAAACCCGGCGCGGTTGCGGTCCAGACATTGCGGACGCCCTTGACCGTCGTCAGCCAGGCGATCCGCTCGCCTTTCGGGGCGGCGACGAGCTCGTTGACGAACGGATAGGCGAGCATTGCCTCGAGCCCCGGCGGCGGCGCTTCGGCCGCGAGCGAGGTTCCCGCGAGCAGGATCGGCAACGCCACGAGCCATCCGAACCTGATCGTCATCGCTTATCCCCTGCCGCCGCGGCGCAAGCCTAGCCGCAGTGGTGCAACAGTCAATTGGTCGACCAGGCGACCTTGGCGGGTGCCCTGCGGCGTGCAACATACGCGCCGGTTCACCGGCGGGAGCAGGCCATGTCGATAGCGTTGATCGCCCTTGCGCTGGCGACGTCGCCGCCTGCAACTGACCGCGACACGAGCACGTGGTGGGCGACGACCAAGCTGTTGTCGAGCAACGCGATGGAGGGGCGGGACACCGGGTCGGCGGCGTACGAGCGCGCGGCGAGGGTCGTTGCCGCGCGGCTGGCGGCGGCGGGGGTCAAGCCGGCGGGTGACAATGGCAGCTGGTTTCAGCGCGTGTCGATGGAGCAGGTGGCCTTGCCGAAGGCCGGTGTCCGGATCGCGGTCGACCGCACGCCGCTCGCTTTCCTCCACGATATCAACGTCGACGCCGCCCTCGACATGCCGACCAGGCTCGACGCGGCAATCGCGTTTAGAGGCTATTGCGGCGACGCGCTGGGTGATGTTCGCGGCAAGATCGTCGTCTGCTGGGGGACGCATCGCCCCGGGCTGCCCGATGCGGCGGCACGGCTGAAAGCGGTTCGGGGCGGGGGCGCGGTCGGCATTCTTACTGTTGCCGACCCGGGGTTTACCGTCGAACCACCGCGCTGGCCGTTCGCTTATGCGCGGTCGGTCTGGCTGGCGGGGAGCCCGCCGAAGCGCGAGGCGATGCTGATCGCGACGCTCAATGATGAGGCGCTTGGGCGAGTGATTGCGGGTTCGGGGCGTGATACAACGGGGCTGATCGCGGCGGGAACGGCCGGTGAGCCGCTGCCGAGTTTCGATGCTCCCGGGCGTTTCGTCGCGAGCTTCTCCCCGACACGGCGAACGCTAACCTCTTCGAATGTCGTCGGTTTGTTGCCCGGTTCGGACCCGGCGCTGGCGAAGCAGCATATCGTCCTGTCGGCGCATCTCGATGGCTATGGCTTCGGCGAGCCGGTCGATGGCGACGGGCTGTACAACGGGACGCTCGACGATGCCGCTTATGTCGCGCTGCTGATCCGGCTGGCCGAGCGGCGGCATGGGCAGGGGTATCACCGGCCGGTGCTGCTGGCTGCTTTCACCGGCGAGGAGAAGGGGTTGCTCGGGGCGCGCTGGTTCGTCGCGCATCCGACGGTGCCGCTCGCCACGATCGCCGCCGACATCAATCTCGACCAACTGCGGCCGATCTTCCCGCTCGAGCTGCTGACGGTCCATGCGCTCGACGACACCAGCCTTGGTATCGACGTCCGGGCGGTGGCGCTGGATATGGGTATCGCGGTGCAGAAGGACCCCGAGCCCGAGCGCAATTTGCTGCGGCGGGCGGACCAATGGCCGTTCCTCCAGGCGGGGGTCCCGGCGACGGCCTTCGTCTTCGGTTATCGCCCGGGAACGCCGAGCGAGCGCATCTACCGCCGCTGGTATGTCACTGGGTATCACAAGCCGCAGGACGACACCGCACAACCGATGGACTGGACCGCTGCGGCGCGGTTCAATTCGTTCTTTTATCGCCTCGTCGACCGGGTCGCCGACCAGCCTTCAGGACCGTCGTGGCTGCCGGGAAGCACGCTCAGGCCGTGATCCGTCCACGCGCACGCGTACCCGCACGCGGCCGCGCCACGTAGCGAACCGCGGGCTCCCGCTGTCGCCCATCCGGCACCGGCAATGCGGCTCAATCGGCCCAGTACAGCCGTTCGGGATTAGCGACGAGCAGCCGGTGCTGGAGGTCGGCGCCGACCGCGATGCGCGGGACGACGTCGACCAACGCGCCGTCGTCGGGGATGTTGGTTTCCATGTTCGGATGCGGCCAGTCGGTCCCCCACAGGACGCGGTCGGGGAAGCGTTCGACGACCGGGCGGACGACGGCAACGAAGTCGTCGTACGGTGCGCCGGTGACCGACAGCCGGTCGGCTCCCGAGACCTTCGCCCACAGATGCGGCTGGGCGTCGAGCAGCGCGATGAAGGCGCTGATGTCGGCGCCGCCCGGACCCTGGCCGATGTCGGGGCGACCGAGGTGGTCGACGACGACGATCGTCGGGATCGCGGCGAGGAACGGCGTCAGCTCGGCGAGCAAATCGGCTTCGAAATAGACGACGACGTGCCAGCCGAGCGGGGCGATCCGCTGCGCCAGCGCGAGGAAGGCGTCCTTCGGCGCGTGGTCGACGAGGCGCTTCAAGAAGTTGAAGCGGACCCCGCGGATGCCGCCGGCGTGGAGCCGGGCAAGCTCGGCGTCCGAAATCGCCGGGTCGACGACGGCGACGCCGCGCGCGGTGCCGTTCGACCGGGCGATGCCGTCGATCGTCGCGGCATTGTCGGTGCCGTGGCAGCTCGCCTGGACGATGACGTTGCGGGCGAAGCCGAGCTTGTCACGCAGCGCGAACAGCATCTCCGGCGTCGCATCCTGCGGCAGATACTTCGCCTTGGGGCTGAACGGGAACAGCACCTCGGGGCCGAAGACGTGGACATGCGCGTCGACCGCCCCCGGCGGCGGGGTCCATGCCGGGCTAGACGGCGTGTCGGTCCACGATTTGATTCGCTCGCTCATCCGAACACCGTCCCATCCATCAGCTTGCGTGCGGTGCGGAGGACGCCGGCGCTGACCACCGCACCGTCGGCATCGGTTTCGAGGACGCAGCTCGTCTCGCCGCTCGGATGCTCGACCGACAGCGTCTTGCGGGTTCCCTCCGGCACGACCGCGACGGCGGCGGCGGGGGTCCCGGGGATCAGGCAGGCGGTGGCGACGCTGACCGCGCCGAGGACGCCGATCGAGGCGTGGGCGCGCTTGGGGATGAAGCTGCGGACGGTGACCGCGCCGCCGTGCATGGGCGGCGCGACGAGCATCATCTTCGGCACCGATTTGTCGGCGACGTCGCCCAAATTCATCAGCGGCCCGGCGATCAGCCGGATCGTCTCGATCTGCGCCTTGACCGCGTCGTCGGCGTCCAATTCCTCGCGGCTTTCGTAGCCGGTCGCGCCGACATCGGCGGCGGCGATGACGATGCACGGCATGCCGTTGTCGATCAGCGTGCAGGCGATGCCGTTGATCGTGTCGACCGCGTTGCCGGTCGGCAGCAGCGCGCCGCAGCTCGACCCGGCGGTGTCGGTGAAGACGAGCGGGACCGATGCCGCGGTGCCGGGGACGCCGTCGATCCGGGCGTCGCCGGCATAGGTGACGACGCCGCCCGGAGTCGCGACCGTCGCGATCGCGACCTGCCCGGTGTTCGCCATGTAGATCGCGACGCGCGTCGTCTCGCCCGTCGCCGCGACGAGCCCCCGCTCGATCGCGAAGGGTCCGACGCCCGCGAGGATGTTGCCGCAATTCTGCGCGTCGGTGACGATCGGCTCGGCGACGAACACCTGGAGGAACAGATAGTCGACGTCGACTCCCGGGCGGGCCGAGCGCGAGACGACCGCGACCTTGCTCGTCAGCGGATCGGCGCCGCCCATGCCGTCGATCTGGCGCGAGTCGGGCGAGCCCATGACGCGGAGGAGGAAGGCGTCGCGTATCGCAGTGTCGGCGGGGAGGTCGTCGGCGAGGAAGTAGCCGCCCTTCGACGTGCCCCCGCGCAGCCACATGCAGCGGACGCCGCCCGGCACCACCTCACCAGACGCCACATCAGACATAGGTCAGCCCCAGCGCCGCGAGCTTGCCGCGCATGTCGTACATGTCGAGCCCGAGTTCGCCGCCTGCGAGCCGGTTGCGCTTGTCGCCCTCGTTGGCTTCGCGCTTCTGCGCGGCGGCGAGGACGGTTGCGGCCTGTTCGCGCGGGACGACGCAGACCCCGTCGTCGTCGGCGACGATGACGTCGCCGGGCATGATCGCCGCCCCGGCGCAGACGATGGGCACGTTGACCGAGCCGAGCGAGGTCTTGATCGTGCCCTGTGCGAAGACCGCCTTCGACCATACCGGGAAGCCCATTTCGGTCAGGTCGCGGATGTCGCGGACCCCGGCGTCGATGATCAGGCCTCGACAGCCGCGCGCGATCGCCGAGGTCGCCAGCAGGTCGCCGAAATAGCCGTCCTCGCACGGGCTCGTCGGCGCGAGGACGATGATGTCGCCGGGCTGGACGAGTTCGATCGCGACGTGGAGCATCCAGTTGTCGCCCGGCGGGGCGCTGATCGTCACCGCCGACCCGGCGATCCGCGCGCCGGGGTAGATCGGCCGCAGGCGGCTGGCGAGCAGCCCGGTCCGGCCCTGCGATTCGTGGACGGTGGCGACCCCGCACGCGCCGAGCGCGTCGATGACGGCGGGATCGGCGCGCTCGATATGGCGTTTGACGAGTCCGGTCATCTGTCGCTCCCTAAGACAACCTTCCCCGTGCCGCTGCGACTGCGTGCGCCGCCAGTCACAGTTGCGGCTTTCGCATAAGTTCATGCTAATCGAGCGCGGTGGAGCCCGACCGCCTTAACCTTCGCCACCTCGACGTCTTCGCCGCGATCGTCCGTCTCGGCAGCGTCAGCGCGGCGGCGGCGGCGGCGAACCTGACCCAGCCGGCGGTGACGCAGGGACTCGCCCGGCTCGAACACCAGCTCGGCGTCGCTGTTCGACCGCCACCCCGGCGGGATGACTGCGACGGCGGCAGCGCGCGGGTTCGCGCCGCGGGTCGAGGCGGCGCTGGTCCATGTCGCCAGCCGCCGGGTGACGATGGCGCAGCTGACCGCGTTCGTCGCGGTGGCACGCGGCGGCAGCTATGTCAGCGCGAGCGCGGCGACGGGATTGGCGCAGCCGTCGCTCCACCGCGCGGTCCGCGACCTGTCGCTCGCGCTCGGGCGGACGCTCGTCGACCGGCGCGGGCGCGGGCTTGTGCTGACCCCGGCGGGGCAGCGGACCGCGCGCGGGTTCCGCCTCGCGCTCGCCGAACTCGCCGCCGGGATCGCCGAGCTCGAGGGGTTGCAGGGGCTTGCCCGGGGGCGGATCGCGATCGGGGCGATGCCGCTGCCGCGCGCGCGGGTCCTCCCGGCGATCGTCGCGGCGTATCATCGCGCCTTCCCGCACGTCGAGATTGTCATCGCCGAGGGGTCGCATGCCGAGCTGATCGAGCCGTTGCGCGACGGCGAACTCGACCTGCTGATCGGGGCGCTGCGCGATCCGGTGCCGGGGCCCGACCTCGTCCAGACGCCGCTGTTCCGCGACCATCCGGTGATCATCGGCCGCGCCGGGCACCCGCTCGCCGACGCGCCGCATACGACCGCCCAACTGGCGAGCTTCGAGTGGATCGTCCCCGCCCGCGGCACCCCGCTGCGCGCGATGTGGGAGGCGATGTTCACCCGCGCGGGCGTTGCGGTTCCCCGCGTGTCGATCGAATGCGGCTCGGTCATCCTCATCCGCGGGCTGCTCCTCGACAGCGACTGCCTGACGATGCTGTCGCCCGACCAGGTCGCGGTCGAACTCGCTGCCGGGCTGCTGGCGACGGTCGGCGGGTCGCCGGCGGGGACGCTGCGGACGATCGGACTGACTGCGCGCGCGGGGTGGATCCCGACCCCCGACCAGCGCGCGTTCATCGACCAGGCGATCGCGACGGCGGCACAGACTTCGTAGGAAGTTATACCGGCGATCGGATTGCGATTGGCCCTTCGCCGCCGCAGCGAGCAGGCGGATCGCCGTGGTCCCGGTCTCCCTCATCGGCTTCGGCGAAGCGGCGCAGGCGTTTGCGGGCGGAGCCGCCTGGGCGGCGCGCGGCTACGACATCGCCGGGCGCGGGGCCGATTTTTCCCGGCTCGGGGTAACCGCGATGGGCGACAACGGTGCCGCGATCGCCGACGCGCCGCTGATTCTCAGCCTCGTCACCGCCGGTTCGGCGCTCACCGCCGCGCGCAACGCCGCAGCGCATCTGTCGCCGGGCAGCCTGTGGTGCGACATGAATTCGGTGTCCCCCGCAACCAAGCGCGCCGCCGCCGCTGCGATCGACGCCGCGGGCGGGCGCTACGTCGATTGCGCGGTGATGGCCCCGGTCCACCCGAAGCGCCGCGACGTGCCCATCCTCCTCGCCGGGGACCACGCCGCCGCCGCGCGCGACGCGCTCGCCGCCGCCGGATTTACATCGCTCCGCATCGTCGCCGGGGCGGTCGGCAGCGCCGCCGCGATCAAGATGGTGCGGTCGGTGATGGTCAAGGGGATCGAGGCGCTGACCGCCGAATGCCTGATCGCAGCGCATCGCGCCGGGGTCGTTGACGCGGTCGTCGCGTCGCTCGGCCCCGACTGGGAAGCGAAGGCCGACTATAACCTCGACCGGATGCTCGCTCACGGCACCCGCCGCGCCGACGAGATGGACGAGGTCGTCGCGACGCTGACCGATCTCGGCATCGACCCGCTGATGAGCCGCGGCACCGCCGCCCGCCAGCGCGCACTCGGTGCAACGGGCTCGAACCCCGCCGGCCTCGCCGCCAAACTCGCGCTGATCGACCCTGACGAGAGGCAACGCGCCGCATGACGCTGATCATCGACTGCCACGGCCACTACACGACCGCGCCGCCCGCGCACGATGCGTGGCGCAAGGAGCAGGTCGCGGCGTGGAAGGCCGGGACCGAGGCGCCGCCGTATCCGCACATCTCCGACGACGAACTGCGCGCCTCGGTCGAGGACAACCAGCTTCGCCTGCTCCGCGAACGCGGTGCCGACATGACGATCTTCAGCCCGCGGGCGTCGGTGATGGCCCCGCACGTTGGCGATGCGGGCGTGTCGCTGGCGTGGAGCCGCGCGTGCAACGACCTGATCGCCCGTGTCGTCGCGCTATACCCCGAGACCTTCATCGGCGTCTGCCAGCTGCCGCAGTCGCCCCACGCCGACATGGCCGCGAGCATCGCCGAGCTCGAACGCTGCGTCGTCAAGCTTGGCTTCGTCGGCTGCAACCTCAACCCCGATCCCGGCGGCGGCCATTTCACCTCGCCGCCGCTGACCGACCGCGCGTGGTATCCGTTCTACGCGAAGATGGTCGAGCTCGACGTCCCCGCGATGGTTCACGTCTCGGGGTCATGCAACCCGGGCCTGCACGCGACCGGCGCGTACTACATCGCCGCCGACACGATCGCCTTCATGCAGTTCCTCGAGGGCGATCTGTTCGCCGATTTCCCGGCGCTGCGCTTCATAATCCCCCACGGCGGCGGCGCGGTGCCGTACCACTGGGGCCGGTATCGCGGGCTCGCCGACATGCTCAAGAAGCCGCGCCTTGCCGACCACGTCATGAAGAACGTCTATTTCGACACCTGCGTCTACCACCAGCCGGGCATCGACCTGCTGTTCGAAGTGATCGACCCGAAGAACATCCTGTTCGGGTCGGAAATGGTCGGCGCGGTTCGCGGCATCGACCCCGAGACCGGCTTCTACTTCGACGATACCAAGCGCTATGTCGACGCCCTCGGCCTCGACGATGCGACCCGGCACGCGGTCTACGAGGGCAATGCCCGCCGCGTCTTCCCGCGCCTCGACGCGCAACTAAAGGCCCGCGGACGATGACCACCGACATCCACGCCTATCTCGCCGAGCTCGAGGACATTCCCGGCACGCGCGTCTTCACCGCCGCGCGCAGCCGCAAGGGGTATCACCTCAACCAGTTCTGCATGTCGCTGATGACCGCCGAAAACCGCGAGCGCTTCAAGGCCGACGAGGCGGCGTATCTCGACGGCTGGCAGCTAACCCCAGCGCAGCGCAACGCCGTCCTGACCCGCGATTACAACGCCGCGATCGACGAGGGCGGCAACATCTACTTCCTCGCCAAGATCTTCTCGACCGACGGCAAGAGCTTCGTCCAGGCGGTCAGCACGATGACCGGGGCGAGCGTCGACGCGCACAATGCGATGATGATCGCCGGCGGCCGCTCGCCCGAGGGGCTGCGGTCGAAGCGCGAGGCGGCATTGGCCGAAGTCGCCGCCGAAGCAGGCGATATGCCGGGGAGCACGATCTGATGGCCCGCCTCACCGCTGGAATCGCCGCCAGCCACATCCCCGCGATCGGCGCCGCGGTCGACAACGGCAAGACCGCCGAGCCGTATTGGGCACCCGTCTTCGCCGGGTTCGACTGGACCAAGGCGTGGCTCACGGCACAGAAGCCCGACGTCGTCATCCTCGTCTACAACGACCATGCGAGCGCGTTCAGCCTCGAGATGATCCCGACCTTCGCGATCGGGTGCGCCGACAGCTTCACCCCCGCCGACGAGGGCTGGGGGCCGCGCCCGGTGCCGACCGTCGAGGGCCATGCCGATCTCGCGTGGCACATCGCCCAGTCGTGCATCCTCGACGAATTCGACCTGACGATCGTCAACAAGATGGACGTCGACCACGGCCTGACCGTCCCGCTCAGCCTGATGTTCGGCCAGCCCGAGGCGTGGCCGTGCAAGGTCATTCCGCTCGCGGTCAACGTCGTCCAGTATCCGCCGCCGACCGGCAACCGCTGCTTCCGTCTCGGCGAGGCGATCGCCCGCGCGGTGGCGTCGTACCCGGAGGACCTCAACGTCCAGGTTTGGGGCACCGGCGGGATGAGCCACCAGTTGCAGGGCCCCCGCGCCGGGCTGATCAACCCGGTGTTCGACAACGCCTTCCTCAACGACCTCACCGCCGATCCCGAGCGGCTGCGGACGTTGCCGCACATCGACTATCTGCGCGAGGCGGGGTCTGAAGGGATCGAGCTCGTCATGTGGCTGATCATGCGCGGCGCATTGGGCCACGACGTCCGCGAGCTTCACCGCTTCTATCACGTCCCGGCGTCGAACACCGCCGTCGGCCACCTCGTCCTGGAGAAAGCAGCATGAGGATCGCGCTCGCCGGAGCCGGGGCGTTCGGGGAGAAGCACCTCGACGGGCTCAAGCTGATCGACGGGGTGACGGTGACCTCGCTCGTCGGGCGGAACCTCGAGCCGACGCAGGCGGTCGCCGCGAAGTACGGCATCGGCCACGCGACGACCGATCTCGCCGAGACGCTGGCGCGCGACGACGTCGACGCGGTGATCCTGTGCACCCCGACGCAGATGCACGCGGCGCAGGCGATCGCGTGCATGGACGCGGGCAAGCATGTCGAGGTCGAGATCCCGCTCGCCGACAGTCTCGCCGATGCCGAGGCGGTTCTGGCCAAGGCGCAGGCTACGGGCAAGACGTGCATGGTCGGGCACACGCGGCGGTTCAATCCGAGCCACCAGTATATCCACGGGCTGATCGCCAAGGGTGAGCTCAACCTCCAGCAGCTCGACGTCCAGACGTATTTCTTCCGCCGCCGCAACATCAACGCCAAGGGCGAGGCGCGGTCGTGGACCGACCATCTGCTGTGGCACCACGCGGCGCACACCGTCGACCTGTTCGCCTACCAGGCGGGGCCGATCGTCGCCGCGAATGCGCTCGCCGGGCCGCTCCACCCCGAACTCGGCATCGCCATGGACATGTCGATCCAGCTGAAAAGCGCGAGCGGCGCGATCTGCACGCTGTCGCTGAGCTTCAACAACGACGGGCCGCTCGGCACCTTCTTCCGCTACATCGGCGACACCGGAACGTGGCTGGCGCGCTACGACGACCTGTTCACCGGCAAGGACGTACCGGTCGACGTGTCGAAGGTCGATGTCTCGGTCAACGGCATCGAGCTGCAAGACCGCGAGTTCATCGCCGCGATCCGCGAAGGCCGCGAGCCGAACAGCAGCGTCGCGCAGGTGCTGCCGTGCTACCGCGTCCTCGACGCGCTCGAAAAGCAGCTCGCGGCATCCGGCGAGCGATCGTTCGGTTGAAGACACAGGTCGCGATCATCGGCGCGGGCCCCGCAGGGCTCCTCCTCGGCCACGCGCTGCGGCAGGCCGGGATCGAGTGCGTCGTCGTCGAGCGGACCAGCCGGGCACGCGTCGAATCGCGTATCCGCGCCGGCATCCTCGAAACGACGATGACCGACCTGCTCACACGCCTCGGGCTCGACGCGCGGCTCAAGGTCGAGGGGATGCTCCACCATGGGCTGACGCTGGTCAGCGACGGCAACGTCATCCCCGTCGATATCGCCGGGTCGACCGGCAAGCACGTCACGGCGTACGGCCAGACCGAGATCACCCGCGACCTGATCGACGCCGCCCCCGCCGCCGGGCTCGACATCGTCTGGGAGGCGGGCGAGGTCGCGCTCCACGACGTCGACAGCGACCACCCGTCGCTCGGCTTCACCGTCGACGGCGTCGCCCGGACGATCGAATGCGACGTCATCGCCGGGTGCGACGGCTTCCACGGCCCGTCGCGCGCGGCGGTCGGCGGCACGCATTTCGAGCGCGCCTATCCGTTCGGCTGGCTCGGCGTCCTCGCCGATGTCGCGCCGTGCCACCACGAGGTCGTCTATGCCAGCCACGACCGCGGCTTTGCCCTCGCCTCGATGCGCTCGCCGACGCGGAGCCGTTATTACGTCCAGGTGGGCAATGACGAGCGCGTCGAGGATTGGTCCGATGATCGCTTCTGGGACGAGCTCGAAACCCGCCTCGGCCCCGACATCGCCTGCGGCGTCACCCGTGGCCCGTCGATCGAGAAATCGATCGCGCCGCTGCGTTCGTTCGTCTCGGAGCCGATGCGACGCGGACGGCTGTTCCTCGCCGGTGACGCCGCGCACATCGTCCCCCCGACCGGGGCGAAGGGGCTCAACCTCGCCGCGTCGGACGTCATCTACCTTTCGGAGGCGCTGATCGGCTGGTTCGCGCGCGGCGACACCGCCGGGGTCGACGGCTATTCGGCACGCGCGCTCCGCCGCATCTGGAAGACCGAGCGCTTCAGCTGGTATCTGACGACGCTGATGCACCGCTTTCCCGGCGCAGGAGCGTTCGAACGCCGGATGCAGGCGGCCGAACTCGATTATATCGCGACCTCGGCGGCGGCGCAGGCGAGCATCGCCGAGAATTACGTCGGACTGCCGCTATAACCTGCCAAAGCGGATTTGCAGCCACATCAATTTAAGCTATGTCGCATAACAACTAAGACTGGGGAGTCGACGATGACGCTTTCTGCAGCGATCGTGCCGAACGACAAAGCGGTTGCACACGCGACCTTCGACCGCCTCAACCCGGTCGACGGCAGCGTCGCGACGACGATGCCGGCGGCGACCGTCGCCGATGCCAATGCTGCGGCCGATGCCGCAGCGGCGGCGTTTCCCTCATGGTCAGTCCTCGGCCCCAACGCCCGCCGCGCGCTGCTGATGAAGGCGGCGACCGCGCTCGAAGCCCGCGCGCCGCAGTTCGTCGACGCGATGATGGGCGAGATCGGTGCGACCGAGGGCTGGGCACGCTTCAACCTCGCGCTCGCCGCCGGCATGATCCGCGAGGCCGCAGCGCTGACCACGCAGATTTCGGGCGAGGTCATTCCGTCCGACAAGCCCGGCTGCATCGCCATGGCGCTGCGCGAACCGGTCGGCGTCGTCCTCGGCATCGCCCCGTGGAACGCCCCGATCATCCTCGGCGTCCGCGCGATCGCGGTGCCGCTCGCCTGCGGCAATACCGTCGTCCTCAAGGCGAGCGAGCAATGCCCGCGGACCCACAGCCTGATCGTCGAGGCCTTCGTCGAGGCCGGGCTGCCCGACGGCGCCGTCGGCATCGTCACCAACGCCCCCGCCGACGCCCCGGCGATCGTCGGCGCGCTGATCGACCACCCGGCGGTGCGGCGGATCAACTTCACCGGCTCGACCGCGGTCGGGCGGATCATCGCGCAGCGTGCCGCCGGACACCTCAAGCCGTGCCTCCTGGAACTCGGCGGCAAGGCGCCGCTGATCGTCCTCGACGACGCCGACCTCGACGAAGCGGTCAAGGCGGCGGCGTTCGGCGCGTTCATGAATTCGGGCCAGATCTGCATGTCGACCGAGCGGATCATCGTCCTCGATGCAGTCGCCGACGACTTCGTCGCGCGGTTCAAGGCAAAGGTCGCGACGATGAAGGTCGGCAATCCGCGCGACGGCAACGCCCCGCTCGGCGCTGTGGTCGACCGCAAGACCGTCGACCATGTCCGCCACCTGATCGACGACGCCGTCGCGGCGGGTGCCGAACTCGTCACCGGCGGCGCGTCCGACGGCGTCCTGATGCCCGCGCACGTCGTCGACCGGGTCGTCCCCGCGATGGCGCTGTTCCGCGACGAGAGCTTCGGCCCGGTCGTCGGCATCACGCGTGCAAAGGACGAAGCCGAGGCGATAGTGCTGGCGAACGATACCGAATACGGCCTGTCGGCGGCGGTCTTCACCCGCGACACCGCGCGTGGCCTCCGCGTCGCCCGCCAGATCAAGTCGGGGATCTGCCACGTCAACGGCGCCACCGTCCACGACGAGGCACAGATGCCCTTCGGCGGGACCAAGTCGTCGGGCTATGGCCGCTTCGGCGGCAAGGCCGGGATCGACAGCTTCACCGAACTGCGCTGGATCACGATCGAGACGCAGCCCGGACACTACCCCATCTGATTGGCCACGACGGCCGCCACCGCGAACAGGGAAACGCCATGACCGAAACCAGCTCCAACGGGACCGTCGCCTACGACGTCGTCGATCGCATCGCGTGGGTCCGCTTCAACCGCCCCGACAAGCGCAACTGCATGTCGCCGACGCTCAACCGCGACATGCTCGAGGTTCTTGGCCTGCTCGAATTCCGCGACGACGTCGGGGTTCTCGTCCTTTCGGGCGAGGGCACCGCTTGGTCGGCCGGAATGGACCTCAAGGAATATTTCCGCGAGACCGAGGCGAAGGGGCTCGGCGCGACGCGCGATGCGCAGCGCGAGGCGTATACGTGGTGGCGCCGCCTGCGCTGGTACCAGAAGCCGACGATCGCGATGGTCAACGGCTGGTGCTTCGGCGGTGGTTACGGCCCGTTGTTCGCCTGCGACCTCGCCTTCGCCGCCGACGAGGCGCAGTTCGGCCTGTCGGAGATCAACTGGGGCATCCTCCCCGGCGGCGGCGCGACCAAGGTCGCGACCGAGCTGATGCCGATGCGCAAGGCGATGTATCACGCGATGATGGGTGAGAACCTTGACGGCAAGATGGCCGCCGAGTGGGGCCTGGTCAATGAGTCGGTGCCCCTCGACGCGCTGAAGGACCGCGTCACCGCGGTCGCCGCCGTCCTGCTCAAGAAGAACCCGGTCGCGCTCAAGGCGACCAAGGACGCCGTCCGTCGCGTCGGCGTATTGAGCTACGACGACGCCGAGGATTATCTGATCCGGGCGCAGGAAGCGGCGAACAGCTACGACAACCACGGCCGCAAGGAAGGCATCAAGCAGTTCATCGACGACAAGACGTTCAAGCCCGGCCTCGGGGCGTACGACACCTCGAAGCAGCGCGGCTAGGACACGGCAACAGCGGCGAGCGACCGCTCGCCGCTGTTTCGGGCGATCGGGTCGATGTGACAGGGTGACGGCGCTGGGACTGCGAGGCAGTGCTTTCGATAGAGGAGTCGGCCATGCGAACTGACATTGTTCGGGCCGCACGCCGGGCGGGACCGATCTGCGTCGCGCTTATGCTAGCTGGTGCCACGCTGACGCCGGGGGCCGCGGCGCAATCGCCGGGCGCTCCGCGATCAGAGACGGGTGAGCTCGCCGATGGCGCAAGCTGGCGCGCGACGGTGCCGCCGAACTGGAACGGCACGCTGCTATTGTGGTCGCACGGCTATGCCCGGACGCGCCCGGCGGCGGAGGATGCGCCCGCGGCGTCGCGCGAGGCGCTGCTCGCCGCCGGCTATGCCATTGCCGGATCGAGCTATGCCGAGGGCGGCTGGGCGCTGGCGACGGCGGTGCCCGACCAGGAGGCGACGATCGCGGCGTTCACGCAGCGGTTCTCGAAGCCGAAGCGGACGATCGCGTGGGGCTATTCGATGGGCGCGCTGGTGACGGTCGCGCTCGCCGAGCGGCCGAGCCGGCTGCTCGACGGCGCATTGCCGATGTGCGGGTCGATCGGCGGCGCCGTCGGCATGATGAACATGGCGCTCGACGGCGCCTATGCTTTCCGCACGCTGCTGGCACCCGACTCGGCGATCCGGCTGACCGGCGTCGACGACGACCTCGTCAACGCCAAGCGCGTCGCCGCCGTTCTCGCCGCAGCGCAGGCGACCCCGGCGGGGCGTGCACGCACTGCGCTCGCGGCGGTGCTTGCCGGGCTGCCCGGGTGGACGACGCACGACGGCTCGCGCCCGGGCGACGACGATGCGACCGCGCAGGAAGCCGAGATGGCGAAGACCTTCGCGATGGGGACCTTCCTGCCGCGCGTCGACCAGGAGCAACGCGCGCGCGGGGTGTTCTCGTCGAACGCCGGCATCGATTACCGGGCGCAGCTCCAGCTGTCCGAGCGGCGAGCGCTCGTCGCGAAGCTGTACGCCGCCGCCGGGCTCGATCTCGACCGCGATCTCGATGCCCTCAACGCTGGACAGCGCGTGTCCGCCGATCCGGCCGCGACGCGCTACATGCTCGACAATTATACGCCGAACGCCAAGCCGGTGGTGCCGACGCTGGCGGTGCAGAATATCGGCGACGGCCTGACCTCGCCGTCGCTCCAGCGGGCGTATCTCGACGCGGCTGAGCACCGCGCGCCGAAGATGGCGAGCGGCCTGTGGGTCGCGGCGGCAGGCCATTGCACCTTCACGACCCCGACCGTCCTCGCCTCGCTCCACCAGCTCGAAGCGCGCCTCGACACGGGCAAGTGGCCCGCGCCCCCGGCGGGGTTCGTCGCCTACGTGCCCCCGCCGATGCTGCGCCCGTGCATCCGCGACAGTGCCTGCCGCTAGGTCAGTCTATACCCTTCTTGCGGACGGTCCATGCCTTGTCGGTGCACAGGCGGCAGTCGGCGCCCTTGAACCAATGCGCTGCAGCGGGATCGCCGCGAAGCTGCCAGTCGAGCCACGCGACCGCAACCTGCGCGTTCTCGCCGCCGTTCGCTTGTCCAAAGGTCCCGCCATGCCCGGTGTCGTGGCTGAGGAGCATCGCGGGGACGACGGTGATCTTGTCGAAGTCGTCGCTGCCGTTGGGCCAGGCGACGTCGGTGGTGCCGCCCATGACGTAGAGCACCGGCGTGTGCAGCGTCTTGAGCAGGCTCTTGTCGACTTTGATCCCGGCGATCGGGTTGCCGCCGTCGGTGAAGACGCCGCTGTTGTGGATGATCACCGCATGGATGCGCGAATCGGCGGCGAGCTGGAGCGCCTGCAATCCGCCGCAGCTATGCCCCGAGACTGCAACCAGCGCCGGGTCGATGCGGTGATACAGCGGGCTCCCCGAGCGGTTGTTTTCGGCGAGCGCCCAGTCGACCCCGGCGGCGACTTGCGCTGAAGTCGTCTTGATGCCGAGCGGGGCGGGGGCCGACTGGGCAGGGCGCGACGGGGATCCCGGTCCCGACAGGACGCTGCCGGGGGCGATGACGACATAGCCGTGGCTGGCGATTTCAGCGAGGTGCTGGCGCGCGCTCGCGGCGTCGTCGCTGCAGCCGCCATTGGCCCAGGCGAGGATGCCGAGCTTGCGTGCGCCTAGCCGCGACGGGTCGGCGGGAAGATAGACGACATGGTCGGGCAGTCCCGGCTCGACGGTCTTGATCGCGGGGTAGGGACCCGTCCCGGGCGTGTCGGGCATCGCGTCGGCCGCGGCGCGTGCAGCAGCCATGCGCGCCATGTCGGCGGGCGGCATCACCGGCACCGGCTGAGCGTAAGCCGCGCCCGCCAGCGTTGCTGCGGCAAAAGCCGCTTGGATCCATCCCCGCATCACGCTTCTCCGTCTTGTTATGCCGCAATACTGTTCGGCACCCGACACTGATGCAAGCCCTTTCATGCACTTTCGCGGGCGATGATGCGGAAGCCGACGTCGATCGAGCGCTCGGCCAGTTTGGTCCCGGCGGCGCGCAATCTCAGGACGCGATTGACCTCGTGGGCGATGCGCGTGCCGTCGACATCGACCGAGGTTATCGTCGGCCGCATGTCGCCGGCCATCCGCAAATTGCCGAATCCGGTCACCGCCAGCCGCCCGGGTACGGCGACCCCGGCGACCTGCGCTTCGACGATCAGCCCCTGCGCGATCCAGTCCGAGCCGCAGACGACGACGTCGGGCTGGACCGCGAGGTCGGCGAGGCCGCGGTAGCTCTGCCGCCCCTGGCCGAAGTGACTCGGCACGGCGACCTCGAAGCGGGTCGGCGCGTCCCCGCCATTCGCGACCCAGCGCTCGGCGAACGCGGCGGCGCGACGTTCGGCTCGGGTCGAGCGCGGCACGATCATATGCGGCCGCCGATACCCCCGGTCGCGGAGGAACTCGGCGAGCGCATAGCCGATCGCGCGATGCGAGAAACCGATCGCGATATCAATCGGATCGTCGGGCAGGCCCCAGGTCTCGATCACCGTCACCCGGCTGTTGCGCAGCTGTGCCCGGATCGCGGCGTCGGCGACGATTCCGGTCAGGATGATCGCATCGACCCGCCGCGACAGCGCGGCGTTGATCTGAGCGACGAGGCGGGCGTCGGTCGTTCCGGTCAGCGCGAGGATGACGCTGTTGCCCTCGGCGGACAGCGCGTCGATCATCGCTTCCATCGTGTCGTTGAAGATGGACTGGGCGATGTCGGGGACAAGTGCCGCGATCAGCCGCGACCGGCTCGACGCGAGCGCGCCCGCGGTCAGGTTCGGCAAATACCCGGTCGCCGCGATCGCCGCCTCGATCCGCTGCGCCGTTGCCGGTGCGACGACGCCGGGAGAGTTGAAGTAGCGCGAGACCGTCGCCGAGGAGACGTTGGCGACGGCGGCGACCTCCTCGAGGCGGGGCGCGCGGGTGCGGTCGGTGGGCGGCATTCCACTCGGCATAGCGCAAATGACGGCAGCGCGGCAAAAGATGCTTGCAAGCGCTTACACCTCTGCCTACGGGGAATGTTATGTCGGATGACTTCAACCCCCTTTTGCCCGAAACCTTCGACAGCGCACAGGTCGAATATCGCGGCCTGCGCGAGACCTGCCCGGTCGCGCATAGCGATACCTGGGGCGGCTTCTGGGCGCTGATGAAGCACGACGATGTCGTCGCGGCGGCGACCGACTGGCGGACATTCCAGACGTCGAAGCAGAATGTCGTGCCGAAGGTCGCCTTCACCGGCCGCCGCCCGCCGCTCCACCTCGATCCGCCCGAGCACACGCCGTATCGCCGCGCGCTCGCGCCGCTGCTGACCGAAAAGCGCGTTGCCCGGCTCGAGCCAGTGATGCGCGAGATCTGCCGCGGACTGGTGGCGACGATGGTCGCACGCGGCGGCGGCGACGTCTGTGCCGATTATTCGGCGCCGATGCCGGTCGCGATCTTCGCGCACTGGATGAACCTCGACGCCGTGGCGATCGAGGCGCTGACGGACGCCGGACGACGTTATAATATCGCGGTCCAGTCGGCCGACCTCGAGACGACCAAGGCAACCAGCCTGTTGCTCTACGATATGGCGAGGCAGGTCGTCGCCGACCGCCGCGCCGCGCCGCTGCCAATCGACGAGGATGCGACGAGTGCGCTGCTCGCCGCTCGCGACGACGGCGAGCCGCTGCCCGACGATATGATCGTCGGCACGATCCGGCAGGTCCTCGTCGTCGGGTTGATCGCGCCGAGCGTGATGATCGGATCGATCGCGGTCCACCTCGCCCGCGATCAGGAACTCCAGTCGCGCCTGCGCGCCGCCCCCGAACTGCTGCCCGACGCGATCGACGAGCTGCTGCGGCTTTATACGCCGTATCGCGGCTTCGCCCGCACCGCGACCCACGACGTCACGATCCGCGGCCGGACGATCCCTGCCGGTGAGCCGATCGCACTCGTCTATTCCTCGGCGAACCGCGACGAGGACGTCTTCGAGCAGGCCGACACCTTCCGCATCGATCGTCCGAACATGAAGGACTCCGTTGCCTTCGGCCGGGGTCCGCATTCGTGCGTCGGCGCCGCGCTCGCCCGCCTCGAACTGATCGTCGCGGTCGACGAGCTGCTCAAGGCCGCACCGTCGTTCTCGCTCGCCGGCGAACCTGCGCCGACGCGCTTCCCCGAGATCGGCGCGCTGCGCGTGCCTATCACCTTCGGCGCCCTCGCTTGACCGCGATCGTCCTCGCCACCGGCGACCTCGCGATGGACCGCGCCGATTACGACGAGAGCTTCGTCGCGACGCGCGACGTCCTGTCGGCGGCGGACATCGTCTTCGGCCAGCTCGAGACGAGCTTCGCGGCGCATGGCACGCGCCTGCCGCAGGCGCGCCATGCCGTCCTCGCGCGGCCCGAAGGCGCAGCTGCCCTTGGGCGGGCCGGCTTCGACGTCATCTCGTGCGCCGGCAACCACGTCCTCGACTGGGGCAACGAAGCCTTTGCCGAGACGCAGCGCCACCTGCGCGATGCCGGGATGCAGGTCGTCGGGGCCGGACCAGATATCGCCGCCGCGCGGACGCCGGCGCGCTTCACCCTGCCCGACGGGACGACGGTCGCCTTCCTTGCTTATTCGAGCATCCTGCCGCAGGCGTATTGGGCCGAGGAGCGCCGCCCCGGCTGCGCGCCGATGCGCGCGTTCACCGTCTACGAGCAGATCGAGCACGACCAGCCCGGAACGCCGCCTCGCATCCATACCTACCCCCATCGCGGCGACCTTGCGGCGATGGTTGCGGACATCCGCGCGGCCAAGGCGGCGAACGACGTCGTCATCGTGTCGCAGCACTGGGGCATTCATTTCGTACGGGCGAGCATCGCCGACTATCAGCGCGACGTCGCCCGCGCCGCGATCGAGGCAGGGGCCGACATCATCCTCGGCGGCCACGCGCACATCCTCAAGGGCTGCGAGCTGATCGACGGCAAGCCGGTGTTCTACTCGCTGTGCAACTTCGCGACCGACCTGCGGATGGACCCGGCGCACGCCGCATCGGCAAGCTTCAACGAAATCCGCGCGCTGGCCGAAGTGTGGGAGCCCGATTTCGACAGCCTGTACAACTTCCCCGACGCCGCGCGCGCATCGATGGTCGCGCGCTTCGAGATCGCCGACGGCAAGGTCGTCCGCGCCGGCTTCCTGCCGCTCGACATCGGCACCGACGCCGTTCCGCGCTTTGCAGCGCCCGGGTCGGCACGCCATGCCGAGATCGTCGACTACATGACCGCCGTCACCGCCGAGGCCGGGCTCAACGCCCGCTACCGCAGCGGTGTCGACATGGTCGAGCTGGATCTTGCAGCATGAGCGCGCGGCGCGCTTTCCCGCTCGAGGCGTATGTCGGGATCTATTTCCTCGTCTATCTGCCCAACGTCATCATCACCAAGCTGATCACCAGCCTGCCGCGCGGAGCCGGGATCCCGCCGCTGACCGGCCTCGAAACCCTGCCCGCATCGCTGATCCTCAACGCCATTTTGACCTACATCTTCATCTGGCTGGCCGGCTGGTATCGCGACGCCCACACCGTGACCGTCGCCGGACGGACGCTGCCGGTGCCGACGCGTTACACCGTGCTGTCGGGGATCGGGACGGCGCTGGTGCTGTTCACCGTGCCGCTGTCGTTCACCTTCAAGGGTGTCAGCATCCCGTTCATCCAGCTGCTGATGCGCGGCGATATCCTCGTCATCGCGCCGCTGGTCGACCTGATCTTCGGGCGTCGCGTCCGCTGGTGGAGCTGGACCGCGCTCGCGCTCGTCGCGGTTGCGCTGGCGATCACGCTGCACGATCGCGGCGGGCTCAAGCTGCCGCCGCTCGCGATCCTGACCGTCGTCCTCTACACGCTCGGCTACTTCATCCGCCTCGCGGTGATGACCCGCATCGCCAAGACCGGCGAGCCCGCCTCGATCCGCCGCTACTTCGTCGAGGAGAAGATGGTCGCGCTGCCGCTGTCGGTGCTGATCCTCGCAGGGATTTCGGCGTCGGGCTTCGGCGGCCAGTCGGGCGAGCTCGGCTTCGGTTTCATCACCATCTGGAGCGACCCGGTGATGATCTGGATCGCCCTGATTGCGGTAACGCTGACAGCGATCTCGATCTTCTCGGCGATAATCCTGCTCGACGCCCGCGAGAACGCCTATTGCGTCCCGCTCGAACGCGCTTCGAGCCTGCTCGCCGGCATCTTCGGGTCGATCCTCCTCGCCTGGTGCTGGGGGTTGCGCATGCCCAACTCCGCCGAGCTCACCGGCGCGGTCATCCTGATCGCCGCGATCGTGTTGCTGTCGGTCGCACCGCGGTTCGGCGCCAGCCGACGCGCACTCGCCGAGACACAATAGCCAGCTTTTTCCACCACGTATCACCGCCAAGCGTCCCCCAAGAGGCGCACGGCTCAGCTCAAGGGGAGTGACATGAAGACCATTCGCTACAATCGACGGACCGCGACGCTTGCCGGAAGCGCGCTGGCGCTCGTCCTCGCGGCCCCTGCGTTCGGCCAGACGGCGCAGCCGCGCGATCAGGCCGTGCCCGATGCCGCGGCCGCCGCCACGGCTTCACCCGCCGCCGCCGCGCCGCTGCCCGATGCAGCCGCTGAATCCGACATCGTCGTCACCGGCAGCCGCATCCGCGGCGTCACCGCGACCGGCTCGAACGTCATCGCCATCGACCAGGCGAAGATCGCCGAGGAGCCGGTGATCTCGACCAACGACCTCCTCCGCCGCCTGCCGCAGGTCGTCGGCCTCGGCACCAACCGCAACGGCGGCGCGGCTCAGAACGGCCAGGCCAATGCCACCCGCGGCGCCGGCATCAACCTGCGCGGCATCGGCACCAACGCGACGCTGCTGCTGTACGACGGCAAGCGCTTTCCGCCGCAGGGCACGCAGGGTCAGTACACCGACCCCGCGGTCCTGCCGTCGATCGCCCTCGAGCGCGTCGAAGTCGTCGCCGACGGCGCCTCGGCGATCTACGGGTCCGACGCGATCGCCGGCGTGGTCAACTTCATCCTGCGCAAGAAGCTCGACGGCGCCGAGTTCCGGCTGCGCAGCGGCCTGACCGAAGAGGGCTATAACGAGCAGCAGGCCGCCGCCATCGTCGGCAACACGTGGAGCACCGGCTCGGCGATGCTCGCGGGCGAATATACCCGCAACGACGCGCTGATCGCCGGCGACCTACCGTTCTACAAGGATAACAATGTCAGCCGCGGCGGCCGCGATCTGCGGACGACCTTCTGCAATCCCGGGACGATCTCGGCGGGCGGCAGCACCTATGCGATCCCGGCGGGCGGCGTGACGCGCGCGAACGTCGGCTCGCTCACTGCCGGGACCGCCAACCGGTGCTTCTACAATACCAACGACGCGGTCATCCCGCAGCAGCAGCGCGTCAGCGCCGTCGGCAACTTGAGCCAGCAGATCGGCGACCGTATCCGCGTCTTCGCCGACGGCTATTATTCGTACCGCGAGGGTATCGACCTCGGGACCGGCGACACCTTCACCGCGACGGTGCGCAACACCAACCCGTTCTTCGTCTCGCCGGTGCCGGGCCTGACCTCCGAAACGGTCAACTACTCTCTGCTTCCCGAGCTTGGCGCCAACCGCAATCACTTCCATAGCTATTCGTGGAACCTGTCCGGCGGCGTCGAAGCCAAGCTCTTCGGCGACTGGGTGGCGACGGCCTATTATGCGCACGGCGAGTCGAAGGACATCGCCGACCGTCGCCTCGGGGTGAATTCCTCGGCGCTCGCAGCCGCGCTTGCCGATACCAACCCGGCAACCGCGCTCAACGTCTTCGGCGGCCCGAACAACCCGGCCACGTTGGCGCGGATCCACGACAACTACTTCATCATCGCCGGTGCGACGCGGCTCGATGTCGGCAACGTCCAGTTCGCCGGGTCGCTGTTCAGCCTTCCCGGCGGCAACGTCCGCGTCGCGGTCGGCGGCGAATATCGCAAGGAATACACCTTCACCGACCTGACTGTCGGCAGCAGCGTGGCGCAGGCGCACATCAAGGACGCAGGGTCGCGCAACGTCAAGGCGGGCTTCGGCGAGTTGTACGTGCCGATCTTCGCCGGACCGAATGCCATCGACGGCATCCAGGAACTATCGCTGTCGCTCGCCGGACGCTACGAACATTACAGCGACTTCGGCGACACGACGAACCCCAAGGTCGGCGTGACCTATCGCCCGGTTTCCGGCGTCACCTTCCGCGGCAGCTACGGCACGTCGTTCCGCGCCCCGACCTTCACCGAGGTGTCGACCGTCGCTGGTGGTGCCGGGCTGTATTACGACACGCTTCCCGGTGCCGGGGGCAACCTGACCGGCATCGGCATCGCCGGCGGTAATCCCAAGCTCAAGCCTTAGTGTCTGACCCGAAACTAAGTTGGGTGATATCAGTCTGTTGCGCTTGACGTGCTGGCACATGTTTGATTCTGCGGGTTTTGCGAAGAACTCGAAGGACATACGATGTGGACTGACACCACCCGGGCACAACATGCC
>NZ_JANYGL010000056.1 GCF_025362435.1 Polymorphobacter sp.
CCCGGCCTTCGCCGGGATGACAACAAAAACACAATCGGACCTTGAGGCGCTAAGCCAGCGGACGCTTCTTCAACTCAGCCAGGATCTCGTTGAGCACCGCGACATCCGCCGGAACCGCCGCCTTCGCGGTCATCGCCGCCAGCGTCTTCGCCAGGAACTTGTTCGCCGCGCGGACGAGCAGGAAGATCGCGAAGGCGATGATCACGAAGTTGATCACCGCCGTCAGGAACCGGCCATAGCCGAACAGCGCGACGCCGGCCTTCTTGAGCGCGGCATAATCCTCGAGGCTGCCGGTGTAGGTCGACGGGATCGCCCCGAGGCGGATGAAGTGCGACGAGAAATCGACCCCGCCGGTGAGGAAGCCGATCAGCGGCATGATCAGGTCTTCGGTCAGCGAGGCGACGATCGCGCCGAACGCGGCACCGATGACGACCGCGACCGCGAGGTCGAGGACGTTGCCGCGAGCGATGAAATTCTTGAACTCGGCGAACATTTGGCACCCCCTCTGTTACGCTTGTGCAATACACCTTATCTAATAGCGGTTCGTCGCCACCTTGGGTACTGGCGGCGGATTGACCCGGACCCAAGGGAGTTATCGATGCAGTCGACCCGCCGCACCGCCGCCCGTCTCGCGCTTCCGCTGGCCCTGACCGTCGGCCTCGCCGGCTGCGGGGTCAACACCATCCCGACCAAGGAGGAGGCCGCCAAGGCCGCCTGGGCGCAGGTCGAGAACCAGTACCAGCGCCGCGCCGACCTGATCCCGAACCTCGTCGCCACCGTGCAGGGCTATGCCAAGCAGGAAAAGGACGTCCTCGTCGGCGTGACGCAGGCGCGCGCATCGGCCAACGCGATCCATCTGTCAGACGAGGACCTCAAGGACCCCGGCAAGGTCGCGGCGTACGAGCAGGCGCAGAACCATGTCTCGACCGCGCTGATGCAGCTGCGCCCGCTCCAGGAGCAGTATCCCGACCTCAAGTCGAACACCAACTTCATGGCGCTGCAGTCGCAGCTCGAGGGCACCGAGAACCGCATCACGATCGCGCGGCAGGACTATAACACCGCCGTTCAGGACTATAACACGACGATCCGCACCTTCCCGGCGCTGATCGGCGCGAAGGTGATCTACGGCTCCAAGCCGTTGACCCCGTTCAAGGCGACGACGGTCAACGCGCAGGTCGCGCCGACGGTGAAGTTCTGACCCTTCCCCGCTATCGCCTCGGGGCGTTCGCGCTCCTGTTGCTGGTCGCGCTATGGGCGGCGGTGGCACACGCCGCCGCCCCGGCGTTCCCGCCGCTGTCGGGGCGCGTCGTCGATACCGCGAACGTCCTGCAGCCGCAGACCATCGCGGCGCTGACCGACAAGCTGGCTAGCCTCGAGAAATCGACCGGCATCCAGCTCGTCGTCGCCACCGTGCCGTCGCTCGGCGAGACCCCGATCGAGGATTACGGCTACCAGCTCGGGCGGGCGTGGGGCATCGGCCAGAAGGGCAAGAACACCGGCGCGATCCTGATCGTCGCGCCCGCCGACCGCAAGGTGCGGATCGAAGTCGGCTACGGGCTCGAACCCGTCCTGACCGATGCGCTGACCGAGGTCATCATCCAAAACCAGATCATTCCCGAATTCCGCAAGAACGATATCGGCGCGGGCGTCACCGCCGGGACCGACGCGATCATCGCGCAGTTGAGCGCGAGCCCCGAGGTCGCGCACGCGGCGGTGGCCGACGCGACGGCGCAGCACGCGCAGGCGCGGCACCGGCCGTCGGTTGGCCCGGGGGCGTTGTTCTGGCTGGCGATCGTCGTCGTCTGGGGGGTGTTCTCGCTCGCTCGCGGCGGTCGTGGCCGCCCTTCGGGCATCGGCTCGGCGATCCTGTGGGGCGCGGCATCGAGCATGCTGAGCCGTGGCGGCGGCGGCAGCGATTGGGGCGGCGGTGGCGGCGGGGGTGGCGACAGCTTCGGCGGTGGCGGCGGCTCGTTCGGCGGCGGCGGCTCGTCGGGTAGCTGGTGATGGCCTTCACCGATGCCGACCGCGCCGCAATCGCCGCGGCGATCACCGCAGCCGAGGCGACGACCTCGGGCGAGATCGTCGCCGTCGTCAGCGAGCGCAGCGACAGTTACGCCGCGACCGGGCTGACGATCGCCGCGCTGGTTGCCTTCGCCCTGCCGCTCGCGGCAACGCTGTTCGGCTATGGTCCTGACCAGATCGCCGCGCTCAACGACTGGAGCAGCGGCGACCCGGCGGTCGACCTGCGCCGCGCGGTCGAGGCCTATGCCGCGGTACAGGTCGCATTGTTCGGCATCGCCGCGCTGGTCCTGACGCGGACCGGGCTCGGCAAGGCGCTGACCCCGCGGGTGATCCGCCGTGAACGCGTCCACCGCGAGGCACGGTCGCAGTTCAAGGCACGCGGGATCGGCGCGACGCGCGCCAACACCGGCGTGCTGATCTTCGTCTCGCTCCCCGACCGCATCGCCGAGGTCGTCGCCGATAGCGGGATCTACGCCAAGGTGCCGCCGTCGCACTGGGCGACGACGGTCCATGCGCTCGTCGAGGGGATCAAGGCGGGGGCGCCGGCGAAAGGCTTCGTCGCCGCGATTGGCCTCGCCGGGGCGGTCCTCGCCGAGCATTTCCCGCCCGACGCCGACAACCCCGACGAACTTCCGAACCGCCTGATCGAGCTTTAGGCGGCGCGACCCTTCTTCAGCGCGGCTGCCGTCTCGGCGATGTGCTTGCCCTGGAAGCGCGCACCGTCAAGATCGACCGGCTTCGGCTGCTTCGACCCGTCGCCACCCGAAATCGTCGACGCGCCATAAGGCGACCCGCCGTGAATCTCGTCGAGGCCCATCTGCGCCTGAAAGGTGTACGGCAGCCCGGCGACGAGCATGCCGTGGTGGATCAGGACGGTCATCGCCGTCAGCAACGTCGTCTCCTGCCCGCCGTGCTGCGACGCGGTCGAGGTGAACACGCCGCCGACCTTGCCGACGAGCGCGCCGGTGAACCACAGCGGCCCGGTCTGATCGAGGAAATTCTTCATCTGCGCCGCCATGTTGCCGAAGCGCGTCGGCGTGCCGATGATGATCGCGTCATAGTCGGCGAGTTCTTCGGGGGTGGCGATCGGCGCGGCCTGCTCGGTCTTGTAGTGCGAACCGGCGGCGACTTCCGCGGGCACCAGTTCAGGGACGCGCTTGACGCTGACTTCGACGCCGGCGACGCTGCCCGCACCCTCGGCGACCGCGTTGGCGAGCTGTTCGACGTGTCCCCAGCTCGAATAATATAGCACTAGTACCTTGGTCATCGCTCGGTCTCCTTGAATTGCGTCGCACGGAGTAAACTGCGCAGGCCGCCATTTGGGCCTTTTCGGTCACCGTGATAATGACCCGTCTTCGCGATTGTCCTTTGCATAAGGTGCAACGATGGCGGGCCGGATCGAGGAGATGGAGGCGTTCGCCGCGGTCGCGACCGCGGGCGGTTTCAGCGCGGCGGCGCGGCGGCTGGGCACGTCGACCTCGCGCCTGTCGCGGACGATCGGCGACCTCGAGGTCCGGCTCGGCGCGCGGCTGTTGCACCGGACGACGCGCGCACTGGCGCTGACTGAGGCGGGGTCGGCGTACCTCGACGCGGCGACGCGCCTAATCGAGGACGTCCGCGCCGCCGAGGAGTCGGTCGCCTGCGCCACCCACACGCTGAGCGGCGTCATCCGCATGGCAGCGCCGATGCTGTTCGGCGTCGAGCGCGTCGGCCCGGCGCTGTTCCGCTTCATGGAGCTACACCCGGGGCTGCGGATCGAGCTGATCCTCGACGACCGCGTCACCGACCTGATCGGCGAGGGGATCGACATCGCCGTACGGATCGGCGCGCAGCTACCCGATTCGGGGCTCGTCGCAAGGTCGGTCGGGACGATCGAGATGTTCCTTGTTGGCGCGCCGGTGCTGCTCGACCGGCTCGGGCGACCGGCGGTGGCCGAGGATCTGCTCGCTTTTCCCAGCCTGACCTCGACGATCGTCCGCGCCGACGAGCCGTGGCGCTTTCCCGCCGCCGGGGGCACGCGCCTGTGCCGCGGACCCGAGCGGCTGCGGTCGCGAAGCGGCGAAATCCTGTGCGCCGCCGCGATCGGCGGGCTCGGGCTGACGATCCTGCCCGACTTCTTCGTCGCCGCCGCGCTCGCCGACGGCCGGCTGGAGAAGCTGCTCCCCGAGCACCGCTTCGAGGCGGGGACGCTGCGGCTGATCTACCCGACGACGCGGAGCCAGCCGGTCAAGGTCCGGGCCCTCGCCGACTTCCTCGCTGCGGAGTTTGGCGACTGAGGGTACCCGACGCCGGGCTTGGCAAACCCGCTGCGCTGCGCCAAGCCCGCGAGACCATGACCGCCGTTCCCCGCCGCCATTTCGCCGTGCTGTTCGTCGTCCTGCTGACCGTCGCCGCGGGCAATACCGCGCTCCAGTCGGTGCTGCCGTCGATCGCGCGGACGATCGGGATTCCGCCGTGGCAGGTTGCGCTGATCTTTTCGTTCTCGGCGCTGCTGTGGACGGTGTCGGCGCCGTTCTGGGCGCGCCAGTCGGACATTCGCGGGCGCAAGAAGCTGATGATGATCGGGATTGCCGGGTTCGGCGTGTCAATGACCGGCTGTGCGTTCGCGATCCTTGCCGGCCTGCGCGGCGCGCTCGCACCCGTCGCGGTGTTCATCGTCTTCGCGCTGCTGCGGAGCATCTTCGGGCTGTTCGGATCGGCGTCGAATCCGGCGGCGCAGGCGTATGTCGCGGCGCGGACGACGGCGTTCGAGCGGACCGGCGCGCTCGCCGCCCTCACCTCGGCGTTCGGCCTCGGCACGATCCTCGGCCCCGGCGTCGCGCCGTACCTCCAGGTCGCCGGGCTCGGCCTGTCGGGACCGATGTTCGGCTTTGCCGCGATCGCGCTCGGCGTCGGCATCGGGCTGTGGCGGCTCCTCCCCGACGACAGCCCGGGGCACGACGTCACAGCCCCCGATCACGACCATCACGGCGCGCCGTCGTCGATGCCGACGATCCTCGGCGGCCCCACTGGCGGGTCGGCGCGCGCGGCGGAGGTCGGGCGGCGACCGCGGCTGCGGCTGCGCGATCCGCGGATCATGCCGTTCATGATCTACGGCTTCGCCAGCGGCAGCGTCCAGGCGGCGACCGGGCAGGCGCTCGGCTTCCTCATCATCGATTCGGTCGGCGGCACCCCGGCCGAGGCGGCGAAGGCGGTCGGCATCGCCTTCATGGTCGGGGCAGGCGCGACGCTGCTCGCGCAATGGGGGTTGATCGGGATGCTGCGGATGACCGCGTCGTCGCTGATGCGCTGGGGCGCGGGGCTGGCGGCGGCGGGGTGCCTCGGCATTGCGCTGGCGCACGATTACTCGGCGATTATCGCCGCCTTCGCGCTGACCAGTCTCGGCTACGGCTTCGCCCGTCCCGGCTTCGTCGCGGGGGCGTCGCTGATGGTGTCGGAGGACGAGCAGGGCGCGGTCGCCGGCGCGGTCACCGCGGTCAACGGCGCGTGCTTCATCGTCGCCCCGACGGTCGGCATCGGGCTGTACGAGATCGGCGGATCGTACCCCTATCTCCTCGGGGCGGCGGCGCAGGTCGTCCTGCTCGGCTATGCGCTGTTCACCCCGGTCCTGCGCCGCGAGCTGGGCGCCTCCCCGGCAAACTGATTCAGTCTGGGCAAAGCCGCCGCGATCGGCGTACACCTTGCTGAAATAAGCTTAAATTCTGGGGACGATGATGACCGAATGGCCCGCGATGTCGATCGCCGCCGCCCATGCCATGCTCACCGCGCCCGGGCAGCCGCTCGAGATGGAGACCCGCGACATTCGCGGTAATCCGACGCGAACGTGGAAGAACGCGCCGCCGACCCTCGCCCATGTCTTCCTTGCGGGCCGCGCCCACGGCGACAAGGTGTTCCTCGTCCACGACGACGAGCGCGTCACCTTCGAGGCGTTCTCCCGCGCCGTCCTCGCGCTCGCCGCCCAGCTCACCGCCGACGGCGTCGTCAAGGGCGACCGCGTCGCGATCGTCAAGCGCAACCTCCCCGAATGGCCGGTGGCGTTCTTCGCGGCGGAGCTGTGCGGCGCGATCGTCACCCCGCTCAACGCGTGGTGGACGGGGGTCGAGCTCGAATACGGCCTCGTCGATTCCGGCGCGAAGCTGCTCCTCGTCGATGCCGAGCGGCTCGCCCGCCTGACCGCGCATCTCCCGGCCTGCCGTGACCTGACCCGCATTTACGTCACGCGGAGCGACGAGGAGCCGGGCAACCCGATCGTTCGCCGCCTCGAGGACGTCATCGGCACCGCCGAGACATGGGCCGACCTGCCCGAAGGCACGATGCCGCCGGTCGCGCTTGCGCTCGACCCCGAGGACGACGCGACGATCTTCTACACCAGCGGCACGACCGGCAAGCCGAAGGGCGCGCTCGGCACCCACCGCAACATCGTCTCGAACATCATGGCGAGCGCGCTGTCGGCGGCGCGGACCTACCTCCGCCGCGGCGAAATTCCGCCCGCGCCCGACCCGCTCGCGCCGCAGAAGGGCACCCTGCTGTCGGTGCCGTTCTTCCACGCCACCGGCTGCCACGCCATCCTGTCGCCGTCGCTGTTTGCGGGCGCGAAGCTGGTGATGATGCGCAAGTGGGATCCGGAAACCGCGATGGCGCTGATCGAGCGCGAGCGGCTGACCGGGTGCGGCGGCGTCCCGACGATCGCGTGGCAGATCATCGAA
Source organism: Polymorphobacter sp. (assembly GCF_025362435.1). GTDB lineage: Bacteria > Pseudomonadota > Alphaproteobacteria > Sphingomonadales > Sphingomonadaceae > Polymorphobacter_B. The sequence continues at coordinate 6,729 of NZ_JANYGL010000056.1, forward strand.
CACCCCAACCGCCACAAGTACGACCTGTCGAGCCTCGAGAGCGTTGCCTATGGCGGTGCGCCGTCGGCCCCCGAGCTCGTCCGTCAGATCAAGTCACAGTTCGGCGGCGCCAGCGCGGGCAACGGCTGGGGGATGACCGAGACCTCGGCGACCTTCACGCACCACATGGGCGAGGATTACCAGCACCGCCCCGACAGCGCCGGGCCACCGGTGCCGGTGTGCGACGTCAAGGTGACCGACCCCGACGGCCGCGAGCTGCCCGCGGGCGAGGTCGGCGAGTTGTGGGGACGCGGACCGAACATCGTCAAGGAATACTGGCGCAAGCCGCAGGCGACGGCCGAAACCTTCATCGACGGCTGGGTCCGCACCGGCGACCTCGCGCGGGTCGACGACGAGGGCTTCGTCTTCATCATCGACCGCGCCAAGGACATGCTGATCCGCGGCGGCGAGAACATCTACTGCGTCGAGGTCGAGAACGCGCTCTACGACCACCCGGCGGTGATGGACGCGGCGATCGTCGCCCGCCCGCACCACAGCCTCGGCGAGGAACCGGCGGCGGTCGTCACGCTCAAGGACGGCGGCCACGCCACCGCGGACGAGCTTCGCGCCTTCGTCGCGGCGCGGCTGGCGGGGTTCAAGGTGCCGGTCGAGGTGCGATTCTGGACCGGCCCGCTGCCGCGCAACGCCAACGGCAAGATCCTCAAATCGGAGCTCAAGAAGCTGTTCGTTCCGGCGGCGGTCGCGGCGTGACGGAACCGTGACGGGTGCATTTCGTTTCACGCCTGTAAGCAGCAGGGTGATTCGAGATGGGTAAAGGTTGCATTCTCTGGGCCGTCGGCGTGCCGATCCCGGTCATTATCCTGTTGTATCTGTTCCACGTTTTATAGGGGCGAGTGCAGGGGCGAGCGTTCGCTCTCGGCCCGCTCTAGCCGTCATCCCCGCGAAAGCGGCCAACAATGCGGCATCTGCTCTCCCGTAGGATCGGCCTCCCCTTCATAGATTGTCATCCCGGCGAAGGCCGGGACCCATGATCACTGCCGGCGGTGGTCATGGG
>NZ_JANYGL010000060.1 GCF_025362435.1 Polymorphobacter sp.
AGGCCGGGACCCATGATCTCGACAGACGGTGATCATGGGTCCCGGCCTTCGCCGGGATGACACTCTTGTTCTATCGGCGCGGCAACACGTCAGCGTCAGCGCACGGCTTATCGTTAGCTCAAACCAACCCTAGCGCCGCAATTAAACGACAGTCGATCACGCACCCGCGCTCCCGCTGCGCCACCAACCACCCGGCAATCCCGTCGAGCGGCACGACATGAACCGTAATATCCTCCCCCGCGACGCCGCCGCCGGCGCCGGTCCGCGTCAGCCCCGTCGCGCGGAACAGCGTGAACATCTCCGACGACATTCCCGGCGAGGTGGCGAACTCGCCGATGCAGTCCCAGTCGCGCGCGGTGAAGCCGGTCTCCTCGTCGAGCTCGCGCGCCGCGGCGGCGGCGGGGTCGAAGTCGCCGTCGTCGCCGATCAGCCCGGCGGGCAGCTCGATCGTCGGCTTGCCGAGCGAGCGGCGCACCTGCTCGACCAGCACGATCTCCCGCGCGTCGGTCACCGCGAGGATCACCGCCGCCCCCATTCCCCCGACCCGCGCGACGAACTCCCACGTCCCGTCGCGCCGGACCTCGAGGTATTTGCCCTGCCACAGGATGTCCGTCATTGATTCTTCCGTCCTTCGATCAGCGTATCGACCACCCCCGGGTCGGCCAGCGTCGACGTATCGCCTAACGCACCAAAATCGTTCTCGGCGATCTTGCGCAGGATTCGCCGCATGATCTTGCCCGATCGCGTCTTCGGCAGTGCCGGGGTGATGTGGAGGTGGTCGGGGGTGGCGATCGGGCCGATGATCGTGCGGACGCTGGCGCGGAGTTCGGCGAGGAGGTCGTCGGAGCATTCGATCCCGGCGATCAAAGTGACATAGGCGTATAGGCCCTGCCCCTTGACCTCGTGCGGGAAGCCGACGACCGCCGCCTCGGCGACGTGCGGATGGGCGACGAGCGCGCTTTCGACCTCGGCGGTGCCGAGGCGGTGGCCGCTGACGTTGATGACGTCGTCGACCCGCCCGGTGATCCACCAATAGCCGTCCCCGTCGCGGCGAGCGCCGTCGCCGGTGAAGTACAACCCCTTGTAGGTGCTGAAATATGTCTCGGCGAAGCGCGCATGGTCGCCGTACAAAGTCCGCGCCTGACCCGGCCACGAGTGGGTGATGACGAGGTTGCCGCTCGCCGCGCGCCCATCGTCATCGGCGACAAACTTGCCGTCGGCATCGACCAACGCGGGCTCGATCCCGGGGAGCGGCAGCGTCGCCGAGCCAGGCTTGAGCGCCGTCGCGCCGGGAAGCGGCGAGATCAGGATGCCGCCGGTCTCGGTCTGCCACCACGTATCGACGATCGGCAGGCGGCCCTTGCCGACGACGCGGTGGTACCAGCCCCATGCCTCGGGGTTGATCGGCTCGCCGACCGAGCCGAGCAGGCGGAGCGACGACAGGTCGTGGGCTTCGACCGGCGCGTCGCCGTCGCGCATCAGCGCGCGCAACGCCGTCGGCGCGGTATAGAAGACGTTGACCTTGTGCCGCGCGATCGTCGCCCAGAAACGCCCGTTGTCGGGCCACGTCGGGACGCCTTCGAACATCAGAACCGTCGCCCCCGCCGACAACGGGCCGTAGACGATGTACGAATGCCCGGTGACCCAGCCGACATCGGCGGTGCACCAGAAGACCTCCCCCGGGCGGGTCTCGAAGACCATGTCGAAGGTCAGGTTCGCCCACAGCAGATAGCCGCCGGTGGTGTGGACGACGCCCTTGGGCTTGCCGGTCGACCCCGAGGTGTAGAGCAGGAACAGCGGGTCCTCGGCGGCCATCGGCTCGGGGGTGCACGTCGCCGGAACCGCGAGCTTGAGGTCGTGCCACCAATGGTCGCGCTCGGGGTGCATCGTCACCGCCGCGCCGGTGTGGCGGACGACGAGGATCGCCTCGACCGGGTTTCCTTCCCTGGCGGCGATGTCGGCGGCCTTGTCGACCGCGGTCTTGAGCGGCAGCGGCTTGCCGCCGCGCCAGCCGCCGTCGGCGGTGATGACGACGCGGCTGGCGGCGTCGCTGATCCGCCCGGCGATCGCCTCGGGCGAGAAGCCGGCGAAGACGACCGAGTGGACCGCGCCGATCCGCGCGCAGGCGAGCATCGCGACAACCGCCTCGGGGATCATCGGCAGGTAGATCGTGACGCGGTCGCCGCACGCAACGCCGAGGCCGATCAGGACGTTCGCCATCCGGCAGGTGTCGGCGAGGAGCTCGCCATAAGTGATCCCGCGCGGCGCGGTGGCCGGGTCGTCGGGCTCCCAGACGATCGCGACGGTTGCCGGGTCGTGGCGGTCGAGGCAGTTGGCGCTGGCGTTGAGGACGCCGTCCTCGAACCAGCGGATGTCGACCGGATCGAAACTCCAGTTGCCCATCCTGGTCGGCGGTTTCACCCAGTCGAGCCGCCCGACCTGCGTGCGCCAATAGGCATCAGGGTCGTCGTGCGCCGCCGCCCGCATCGCCGCCGCGGTCACGGTGTCGATCGCGCTGTGCGCCGCGGCGGCCGCGGTCACCGGGTAAAGCTCGTCGGTCATCAATCGTCCCCAGTGGCTTTTGCCGCAGCGTAGCAGGGGGGAACGGCGCGGGCGAGGCGGGCGTTCACCTTGGCAGGAGGACGGACCATGACCGACCACAAGGATCATCGCGAACTCGGCTACGGCAACGTCGATGCCCGGCCCAATATCGACGGCACGCCGGGCGCGGGCGGCGGCGGCGAGTCGGGCGGCGGTGCGCGAAACGAGCCCGCCGAGAACACCGGCGGCAAGGGCTCGCCCGGCGGCCAGACCGACCCCGCCTACCGCGGCGGCGACAATCCCAACTCGCCTCGCAAGGGCGACGGCGGCGACGCGCAATGACCGCCGGGCAGCGCGAGGACGACAAGCCGGCGGCGGCGAACGTCTCGGGTCACGTCAGCGCCGGCAACAACGCCCAGACCGGAACCCCGTCGGGGACCGAGAACGAGCAGAACGCGCCGGGCATCTCGACCGACAAGAAGGCCGACGATACCAAGCCAGCCTAGCCGCTTAGCGCCTGCGCGATCAGGGCGTGAAGCAGCGCCGTCGCGACCGGGTCGGCGCCCGGTGCGTCGGCCGAGACTCGGAAGGTCGTCAGGATCGCCTTGCCGCGCCCGAACCAGCGCTCGGCAATGACGGCACTGGCGCGGTGCCCCCAGCCGACGACGAGGCCCGCGGGAACGTGCGCTTCATGCTCCCACGGCTTCATGCCGACGAGGACATGGTGCGGGACGACGCGCTCGAACGAAAGGTCGAACATCGGGCCATTGGTCGCGTGTGCCGGGATCGCGGCGAAGTGCCCCGAGCGCTGGAGCCAGCTGAACGCGGTGATCCAGTCGCCGCGGTACATCGTGTTGTCGCGGTTCTGCGCGAACAGCCCGGGGAACGCCTGGTCCATGTGATACGGCACCGGCATCAGCGACGGCGGCTCGTCCGAACGCAACCAGCGGCTGGCGCCGTCCTCGACGATGACGAGGACGCGGTGACCGCGGCGCACCGCCTCGACCAGCCGCGTGTCCATCGCCCGGCCGATCGACAGCGCCGCATCGGGCGTATCGGCGAGGGTGTAGCCGAGCGCGAGCAGCCGCGCGCCGAGGTCGGCATCGTCGGTCCAGATCGGCGGGGTCGCCGGGGTCGCCAGTCGCGGATAGAGGCTCAGCGCCTCATAGTTGCGCGACCGCACCACGCCGTCGGCATCGCGCAGGGTCATACGTAGCGTAACCGCGACGGCGGTCTCGACCGCAGGCATCACGACGTCGAGCCCCGGGATCGCGACGACCTTGCTGGTTCCTGCCGCTTCCACCGCGACCTGCCCCGACAGGCCGAGCGGTTCGAGGCTCCAGTCGAGCACCGCACCATCGCCGACGCTGCCGCCGCCGGTCGCCAGCGCCGGAGCGAAGTCGAGCGCCTCGCCCGCCCAATAGCCCCAGCGGCGGAAGCCGGGGACGATGACGATGTCGGCGTTGACGTCGGCGAACGGCAGGTGGAACGCGCGAAGGTTGCGCTCCATGTCCATCAAGCCATTGGCTTCCCAATAGATATCGGTCAGCTCGGTGATCACGTAACCCTGGATCGAGGCGCTGCTGCGAAGCTTCTCGATCTGGTATTTGAGCCCGGTGAACTGATACCATTGCGTCGCGGTGATGAACGCGTCGAAGCTGCCGAAGGCGCGATCGAGGAAGAAGCTGCGGTAGCGCTGCTCCAATCCCTTGGGGTAGGCGACGCCCTCGCCCCATTGCGCCCCGGTCTCGAACCACCACGGGTCGACGGTGCCGCCGCGGCGGAGGTCGCGCGGGTTGGGCAGCCCCCAGACGCCGAACTCGGAACAGACCAACGGCTCGTCGCCGCGCCGCTCGGCGTCGCCGTACGGGCTGAAGGTCCAGTCCTCGCGCGCGGCGAAGCGCTCGGTCAGATTGTCCCACTCGCCGCGCCGGTCCGGCACGCCGCGGTAATAGTGGTAATCCTCGATGTCGGTCTTGACGTGGAAGTTGGGGAAGCACGCCGAATTGTCGACTGCGAGGCGGCTCGGGTCGTGCTGCTTGAGCCAGTCGTACTGGTCGATCAGCCAGCGGCGATGGTCGGGGTCCTCGGTCAGCCGCGTCCCCCAGTCCTCGTTGATGATCGTCCAAGCGATGATCGACGGGTGGTGGCCGTCGCGGGCGATGATACCCTCGGCGGTGGTTCGCGCGCGCTGGCTGGCCTTTTCGCTGAAGCGCTCGAAGTTGGGGAATTCGGTCCACACCAGCAGCCCGAGCCGGTCGCAGACATCGTAATATAGCGGGTCGGGCACCTTGATGTGACAGCGGACAGTGTTGAGCCCGAGCGCCTTCGCCTTGCGGAACTGGTCCTCGAGATAGGCGAGGTTGGGCACGGTGTAGAGGCCCTCCGGATAGTAATCCTGGTCGAGCGCGCAGCGCATGTAGAACGGCTCGCCGTTGAGCAGGAACTGGCCGTCCTTCGTCGCGATCGTGCGGAAGCCGAAGCGCCGCTTGCCCGCGTCGCGCACCGTCTTGCCGGTGACGAGCTCGACCGACAGTTCGTACAGCCGCGGCGCGTGGGGCGACCAAGACAGCGGCTTGGCGACAATCAGCCCGACGGGAACCAGTGCCCGCCCGCCGCAGTCGGCCTCGGCGCGCGCGACGACGTTGCCATCGGGGCCGGTGACCGTGGTGATCAGCCTGCCATCGGCGGCGCCGGACGAGACCGCGACCGACAGGCCGACCGCTCCGGTCGCAAGGTCGGCGCCGAGGACGATCTCGCCGAGATGCGCGACCGCGCGGCGTTCGAGCCAGACCGGCTGCCAGATGCCGCCCATCGGCCCGTACCAGCTCTGCTTGCCGTGGGGGATTTCCTGGAACGGATGGTCGGGGAACTCGGCGCGGTCGTTCGACGGCAGCGTCACCTTCACTTCAAGGCTGTTGTCGGACCACAAGGCGTCGCGGTCGAGCGTCACCTCGAACGACAGATAGCCGCCCTCATGCACCGTCACCCGGCGGCCGTTGACATAGACCTCGGCGAGATAGTTGACCGCGCCGAAGCCGAGGACGACTTCGAAGCCGGAATCGTCGCGCTGCCATTTGCGCGGGACGGTGAAGTTGCGGCGGTACCACGTCACCCCCTGCGTTTCGCGCAGGTCGTCGAATTGCGCCTGCCACACCCCGGGAACCTGGATCGCGCGCCACGCCTCCTCGCGGTCGAGGCGGAAATCCCAGACGCCGTCGAGCAAGACGCGCTCGCGCAACGGGGCGGGCGGGGAAGCGGGAAAAGACAATGCGGTAGCCATCGCGCCGAGCCTAGCAGCGCGGAATCACGGGTCTAGCGTGAAAGGGCCTTAACAAAGGTTAATGCGGCAGTTCGCACTTCCGCGGGGGTCATTCCCGGGCGATAGACCCCGCCGCCGAGCCCGAAACCTGCAGCGCCGGCGGCGGTCCACGCCGCCATGCTCTCAGGCGTGACGCCGCCGACCGGGAGGACCGGGACGTCCTTCGGCAGCACCGCCTTCTGCGCCTTGAGCACTGTCGGCGATGCCGCTTCGGCCGGGAACAGCTTGAGGACGTGCGCCCCGGCGGCGAGCGCGGCGAAGGCCTCGGTCGGGGTGAAATAGCCGGGGGCTGCAACGAGGCCTGCCGCCGCCGCCGCCGAAATCACCGTGGTATCGCTGTGTGGCGAGACGATTATCGTGCCGCCGGCGTCGGCGACCTGCCCGACCGCCGCCGCCGACATCACGGTCCCGGCGCCGACCGTCGCCGCGTTGCCGAGGCGGCGCGCGAGCAGTTCGATGCTCGCCAGCGGATCGGGTGAATTCAGCGGCACCTCGATGATCCGGATGCCCGCCTCGATCAGCGCGTCGCCGACAGCGACGGCTTCAGCCGGGGTGACGCCGCGGATGATCGCGACCAGCCGACATTCGGCGAAGTGGGCGCGGAAGGTGTCGAGGTGGGTCATGCCAAGGCTCCGGCGATCGCGTTCATTCCGGCGAGGAAGGCAGTATCGCCGTCGCGTTCGACCGCCTCGCGGCCGGCGCGCGCGAGCGCCACGGCAAAGCGCCCGGTCAGCGCCGGGCTGCCGAGCACGGGCACGACGTCGGCGCGCAGCCGCCCGAGGCCGATCTTGACGTCGCTGCCGATCAGCAGGCCCGAGACGTACGACGCGGCGTGGACCGCCTCCGCCTTGCCGAGGATGACGCGGGCGCGCGCGGCGAACAGCTCGGCGGTGAGGTCGGCGTTCGCCAGCGCGTGGTCGACCCCGGCGAGAAACGCCTCGTCGACCGGGGCGGGATGCGCGAGCAGGTCAGACAGGATCGACTTCTGTGCGAGCGCGGCGAAGACGTCGCCGGTCATCACCGTGCGGAAGCGGGCGATCCGGCCGTCCTCCATCTCGACCCACTTGGTGTGCGTGCCGGGGTGGCAGACCAGGCCGTCGCATTCGACGCCCGCCGTCGCGCACGCGCCGAGCAGGGGGACCTCCTCGCCGCGCATGATGTCGGCGCGGAGGTCGCCGTCGACGAACGACACGCCGGGGACGATGCCGACGCCGGGTTCGACCCACGTCACCGCCGCCGCGATCTCGGCGAGCCCGGCGGGAGCGGCGACGTACGGCACCTCGCGCCAGCCGCGGTTCGACCCGATCATCCCCCCCATCAGCAGCGGGCGGCCCCCGGCGCGATCACGCAGTTCGGCGACCGCTGCCGGGAAGTCGGTGACGCTGAGGATGCCCTTGTCGTCGGCAACCGTCTCGCTCGCGGCCCCGGCGGCGTCGATCGTCCACGCGCGGCGGTTGGTCGTGCCCCAGTCGACCGCGACGAAGCCGTGCGAGAAGTCGACCGGCATCAGTGCGACTCGCGGGTGACGACGCTGCCGCTCGATCCGCGGAGGAAGTCGAGGTCGGCGCCCTGATCGGCTTGGGTGACGTGGTCGATGTACAATTTGTACCAGCCGCGGTCGTAGGCGGGAGGGGTCGGCACCCACGCGGCGGCGCGCGCGGCCATCTCCTCGTCGCTGATCTCGAGCGTCAGCGATGCGTTGGCGGTGTCGAGCGCGATCATGTCGCCGTCATGGACCAGCGCCAGCGGGCCACCGATGTGCGCCTCGGGGGCGCAGTGGAGGACGACGGTGCCGAATGCGGTTCCGCTCATCCGCGCATCGGACACGCGGACCATGTCGCGGACGCCGGCCTCGAGCAGCTTGCGCGGCAGCGGCATGTTGCCGACCTCGGGCATCCCCGGATAACCGCGCGGGCCGCAGCCCTGGAGGACCATGACGCACGACGCGTCGATGTCGAGATCGGGGTCGTCGACGCGGGCGTGGAAGTCCTCGATCGAGTGAAACACGACCGCGCGGCCGCGGTGCTGGAGCAGCTCGGGCGACGCCGCGCCGGGCTTGATCACCGCGCCGCGTGGGGCGAGGTTGCCCTTGAGGATGACGAGACCGCCCTCGGCCATCAGCGGCTTGTCGAGCGGGCGGATCACCTCGGGATTGTCGTTGCGCGCCGTCGCGGCGATCGCGCGCAAGCTCAGCCCCGACACGCCGACATGGTCGAGGTTGAGCGCCTCGCCGAGTTCGGCGATCACCGCGGGCACGCCGCCGGCATAATGGAAATCCTCCATCAGGAAGCGCCCCGACGGCATCAGGTCGACGAGCAGCGGCACGCTCGCGCCGAGCGTCTGCCAATCGGCGAGGTCGAACTGGACCCCGGCGCGCCCGGCGAGCGCGAGCAAATGGAGGACCGCGTTGGTCGACCCGCCAATCGCCGCGCACATCTTGACCCCGTTCTCGAACGCCTCGCGCGTCAGCACGTCGGCCATCGTCGCGCCCGAACGGACGAGGTCGACGATGCGATTGCCGGTGCGGTGCGCCATCGCCTTGCGCCGCGCGTCGACCCCGGGGATCGTCCCGTTGAACGGTAGCGACAGCCCCATCGCCTCGAAGATGCACGCCAGCGTCGACGCGGTGCCCATCGTCATGCACGTGCCGGGCGAGCGCGACATGCCGGCCTCGGCGGCCATGAAGTCGGCGTTCGACATCGTCCCCGCGCGGACCTCCTCGCTGAAACGCCAGACGTCGGTGCCGCTGCCGATGTCACGCCCACGAAACTTGCCGTTGAGCATCGGTCCCGAGCTGACCAGCATCGCCGGCAGCCCAACCGACGCCGCGCCCATCAGCATCGCCGGCGAATTCTTGTCGCAGCCGCCGAGCAGGACGACGCCGTCCATCGCATAGCCGCGGATCGATTCCTCGACGTCCATGCTCATCAGGTTGCGGAACAGCATCGCGGTCGGGCGGATCTGGGTCTCGCCGAGCGACATCGCCGGGAATTCGAGCGGGACGCCGCCCGCCTCCCAGACCCCGCGCTTGACCCCCTCGGCGATGTCGCGGAGGTGGCTGTGGCACGGGTTGAACTCGCTGAAGGTCTGGCAGATGCCGATGATCGGCTTGCCCTCGAAGACATGGTCGGGGAACCCCTGCGCCTTCATCCAGCTGCGGTGGATGAAGCCGTCGCGGTCGCGCTTGCCGTAGGTTGCGGCGGAACGGAGAGGCTTCGGATCGGTCATGCGGGCTCCAACGTTCACGGCCGCGATCGGCCCCGGGCGATAGCGTATCTAATCGCTCGGCGCTAAGGAGCAACGATGGAAACACCACTCGACGGTCCCGGCTGGCGCTGTTTGTGGCCGGCGCACTGCGACCTCGGCGAGGGGCCGATCTGGGATGCGGCGCGCCAGTTGCTGTGGTTCGTCGACATCGAGCGGTCGACGATCCACCGCCTCGACCCGGCGACCGGCGAGCGCCGCGATTGGGCGGCACCGTGCCGGGTCGGCTCGATCGGCCTGCGCGCAAGCGGCGGCTTCGTCGCCGGGACCAAGCTCGGCTTCGCCTTCCTCGACCCCGACACCGACAGCTTCGAGGTGATCGACCATCCCGAGCCCGATTTCCCGACGAATCGCTTCAACGACGGCAAGGTCGACCCGCACGGCAACTTCTGGGCGGGGACGATGGACGACCTCAAGCGCGACCGCTCGGGGGTGCTCTACCGGCTCGGCGCCGACCGCCGCTGGACGAGCATCGACACCGGCTACGGCATTTCGAACGGCCCGACCTTCAGCCCGGACGGTCGCACCCTGTACCACACCGACACCGTCGACCGGACGACCTTCGCCTTCGACCTCGCCGCCGACGGCGAGGTGTCGAACCGGCGGGTGTTCAGGGTCTGGAAGGACATCTCGGGCAACCCCGACGGCATGACGACCGACGCCGAGGGGCATTTGTGGGTCGCTTTCTGGGGCGGGTGGTGCATCCGCCGCGTCGCGCCCGACGGCGAGATCGTCGCCGAGCACAAGTTGCCGGCGTCGAACATCACCAGCATGGCGTTCGGCGGCCCGCGGCTCGACCGGCTGTTCGTCACCAGCGCGGCGCAGGAGCTCGACGCGGATGCCGCCGCCGCGCAGCCGCTCGCCGGCGGGCTGTTCGAAGTGCTCGGGCACGGCGTCACCGGGCTGCCGGGCGGGATCTATCTTGGCTGACGCCGCGGCGATGATCGCCGCGCTCGGCCTCGCGCCGCATCCCGAGGGCGGCTGGTACCGCGAGACGTGGCGGGCCGATGCCGTGCCTGGCGAGCGCGCGGTGGGGACGTCGATCGTCTTCCTTCTCGAAGCGGGACAATCGAGTCACTGGCACCGCGTCGATGCGAGCGAGATCTGGTTGTTCCACGCCGGGACGCCGCTGACACTGCGGACCTTCGACGGGAGCCACACCGCGGTCCGCCTCGGCCCCGACCCCGTCGGCGGCGATGCGCCGCAGCACGTCGTTGCACCGAACGTGTGGCAGGCGGCGACGGCGGGGGATGGCTGGGCGCTGGTCGGCTGCGTCGTCGTCCCGGGGTTCGAATTCTCCGGGTTCGAGATGGCCCCGCCAGGTTGGGAGCCGCGTTAGTCGCTGCGTGTTTCCGCTGCCCCTCACCACCGCGCCGATGGAGGCCAAGCTCGTCGACGGCCTGCCCGACGGCGACGGCTGGCAGTACGAGCCGAAGTGGGACGGCTTCCGCTGCCTCGCGTTTCGCGACGGCGGCGAGGTCGCGTTGATGTCGAAGTCGGGCAAGCCGCTCGCGCGCTTTTTCCCCGAGGTCGAGGCGCTGGTTGCCCGCCTTGCCGCCGATCGCTTCATCCTCGACGGCGAGCTCATCGTCACGGTCGACGGAGCGCTTGCGTTCGATGCGCTGCAGGCGCGGCTCCATCCCGCCGCCAGCCGGATCGCCAAGCTGTCGCGCGAGACTCCGGCGGAGTTCATCGTTTTCGACTGCCTCGCGAGCGGTGACCGGGTGCTCGCCGATGAGCCGCTGAGCGTGCGCCGCGAGGCGCTCGAGACGCTGATGGCGGGGGAGGACGACGCGATGCTGCGGCTGTCTCCGATGACGCGCGATGCCGACGCGGCGGCTGACTGGTTGCGGCTGAGCGGCGGCGCGCTCGACGGCATCGTCGCCAAGCGCCGCGACGACATTTACCGCAGCGGCGAGCGGGCGATGCTCAAGCTCAAGCCCGGCCGCACCGCCGATTGCGTCGTCGGCGGCTTCCGCTACGCCAGCGGCAGCGACCAGGTCGGGTCGCTCCTCCTCGGGCTGTACGACGCCGCCGGGCAGCTGAACCACGTCGGCTTCACCTCCGGCATCAAGGACGTCGACCGCGCGGCGCTGACCGAGCGCCTCGAGGCCCTCGTCGAAGCCCCCGGCTTCACCGGCAAGGCGCCGGGCGGGCCGAGCCGGTGGAGCACCGAACGCTCGGCCGAATGGCAGCCGCTGCGCCCCGAACTCGTCGTCGAGGTGACCTACGACCAGGTCACCTTGGACCGCTTCCGCCACGGCACCGGCTTCGTCCGCTGGCGCCCCGACAAGGCGCCGCGCCAGTGCGGCATGGAGCAACTCGCGCCGCCATTGCGTCCGGCCGAAGTCGCCGCCATCGTCGCCGCGACATGACCGCCCTCCTCACCCTTTCCAGCGGCGACACGCTCCTGACGCTCGCCCCCGAAGCCGGCGGCAGCGTTACCGCGTTCCACTGGCGCGGGCGGCCGGTAATGCGCGACGCACTGCCGGGGGCGTTGACCACGCGCGATCCGCTCAGCCTGAGCGCCTTCCCGCTGGTGCCGTACAGCAACCGCATCGATCATGGCCGGTTCGACTGGGACGGGCGGCGCGTCCAGCTGCCGCTCAACTTCGCGCCGTCGCCGCACAGCATCCACGGCCTCGGCTGGCACAAGCCGTGGGCGGCAAGCGGCGTGACGGCGTCGACCGCGCGGCTAACCTATGTCCATGTCGCCGACGAATGGCCGTGGGATTTCGTCGCGACGCAGGACTTCGTCGTCCACCCGAACGGCATCGACTGGGTGATCGCGGTGACCAACCACGGCGCGACGCCGATGCCCGCGGGACTGGGCCTCCACCCCTATTTCCCCAACCCGCCCGGGACCCGGCTGATCGCGCGAACCGAGGGCTGGTGGGAGACCGACGCCTTCGTCATGCCGACCGCCTTCGTCGCCGACGCGTCGACCGAATTGACCGAACGGCTCCACCCCGCCGACCATGACACCGACAATGTCTTCGCCGGCTTCGGCGGCGACGCGACGATCATCTGGCCCGACGGCGTCGCGCTCGACATCGTCGCCGGGCCGGCGGCGCGGTGGCTGGTCGTCTTCGCCCCCGTCGGCGACACGGCGACGGCGATCGAAGCGGTGACCCACCCGACCGACGCGCTCAACACGCCGGGGCATCCGGGGATCGTGACGCTGGCTCCGGGGGAAACCTTGGCGCTCGGCACGAGCTATCGTTTGCGCGGATAGCCACTCCACAAAATATGGTCTAGCCTCGGCAGACTTGGGTGGAGGCGCGGCAATGACCGAGCATTTCGACGTATTAATCGTGGGCGCCGGCCTGTCTGGCATCGGCGCGGGGTATCACCTGCAGAAGCTGTGCCCGGGCAAGACCTATGCGATCCTCGAGGGCCGCGCCGCGATCGGCGGAACGTGGGACCTGTTTCGCTACCCCGGCATCCGTTCCGATTCGGACATGTACACGCTCGGCTACTCGTTCCGGCCGTGGCGCGAGGCGAAGGCGATCGCCGACGGCCCATCGATCCTCGACTACGTTCGCGACACCGCCGCCGACCATGGCATCGACCGCCACATCCGCTTCGGCCACAACGTCGACGGCGCGGCATGGTCGAGCGCCGACGCGCAGTGGACGGTGGCCGCGACGCATGACGGCGCGCCGGTCGAGCTGACCTGCAATTTCCTCTACATGTGCAGCGGATACTACGACTACGCGCAGGGCCACGCCCCCGACTTCGCCGGCAGCGCCGACTTCGCCGGGCGAATCGTCCACCCGCAGCACTGGCCCGCCGACCTCGATTATGCCGGCAAGCGCGTCGTCGTCATCGGCAGCGGCGCGACGGCGGTAACGCTCGTCCCGGCGATGGCGAGGACGGCGGCGCATGTGACGATGCTCCAGCGGTCGCCGTCGTATGTGGTCGCAAGGCCCGCGGTCGACGGCATCGCCGACCGGCTGCGGCGGCTGTTACCGGCCAAGCTCGCCTATGCGCTGGTCCGGTGGAAGAACGTCCTGCTCGGGATGATGTTCTTCAACCAGTCGCGGAAGAACCCGGCGAAGGTGAAGGGGCTGATCCTCGACGGCGTCCGCGCCCAGCTCGGCCCCGACTACGATGTCGATACCCACTTCACCCCGGCGTATAATCCGTGGGACCAGCGGCTCTGCCTCGTCCCCGACGCCGACCTGTTCGACGCGATCCGCAGCGGTAGCGCGTCGGTCGTGACCGACCATATCGACCGCTTCACCCGCGACGGCATCGTGCTCAAGTCGGGGGCCGAGCTTCCCGCCGACATCATCGTCACCGCCACCGGGCTCAACCTGTCGCTCCTCGGCAACACCAAGCTGAGCATCGACGGCGCCCCGGTCGATCTGGCGAAGTCGTTCAATTACAAGGGGATGATGTATTCGGACGTGCCCAACCTGGCGAGCGCGTTCGGCTATACCAACGCCTCGTGGACGCTCAAGGCCGACCTGACGAGCGAATATGTCTGCCGCCTGCTCAAGCACATGGACCGCACCGGCGCACGCATCGCCACCCCCCGCCGCGACGCCGGGGCGAGCGGCGAGACGCCGTTCCTCGACTTCTCGTCGGGCTATGTCACCCGGTCGATGGCGAAGTTCCCCAAGCAGGGGACGACGGTGCCGTGGAAGGTCCACCAGAACTACGTCCGCGACCTGCTCGCGCTGCGCTACGGCAAAGTCGCCGACGGGACGATGGAGTTCACGGCGCCGGCGAAGGTGCGCGAGGCGGCCTAGCCGCGACGGTCAGCTGCTCGTCTCGACCTGCGTGAGGTTAGCGTACTTGGCGCGGCGCATCGCGGCGGCTTCCTCCCGGCGGCGTTGTGCCCATGGGTTGTCGTACTCGCTCGGCTTGACCAGCGGCACGACCATGCACACGCTCTGCGTCGGCAGGACGAGCGCCCAGTCCTTGATCAACTGCTTGTACGCCGTGCCGACCGGGCGGATCTTGCGGTCGAGGTCGTAGAGGCCGAGCGGGTTGACCCGGCCATTGTCCTCGCGAAGCGCGGTGTCCCAGTCGACCTGGTCGGTCAGCGAATACCAGGTGAAGCCGACCATGGGGATGCCGTCGTTGCGCACCTTGAGCACGCTCGCCCACTGCTTCCACAGCCAGTCGACCGACAGCTGGCCGTCGCCATAGTCGGCGAGGTTCGTCTCGGTGTGCATCGTCGGCAGGCGGTAGCGCTGGAAATACTGCCACGTGATCCCGTCGTAGCCGAACACCTCTCCGCTCGCCCGGCTGCTGCCGTCGGCGGCGACGCGATGCTCGTTGGTCAGGTAATAGTCGTTGCCCATGATGCAGTGCTGCTTGAGCCGTACGTTCATGAACCAGTCGTATTCGGCGCGGCTCATCCCGTTATCGAGGAGATACTGGTACATTTCCGACCCGACCCGCCGCCCGAAGTTGAGGTCGAGGCTAAGGAAGCGCAGCGAGTTGAGCACCTCGGCCGGGCCGATCGCGGCGGGGTTGTCGGCGTGGTAATATTCGGAGCTTTCCGACTGGATGAAGATCGCGTCGGGGCGGGCGTCGAGGATCGTCTGCATCGCCAGCACGTTGCCGCGGACGATGTGTTTCAACGCCGTGACGAAGCCGAGGTCGCTCGACAGCGCCTCGTTCCACCAGCCGTATTTCGCCGAGAACAAGGCGCAGATGAACATCTCGTTGACCGGCGTGTAGAGCTGGACCCACGGGAAACGCGCGGCGAAATCACCGGCATAGCGGGCGAACAGCGCCGGAAAGTCGGGATTCTGAAAGTTTCCGAGCCAGTCGGGCAGGCCGAAATGGCACAGATCGACGATCGGCGTGATGTCGCGCTTGAGCAGGTCGCCGAACACCGTGTCGGTGAAGCTCCAGTCGTACTTGCCGTCGCCGAGCCACGTCGTGTGGATCGGCGGCCCGTAGCGCAGGAAGCCGATGCCAAGATCCTGAACCGCTGCGAAATCCGCCTGCCAGTGGTCGTAGTGGCGGCACTTCGCCATCTCGTCGACCCGCTTGCCGCCGACCATCGGGTAGGAATTCTCGATGCCGGTGGCAAACATGAACATCGTCATTGAGTCGCGGTCCTTCGCTCGGGGGGGCGAAACTGGCAGATCGTTCCTAGTCAGTGAATCACGGTCGCTGCACAAGCCCGATCGATGCAGGCCGGGCGGCCTAGCCCTTGCCCATCAGCGCGAGCACCTCTTTGCGCGACCGGTCGTCCGCGCGGAACACCCCCATCATCCGGCTGGTGGTCATCGTCACCCCCGTCGTCATCACCCCACGCGCGCTCATGCAGCTATGCGTCGCCTCGATGACGACCGCGACGCCGAGCGGATCGAGCTGTTTCTGGATGCAGTCGGCGACCTCGGCGGTCAGTCGTTCCTGGACCTGCAGCCGCCGGGCATAGCCGTGGAGGACGCGCGCCAGCTTGGAGATGCCGACGACCCGGTTGCGCGGCAGATAGGCGATGTGCGCCTTGCCGATGATCGGGGCCATGTGGTGTTCGCAGTGCGACTGGAACGGGATGTCGCGGAGCAGGACGATGTCGTCATACCCACCGATTTCGGTGAAGGTCCGGTCGAGATGGTCGCCGGGCTCCTCGAGGTAGCCGCGGAAATATTCGCGATAGGCGCGGGCGACCCGCCCCGGCGTGTCGAGCAGACCCTCGCGGTTGGGGTCGTCGCCCGCCCAGCGGATCAAGTCGCGGATCGCTGCCTCGACCCGCTCCTGCGGGATCGGCGCAACACCGGCGAGTTCGGGCGGAAGAGCGGTGTCGTCGTCGTGCTGCATAGGTGCCCCGATTGGTTGCCGCCCCGAAATGGCGTCGGCGGTGGCTCGCCGCAACCCGTGTGGCACCACAGCCGATCACGCGGCAAGCGGGGAAAACAGCCATCGGCACAGCGCCGCTTTTCAAGGTCAAGTTCCAGACCTACAGCGTAACGGTGTCGCAACGAATAATATAGTTAATCAGAACTATAGTTTTTCAAGCTAACGCTGCACATATCGCTGTAATCGGCCCGGACCTTGACAATCTAACTTGCTCCCGTATCTCCTCAGCGACGGGACTTATTAGGCAGGCTCGGTATATCCTCCGCAAGTGTTGGTTTGATCGCTTTTCATATGCAGCCGCGCGCTCTCGTAGTCGATCGTGCCGCCGCCGCGGTGGCCCGGCTTGGAGAACTGTTCACACATCTCGATCGGCAACTTGCCGTGCGCGACGCGGTCGGGCGCCCGATGTTTGCCTCGATCCGCGCACACCAGCCCCAGCTCGCACGGAAATACCTCAACCGCCTCCATCTCGCGATCGGCCTGACGAGCGGCGAGCGCGCGGCGGCGATGATCCACCACTACGACGTCCTTGCGACCCGCCTGTCTCCGCCCGCACTCGCAGCGATTCTCGATCGTGGCGTTTGCCTGTGGAGCCGCCCGAGCGACGCCGGCCATCACCGCGTCGACCTGGTTTTCTCGCATCCGACCGACAACGAGGGCGAACTGACGCTCAACTACACTCTCGACGGGGTGATCGTATCGGTCTGCTCGTTTTCGTTCGCGCCGGGGTCGCTGGTTGCGGTCGCCGACGCCACGATCATCGCCGTAACGCGCATTCAGGGGGTCCGCGCCGACCGTGATCGCCTGCGAGCCGCGATGTGCGCGGTGTGCGGCGTGTCGCCCGCGATGATCTTCGTGGCCGTTCTGACGGGGATCGCCGAGCGCCTTGGCGTATCGACCATCGCCGGGATCGCAGCGAGCGCCCAGACTGCGCGCGATACCGCAAACGGGGCAAGTCTCGCAGCGGTGTACGACAGTTTCTTCGAGAGCATTGGCGGAGTCAGGGCAACGCCGATCTTCTACCGGATCGCGCTGCCGAGGCCCGAAAAGCCGCTTGCCGAGGTCAAGCGGAACAACTGCTCCCGAACAAGGGCGCAACGAGAAATTCGCACTGGTATCGCCCGCGCCGCCTGCCTCGCGTTCGACCTTTAGAACACCCGCGCCAGCACCTCGGCATAGATCGCGGTCAGCGCGACGATGTCGGCGACCGGCACCGCCTCGTCGACCTTGTGCATCGACGCGCCGACCAGCCCGAACTCGACGACCGGGCACAGGCGCCGGATGAAGCGCGCGTCCGACGTCCCGCCGCTCGTCGACAGCGCGGGCGCTTTGCCGGTGACCGACTCGATCGCCCCGGCGACGAGCGCCGACAGCGCGCCGGGCTTCGTCAGGAACGCCTCGCCCGAGATGCGGACGATCACCTCCGCCGACGGCGCTTCCTCGGCGACGAGCGCGCGCAGCCACGCCTCGAGGTCGGGCCCTCGGTGGAGGTCGTTGAAGCGGATGTTGAGCCGCGCACTCGCCCGGCGCGCTGTCGGCGCTCGTCGCCGGGGCGATCGAGTCGGTCACCGGCAAAGCGCCCGCGCTGTCGACGAGCGGCGGGACGTCGGACGCGCGCTTCA
>NZ_JANYGL010000081.1 GCF_025362435.1 Polymorphobacter sp.
GTCTCTCGCCCCTCCCCTGAAGGGGAGGGGTAGAAGGTGAACCCGACCTACCTTCCGTGGTACTGGGCGACCGCCGCGCTCGTCCTCGCCGCGCTCGAACTCCACGCCCCCGGAGCCTATTTCATCTGGCTCGCCGGTGCCGCCGCAGCGACCGCCGGCATCGCCTTCGCGCTCGACACCGGGTGGCAGTGGCAGGTCGTCCACTTCGTCCTGCTCGGCATCATCGCGGTCCTGCTCGGGCGGCAGTTCTTCGGGCACCGCATCGTCCGCCGCGCCCCCGGCAAGCTCAACCGCCGCGCCGAGGCGATGATCGGCACGACCGTCACCGTCGTCGACCCGATCGCCGGCGGGGTCGGGCGGGTCCAAGTCGGCGACTCGCCGTGGATGGCGGCCGGACCCGACATGGCGGTCGGGACACTGGCGCGGATCGTTCGCGTCGACGGCACGACGCTGGTGGTCGATCCGGCGTAAGCGCCGGTCAGCGCTCCGCCGTCACCGTCTGCGTCGCCCCGTTGCGGTCACGCGCGACGACCGACGCCGGGGCCTTGCCCTCCTCGGACCAGTCTTCGAGCGTCTTGAACCAGTCGACCTGCGTCGGCGCGTCGCCACCCGAACAGTGGAGCATGCCGGGGACGAGGAACAGCCGGTAGAAATCGCTGCTCGGCCCCATCTTCGCCTGCACCCGCTTGTAGTAATCGAGGCTGTACCCAGGCGCGATCGCGGGGTCGTTCCAGCCGTGGTACTGGATCAGCTTGCCGCCGCGCGCCTTGAACGCACTAAGGTCGGGCGAGGCGGCGTCGAGGATCGGGCCAAGCTCGCGGTCGCCCTCGACGACATCGGCATCGGTCAGCTTCGCCAGGCTGAAGTTCGGGTCCTTCTTGACCAGAAAAGCAAAGTGGTTCCACGGATAGGCATGCGTCGGGTCGGTCCGTCCGGGGGTCGTCGAGATGCCCCAGTCCTTCCAGCTATGGTCGAGCGCCTCGGCCCCCGGCTTGAGGCCGGGGAGCAGCTTGCCGCCGTCGGGGTCGCGCGTCCCGCCATAGATCAGCTTGACCGTCTTGAGCTGCCCCGGGGTTAGGCACGAGTCGGTGTCGGCGGCCTTGCACGCGATCGTCGCCGGGTCGAAGCGGCAGCTGCGCTGGTCGGCGATATACGTCTTGCCGCCGCCGCACGCCTTGAGCGCCGCCTCCTGGAGCGCGATCAGCTTGCCGGTCGGCAGCGCCCGTCCCGGCAGCGTGCTGTCGCGGAGCAGCGTCCCGGCGCTGCCCTGGAGCCGCGTCCACCACCACGCCGGCGCCCCGGCGACGATCCCGTCGAAGTCGGCCGGGTTGCGCTGCGCGGTCATCAGCGCCTCGCGCCCGCCGTCGGAGCAGCCGAAGAAATACGCCTTTTTCGGCACCGCCCCGTACGCCGTGAGGATCGCCTTCGCCGCATCGGTCGTCGTCTTGACCGCGCGGCTGCCGAAATCGACGACCTTCTCGGGATGGCCGAGCGCCCAGCTTGCGTCGGGGTTGACCGTCGTCTGGTGGCCGTCGTCGGTCCCGGCGACGGCATAGCCCTTGGCGAGCCCGAGCAGCATCGTCCCATACGGCACCTGCCCGGCGAAACCGCCGTTGCCGACCTGGAGGAAGCGCCCGTTCCATCCCGCACCCTCGGGGATCAGCACCTCGAAGCGGATGTCCGAATCGCTCGTCGGGTGCGCCGCGCCCTCGACCCGGCACAGCGCGAACGGCAGCTTGACCGAGGGGGCAAACGGCAGCGCGGTGCCGGCGGCGATCGTCGTCGCGTGGATCTCGGTCTTGTCGGGATGGTAGGCGGCGAGACCATCGCAGCCGGCGGCGGCGGCGGGGGCTGCGGCGAGTGCCAGCGGCAGGGCGAGCAGGTACGAGCGCATGGAGGTCCCCTTCGAGTTTGGGAGCGGCATGGCGGAGAGTCGGCGCGGGGGGAAGGGAGTTTCGTCGGGCGCAGCCGCGCGAAGGGCGTCGCGGCAAAGCCGCGCCGTCGGACGGGTTCGGTCGCGGTCGCGCCCGCCCCGCCGGCCGCGCTTGCGCGAGTCGGGCCGCGTCGCGCGGCCGCGCCGCGCTACGCGGCCAGAGGATCTGTAAGCCGGGTTCTGTCCGGGGTGTCGCCACCCGTGGACGGTCATTCCTCTAGGACCGCCATTACTGACGGCCTCAAGCAACCAACCCGGACGACTGGGCCGGTTCCTGCCCTGTGGCCGAAGCCACGCGCCGTCCCTATTCGGTCTTGCTCCCGGTGGGGTTTACCTTGCCGCTCACGTTGCCGCTCGCGCGGTGCGCTCTTACCGCACCCTTTCAGCCTTACCGGACCGAAGCCCGGCGGTCTCCTCTCTGTGGCACTGTCCCTGGGGTCGCCCCCGCCGGGGGTTACCCGGCACCGTCGTTCCGTGGAGCCCGGACTTTCCTCCCCTCCCCTGCGGGAGCGGCGACCGTCCAATCCTCTGGCCTGCGAAGGGGCTTAGCCGTCAACCCTTGGCTTGCCAAGCCACGCCCCCCGGTTCAAGGGGACGCCATCGTTTGCGGAGGTTGAATGCGTCGCGCCGTCATCATCGTTCTGGTCGTCGCGCTCGCCGGCTGCACCAGCGTCCGCAAGGGCCTCGGTGCATACCAGAAGGCGGCCGACAAGGGCGTCACGATCGGCGACAGCGGCCGGCCGGGTGGCGAGGCACCGGCGAACACCGTCGCCGAGAACGCCGACACGACCAGCGGGCGCGGCGGCGGCAAGGGCAAGAAGCCCAAGCCGCTCGATCTTCCCGGCGGCCTCGGCGGCGACAAGGAACACCGCGCCTACACCGGCGACGCGCCGCCGCTCATCCCGCCGCGTTAAAGGTCGGGTCGCAGCAGCCCGAATAGGATCGCACGGCATTCAGCGTCGATCGCTCCGCCGACATCACTTGGGCGAAAGCGCCGCTGGAAGGCGACCACCGCCGGCGTCGCCTCGCTGACGTCGTAGCCGTAGCGTGCCAGCGCGGCCATGAACCCGGCGTCGGTCCAGTTCGGGTCGGTCCGCGCCGCCGGGATGCGGTCGGCGAGTCCGGCGCGAGCAAGGCGCGGCCAGTCGAACAGTTCCCCCGGATCGTCCTTGCGCGCGGGCGCGATATCGCTGTGGCCGACGGTCATCGCCGGGGCGACCCGCCAGCGCCCGGCGATGTCGCGAACCAGCGCCTCGACCGCGTCCATCTGCGGCGCGGGGAACGGGCGATAGCCGAATTCATGCCCCGGGTTGACGATCTCGATGCCGACGCTGGCGCTGTTGACGTCGACGATCCCGCGCCACCAGCTTCTGCCCGCGTGCCACGCGCGGTTTGCCTCGTCGACCATGCGGACGACGACCCCGTCCTCGGCGACGACATAATGCGCCGAGACCTTGGCGACCGGGTCGGCAAGGCGGTCGAGCGCGGCGGCGGCGCTCTGCATGCCGGTGTAATGCAGCACGATCATCGAGATCGGCAGCGTCCGCGCATCGAAATTGGGGCTCGCCCGCTCGATCACGCCGCGCCCGCTGCCCCAACCGGAGCCGCGCTACGCCGCGCGACCTCGGCATAAGCGGCGTTGATCGCCGCCATCCGCGCCTCGGCGACGCGCAAGAATTCGGGCGGCGTGCCCGCCGCCATGTGGCGGTCGGGGTGATACGTCTTGACCAGCCCGCGATACGCCGCGCGGATTTCGCCCGGAGACGCCCCCGGGGCGATGCCGAGGACGACGAACGGATCGTCCTTCGCCGGGGCGATGTGGCGCGCGCGAATGCGGGCATATGCGGCAGGGTCAAAGCCGAAGCGGTCGGCAACGACGCGAAGATATTCGAGCTCGTCGGGGTGGACCCCATCGGTCACCGCGATCAGCAGCAGCGCCTCGAGCAGGTCCTCGAGCACCGGCGTCCCCGGCCCGAGCAAGGTCGCCGCCTGCGACGCATACGCCTCGAACCCCGCGGTCGACCCCTGCGCCATGCGGTAGAAGCGCGTCGCGTTGGCGCGCTCGCCGTCGGGGACGCGGAACAGGCGTTCGAAGGTGGCGAACTCGGTCGGGCTCGCCTCGCCGTCGGCGCGCGCCATCTTCGCCGCCAGCGCGATCGCGGCGATGGTGAAGGCGACCTGCCGCCGCTCGGGGGTCGCCGCGCGCAGGTTGGCAAGGTCGGCGGTGCTGCCCGACGCGCTCGCGGCGAGCAGCCCAAGCGGCCCGCCGAGCAACAGCCCGACGCTCGTCCCGAGGAGCTTACGCCAGATCGTCATGCCGCTCCCTGCTTCACCGAGTCGCCGTCCACCGAGTTGACGCACCCCCCTGATAGGCGATTAATTGCGCCAGCGTGAGCGGGATAATGCCGCATTGCAGCAGGAGTACAGGTCTATGCCGAGCGTCGTCATCGTCGGAGCCAGCCGGGGTATCGGCCGCGAGTTCGTCCGCCAGTATCTCGGCGATGGATGGAGCGTCGTCGCCACCGCGCGGTCACCCGAGCAGGTCGCCGAACTCGCCGCCGCCGGAGCGACCGCGTTCCACGCCGACACCACCGACGAGGCGTCGCTGACCGCGCTCGCCGCCGCCGCGCCCGGACCGCACGACCTGCTGATCCTCAACGCCGGGATCGGCGCCCGCGACGGCGCGCTCGCCACCCTCGACCCGGCGAAATGGACCGAGGTGATGGCGGTCAACGCGCTCGGCCCGCTGCTCGCGGCGCGCGCGCTGGCCCCGACGGTGCGCGACGGCGGGACGATCGCGGCGCTGTCGTCGACGCTCGGCTCGATCGGCGCGAACACCGGCGGCGGGCTGTATACCTACCGGATGTCGAAGGCGGCGCTCAACGCCGGGCTCAAGACGCTGGCGATCGAGCTCAAGCGCCGCGACATCGCCGTCGCCGCGCTCCACCCCGGCTGGGTCAAGACCGACATGGGCGGCGCGGGTGCCGAGGTCGCGGTCGATGCCTCGGTCACCGGGCTGCGGCAGGTGATTGCGGGGCTGACCCCGGCGGCAACGGGGGTGTTCCTCGATTATCGGGGGAATGCGCTGCCTTGGTAGGGGCGCCGACGCTCTAACGCCCCGTCATATCGTGGCTCGCCGCCGGCATCTTCACCTCAAGCGTCGCAAGCTCGTCGCTCAGCCAGATCTGGCACGCCAGCCGCGACGTCCGCGACGCGCCGTAAGCGAAGTCGAGCATGTCCTCCTCCTCGGCACTCGCCTTCGGCAGGCGGTCGAAGTCGTCGGGCTTGACCAACACATGGCACGTCGAACACGCCATCGCCCCCTCGCACGCGCCTTCGAGCGGCTGGTCGTTGTTCTGCGCGAGGTCGAGCAGCCGCGTCCCCGCTGGAGCCTCGGCCTCGACGACGCGCTTGCCGTCGGCGGAAACGAACCGGACGATCGTCATGCAGCAATGCTCCCGAGGCGGCGCGCGGCGGCGGTCAAGACGGTGGCGGCGGTGTCGATCTCGGCGTCGGTGGTGAAGCGCCCCCAGCCGATCCGCAAGCCCTGGACCGACCCCGCCATCGCCGCGAGGACATGGCTCGGACGCCCGCTCGCACTGGCGCAGGCCGACCCGGTCGAGACGGCGAGGTCGCGGACGGCGCTGAACAGTCGCGCGGGGTCGACCCCCGGGAAGCCAAGGTTGACCGTGCCGAACCAGCGGTCGGTGAGCGAGCCGTTGACCCGATACGCCACGTCGATGCCGCCGAGCAGCCGGTCCCACAGCGCGCGAGCATGCGCCGCGTCGACCGCCATCCGCTCCCCCGCCAGCGCCGCTGCCGTCCCCAGCCCGACGCACAACGCCGGCGACAATGTCCCCGACCGCCCGTCCTCCTGCCCGCCGCCGTGGAGCAGCGGGGTCAGCGCGACGCCCGCCCGCCGGTAGAGCGCGCCGATCCCCTTCGGGCCGTAGATCTTGTGCGCGGTCAGGCTAAGCAGGTCGATGCCGAGCCCGGCGCAGTCGACCTTCCCGAACCCCTGCGCCGCGTCGCAATGCACCAGCGCGCCAGCGGCATGCGCGCGCGCGGCGATGTCGGCGACCGGCTGGACCACCCCGGTTTCGTTGTTGACCAGCATCGCCGAGACCAGCGCAACATCGTCGCCAAGCACCGCGTCGAGCGCATCGAGGTCGACGACCCCGTCGGGCAGCACCCCGACGACGGTCAGCGCGCAGCCGATGCTTTCGAGCCAGCGCGCGGTTTCTAGAACACAGCTATGCTCGGTCGCCAGCGTCACCAGCCGCCGCCGCGCCTGCCCGGGCGCGGTCATCACCCCCTTGAGCGCCCAGTTGACCGACTCGGTCGCGCCACCGGTGAACGACACGGTTTCCGGGGGAGCCGCGAGCAGCGCCGCAACCTGCCCGCGCGCGACGTCGACCGCCGCGTCGGCCTCATAACCCCACAGATGCGGGGAATGCGGGTTGCCGAACTTGTCGCTGAGCCACGGCTGCATTGCCGCCAGCACCGCCGGGTCGAGCGGCGTCGTCGCGGCATAATCGAGGTAGATCGGGCGGGTCATGCCGGCACCATTCCCCCCTTTTCGTCATTCCCGCGAAAGCGGGAACCCATCTCCTGCTGTGGGAGATGGCTCCCCGCGTGCGCGGGGATGACGACGTAATTGAGGGTCACGTGATCGAGGGTGACGTAATACGGAATCATGCCGCCCTCCGTCCCAGCCGCGCCGCCATATCGCGCCACGCAGCAGCGAACGCGTCGACCTCCGCCGCGGTCGTCCGCCAACCAAGGCTGACCCGTATCGCCTCCCCCGCCGCGCCCGCGCCGACGCCCATCGCGCCGAGGACATGGCTCGTCTTGACCTTCCCCGACGAACACGCCGCACCGGCGCTGACCGCGAACCCCGCAAGGTCGAGCGCCATCAGCTGCGTCATCGCCGCGACCCCGGGCAGCCCGATACACGCGATCGTCCCGATGCGAGCAGCCTCCGCGCCGTGGACCACCGCCCCCGGCAGTTGCGCTTCGAGGCGATCGCGGAGTGTGGTGCGGCGTTGCAGCCAGCCGCTATCTGCAGCGCGCGCGGTCAGCGCCGCGGCGAACCCGGCGATCCCCGGCAAATTCTCGGTCCCCGCGCGCTGCCCCCGCTCCTGCCCGCCGCCCTTCGCCACCGCCGCGACATGGTCGCGGACGACCAGCGCACCGACTCCCGGCGGGCCACCAAGCTTGTGCGCCGACACCGCGACGTAATCGGCATCCGGCAGCGCCAGCTTCCCCGCCGACTGGACCGCATCGACGAGCAGCGTCCCGCCATGCCCGGCAACCAGCGCGGCGATCTCGGCGACCGGCTGGATCACCCCCGTCTCGTTGTTGACGTGCATCACCGCGACCAGCTGCGGACCCGGCGCCGCGGCAAGCATCGCGTCGAGCGCGGCAAGGTCGACCACCCCGTTCACATCGACCGGGATCACCCCCGCCCCCGGGGCCTGCGCCCGCACCGCATCGTGCTCGACCGCCGAAATCATTCGCGACCCCGACTGCGCCAGCGCCAGCCCGAGCGCCTCGGTGCCGCCGCCGGTGAACACGATCGACCGCGCCGGACACCCGAGCGCCGCCGCGACATCGCCCCGCGCCGCCTCGAGCAAGCCATGCGCCCGCCGCCCGGCGCGATGCACCGACGACGGGTTCGCCCAAGCGCATGCGGCATCGGCCATCGCCTCGATCGCGGCGGCATCGATCGGCGCGGTCGCGGCCCAGTCGAGATAGATTGGCGTCAAGCGGACTCCCGCACGGGTTTGCGTTGCGACTTTACGGCACGGCCATATATAGGAAAGGTCCGCGCCGACGCGCATCCATTTCAAATTCCGCAGGTTCCGCCAGTGCCCGAAGTCATTTTCCCCGGTCCCGAAGGCCGTCTCGAAGGGCGTTACCAGCCCGCCAGCCGCGCCCGCGCGCCGGTCGCGATCATCCTCCAGCCGCATCCGCAGCAGGGGACGATGAACCATCCGATCTCGATGGCGCTGTACAACACTTTCGTCCGCCGCGGTTTCGCCACGCTGCGCTTCAACTTCCGCGGCGTCGGGCGCAGCCAGGGCGTGTTCGACAACGGCATCGGCGAGCTGAGCGACGCCGCCTCGGCGCTCGACTGGATGCAGCAGTTCAACCCCGAGGCGTCGACGACATGGGTCGGCGGCTTCAGCTTCGGTGCGTGGATCGGCATGCAGCTGTTGATGCGGCGCCCCGAGATCAAGGGCTTCATCTCGATCGCCCCGCCGGCGAACATGTACGACTTCACCTTCCTCGCGCCGTGCCCGTCGTCGGGGATCATCGTCGACGGCGAGGCCGACGAGGTCGTCACCGGCGTCAGCGTCCAGAAGCTCGTCGACAAGCTCAAGACCCAACGGCACATCACGATCGACCACCAGACGATCCCGAAGGCGAACCACTTCTTCGAGCACGAAATGCCCGACCTGATGGGCGTCGTGGATGCGTATCTCGACAAGCGGCTGAGCGCCGACCGGTAACCCCCTCCCCCTCCCCTTCAGGGGTGGGGCGAGAGACGTCGCCCTTGCGACGGCCCGGGGGTGGGGCAGTCCGCGCCGAGGGGTAGTGCACGAACCCAACATCGAGCCCGTGGCGACTGCCCCACCCCCGGCCCCTCCCCTAAAGGGGAGGGGAGGAGATTTGGCCGCCTCCCGTCGCCTTCGGCACCCCCGTCGTCTCGGGCCAACTCGTCGGCAGCCCCTGCAGCACCCGCACCGCGAGATAGGCGAACGCCTCCGCCTCGAGCGCGTCCCCGTCCCAGCCGACCGCCTCGACCGGGGCGACCGGCAGCCCGGTCCGTCGCTCAAGCATCGCCATCAACACCGGATTGTGCCGCCCGCCCCCCGTCACCAAGATCCGCGCCGGGCGGTCGGCGACGTGGCGGAGCGCCTGCGCGACCGTTGCGGCGGTGAAGGCGGTCAGCGTCGCGGCGCCGTCGGCGAGGCTCAGCCCGCGGACCGCGCCGAGGCCGAAGTCG
This sequence comes from Polymorphobacter sp., assembly GCF_025362435.1. Taxonomy (GTDB): domain Bacteria; phylum Pseudomonadota; class Alphaproteobacteria; order Sphingomonadales; family Sphingomonadaceae; genus Polymorphobacter_B. The sequence continues at coordinate 8,946 of NZ_JANYGL010000081.1, forward strand.
GCGCGGTCGAGCGACTTCGGCCCGGGCAGGTCGAACCAGTCGAGGTCGAGCATCGCGTCGACGACCTGCTCGTGGACGCTGCCGCTGCTCGCGAGCGCTCCGCCGGCGTCGTGGCTCGATCCGTTGCCCGCGCGGACCCTATCGTCGATCAGCGCATTGCCCGGGCCGGTGTCGAAGCTGCCCCATTGCCGCGCGTCGCCCGCCCCAGCTCCGAACCAAGTAATGTTGCCGACCCCGCCGAGGTTGAGCACCGCGACCGGCTCGCTTCCCAGCCCGGCGACGAGCGCGCGGTGATACGCCGGGGCGAGCGGTGCCCCCTGCCCGCCCGCGGCGACGTCGGCCGAGCGAAAATCGCTGACGACCTTGATCCCGGTCAGCCGGGCGAGGAGCGCGCCATCGCCGATCTGCCACGTCCAGCGGCGGTCGGGGCGGTGCGCGATCGTCTGGCCGTGGAAGCCGACGACATCGACGGTGCTCGCATCGACCCCGGCTTCAGCGAGCAACGCCGCGACCGCCGCCGCGTGGCGCTCGGTCAGTTCGCGGGCGACGCTGTCGATTTCGGCGTGCGGCGCGGGCGCCGCCATCGCCAGCGCCGCAGCCATCGCCCCGCGCAGGCGGGCGCGAAAAGCCTCGTCATACGGTTCGGTGGTG
>NZ_JANYGL010000088.1 GCF_025362435.1 Polymorphobacter sp.
GGTGATCATGGGTCCCGGCCTTCGCCGGGATGACACTCAATTATCTAGGCAGTCCGACGCCGCTCTCCGGGAACGGCTAGTAACCCTTCACTCCGCCGCGATCATCGCCGGTGCAGTCTCCCCCGACGCCAGCTCCAACAACCGCTTCTCCAACGTCTTTAACCGCGCCGCATTGTCGATCTTCTCACCCGTCAGGTCGGTCAGATAGAACACGTCGACCGCGCGCTCGCCGTAGGTCGCGATGTGCGCCGACTGGATCGCGAGGCGCGCCGAGAACAAGGCGTGCGTCAGCGACCATAACAGCGCCGGGCGGTCGAGGGCGTTGACCTCGAGCACGGTGTAGCGGTTCGAAGCACGGTTATCAATTAACACATTTGGTTCGACGCGGAAAACCTCGGCGCGGCGGCGGGCGAGGGGCCGCGCGGCCAGCCGGTCCGCGAGGCGGACCTTGCCGAGGAGGACGTCCTCGATCGAGCGCTTGAGCCGGGCGAGCTGCGCTGGCTCGGCGAACGGGCGTCCGAGCGGGTCGGCAACGACGAAGTTGTCGAGCGCCTGGCCGTCGCGGGTGGTGTGAATCCGCGCGTCGAGAATGTTCGCGCCGCCGAGCGAGATCGCCCCGGCGATGCGGTAGAACAGGCCGGGGTGGTCGGCGGCATAGACCGTGACCAGCGTCGTCCCCATCGCTGCGTCGACATCCATCGCGATCGACAGGGGCGCCTTGGCGGCGTCGGAGCGTTCGACGAGGCAAGCGTTGCGGAACAGCACTTCGGGCGACTCGGCGACCCAGTACGGGTCGCCGTGGCGCTTGGCGTAGGCGGCGAACTCGGCGGCGGGCCACTCGAGTTCCTTCGCCAGCGCTGCCTGCTTCGCCGCGATCCGCTCGGCTCGGCCGTTCTGCTTGTGACCGAGGCGAAGGACCTCCTCGGCGGCGTCGTAGAGGTCGCGGAGGAGCTGGCCCTTCCAGTTGTTCCACACGTTCGGCCCGACCGCGCGGATGTCGACGACGGTCAGCACCAGCAGCAGCCGCAGGCGTTCCGGCGAGGCGACAATCTCGGTGAAATCGAGGATCGTCTTATAGTCCGACAGGTCGCGCTTGAACGCGGTCGACGACATCAGCAGGTGGTAGCGGACCAGCCACGCGACGGTCTCGGTCTCGGCGGGCGAGAGTCCGAGCCGCGGGCACAGTTGCAGCGCGATCTCGGCACCGAGCTCGCTATGGTCGCCGCCGCGGCCCTTGGCGATGTCGTGGAGCATGACCGCGACGTACAGGACGCGGCGCGAGACGAGCTGGCGGATGACCTTGGCCGACTGCGGATGGTCGGCCTTGAGCTCGCCGTTCTCGATCTTGGCGACCAGCCCGATGGCGCGGATGGTGTGCTCGTCGACGGTGTAGTGATGGTACATGTCGTACTGCATCTGCGCGACGACGCGGGCAAAGTCGGGAATGAAGCGGCCGAAGACCCCGGCTTCGCTCATCCAGCGCAGCGTCGTCTCGGGGTCGATGTGGCTCGTCAGCACGTCCATGAACAGCGCGTTGGCGCGGGGGTCGCGGCGGACCTTCTCGGTGATCAGCCCGGCGTCGCGCCCGGCCTGGCGCATCGCCAGCGGGTGGATCTCGAGCCCGGCGCTGTTCGCCAGCGCGAACATCTCGATCAGCCGGACCGGATCGTCGCGGAAGAAATTGTCGTTCGGCACCCCGATCCGCCCCGACCGCGTGGTGAAGCCGTTGAGCTTGCGCGGCCGCCGGACGAGCTTGGGGAACCACGCGCCCTTGCCGAAGCTGTCGTCGAGGTGGGCGAGGAACAGCCCGGTAAGGTCGCCGACCTGCCGCGCGACGAGGAAATAGTGGCGCATGAAGCGCTCGATCGCCGACATGCCGGCACGCTCGGTATAACGCAGCCGGGTGCTCAGCTCGCGCTGGACGTCGAAGGTCAGGCGCTCCTCGGCGCGGCCGGCGATGTCGTGGAGGTTGCACCGCACCGCCCACAGGAAGTTCTCGGCCTTGAGGAACTGGCGCAGCTCGGTCGCGGTCAGCAGCCCCTTGTCGACGAGCTCGGCGACCGACTGGACCTGATAGGCATATTTGCCGATCCAGAACAGGGTGTGGAGGTCGCGCAGGCCGCCCTTGCCCTCCTTCAAATTGGGTTCGACGACGTAGCGGCTGTCGCCCATGCGGTGGTGGCGGGCGTCGCGCTCGGCGAGCTTGTCGGCGATGTAGGCGCGCGCGGTGCCGGCGACGATCTCCTTCCGGAAGCGCGCCGCCGCCTCGTCGTACAGCGGCTGGTCGCCCCAGACGTAGCGCGCCTCGAGCAGCGCGGTGCGGATCGTCAGGTCGGATTTCGCCATGCGGATCATGTCGTCGAGCGAGCGCGTCGAATGGCCGACCTTCAACGCGAGGTCCCACAGCAGGTACAGGATCGTCTCGATCACCTGCTCGCCCCAGCCGGTCTGCTTCCACGGGGTGAGGAACATGATGTCGACGTCGGAGAAGGGCGCCATCTCGCCGCGGCCATAGCCGCCGACCGCGATTAGCGTCAGGCGTTCGGCGGCGGTCGGGTTCGGCTTGGGGTAGAGCGCGGTGGTGGTGAAGTCGAAGATCAGCCGGAGCAGCTGGTCGGTCAGGAACGCCCCGGAGGCGGCGCTGTCGAGCCCGCGCGACGGGTGTTCGCGGAGGCGGCGGCGGATCTCGGCGCGGCCTTCGCCGAGCGCGGCCTTGAGGATCGCGGCGGCGGCGTCGCGGCGTGCCTCGACGCTCCGCCCAGCCTCGGCAGCGGCAGCGAGCGCATCGCCGACGACGCGGCGGTCGATGATCGCGCGCCGGTTGGCGAGCTGGTCGAAGCGGGGTGACATGCGGCGCAGATAGGGGCAAACCGCACATAACGCCACATCGGCGCGCGCGGAGTTCCAATTCATGCGGTATAATCCACTCGGTCGCACCGGGCTGTTCGTGTCCGAACTCGCCCTCGGGACGATGACCTTCGGCGGCGCCGAAGGCGTGTGGAAGGCGATGGGCGGGCTCGGCCAGAGCGACGCCGATGCGCTGGTCAGGACCGCGATCGATTCGGGGATCAACTTCATCGACACCGCCGACGTCTATGGCGCGGGCAGGTCGGAGGAGATCACCGGGGCGGCGCTGAGGAACCTCGGCATCGCTCGCAGCGAGATCGTCATCGCGACCAAGGCGTTCGGCGACATCGGCAAGGGGCCGAACGGGCGCGGCACGTCGCGCTATCACCTGATGAACGCGGTCGACGGCAGCCTGACGCGGCTCGGCCTCGACCACATCGACCTCTACCAGATCCACGGCTTCGACGTCGCGACGCCGATCGAGGAGCAGCTGCGCAGCCTCGACGCGATCGTCGCCTCGGGGCGCGTTCGCTACATCGGCCTGTCGAACTGGGCGGCGTGGCAGGTGATGAAGGCGGTCGGGCTGTCCGAGCGCCACGGCCTCGCGCGCCCGGTCAGCCTCCAGGCGTATTACAGCGTCGCCGGGCGCGACCTCGAGCGCGAGATCGTGCCGATGCTGACCGCCGAAGGCATCGGCCTGATGGTCTGGTCGCCGCTCGCCGGCGGGCTGCTGTCGGGCAAATACCAGGGCGGGGCCAAGGACGGCCGCCGCGCGTCGTTCGAGTTCCCGCCGGTCACCCCCGAGCGCGCCGACGCGGTGATCGACGCGATGCGCCCGATCGCCGAGGGTCACGGCGTCAGCATCGCGCAGGTCGCGCTGGCGTGGCTGCTCGCCCAGCCGGTGGTGACGAGCGTCATCGTCGGGGCGAAGCGGATCGACCAGCTCGAGGACAATATCGCCGCGGGCAAGGTCGTGCTGACCGCGGATGACCTGACCGCGCTCGACGCCGCGAGCAAGCTCGCCCCCGAATATCCCGGGTGGATGTTCGCGATGCAGGGCGCGTTCCGCGGCGGCCAGCTCAACCCGCCGCCGCGGGGCGCCGAATGACCGGTCTCGCCGCGCCGAATTTCGCCGTCATCGCGCAGGACGGAGTCACCGCGCTGAGCCGGGGCGATGCCGTCACCGCGCGCAGCGCATTCGACGCGGTCGCCGCCGCCGGTCGCGCGACCCCGCAATTGTGGCTGCTCCTCGCACAGGCGAATTTCCAGCTCGACGACCGGCGGCAGGCGCATGCCGCGCTCGATGCGCTGCTCGCGCTCGACCGCGCCAACCTCGACGGGATGGTCATGCGCGGCGAGTTGCTCGACCGCGACGGCGACACCCGCGCGGCGACGACATGGTACGAGGCCGCGCTGCGGACCGCCGACGGCGTTGCCGGACTGGCGCCCGTGACGGTTGCGGCGCTCGACCGGGCGAAGGCAGCACGCGACGCCGCGGCGGCCAAGTTCGACACGCATCTGCGGTCCGAACTCAAGGCTGCGGACATCGACGCCGCGACGGTCCACCCGCGCTTCGCCGAGGCGCTGGCGATCACCACCGGCACGGCGGCACCGTACCCGCAGGCGCCGACGAGCTTCTATTATCCCCGCCTCGCCGCGATCCCCTTCCACGACCCGGCCGATTTCGCCTGGGCGGCGGCGGTTGCGGCGCAGGCCCCGGCGATGCGTGCCGAGGTCGAGGCGGTGATCGCGGCGCAAGCGGGCCTCGCTCCGTACGTCGAGGCTCCTGAGAACCGCCCGTCGAAGGAGCATTCGCTTCTCGGCGATGCGCGGTGGAGCGCCTACCATCTATGGAAGAACGGCGAACCCGTCGCCGAGCACCACGCGGCATGCCCGCGCACCGTCGCCGCCGTCGAGAGCGCACCGATCCCGCGCACTCCCGGGCGTTCGCCGATGGCGCTGTTCTCGATCCTTGCGGGCGGCACCCACATCCCGCCGCACAACGGGATGCTTAACACGCGGCTGATCGTCCACATCCCGCTGATCGTCCCGCCCGGCTGCCGTATCCGCGTCGGCAACGAGGTTCGCGACGTCGAGGAAGGCGTGCCGCTGATCTTCGACGACTCGATCGAGCACGAGGCGTGGAACGACAGCGATCAGCCCCGCGCAATCCTGCTGTTCGAGATCTGGCGCCCCGAGCTGACGGCAGGGGAGCGCGCGGCGCTGACTGCGATGTTCGGCGCGGTCAACAGCTACGCGTAACGGTCGCTGGAGACCCCGCCCGCAAACATCCGTCGTCCCGAATAGAGGCCCAGCGCGATCGCTACTGCCGCCGCGAGCCCGAACAGCTCGACCGGCTTTGCCTGAATTGCGATCGCGACCATCGCCAGAACGCCGATCGCCGCCGCGACCGGGATTACCCCGCGCCGTCCGCCAATGCCGCCGACGCCGCGGGCATCGAGCCGCCACGCCGCGCTGCACGCCATCGAATAAAGGAAAGTGCTCGCCAGCCCCGACAGGATCGCCAGCGCCTCGAAGGTGCCGCTGACCGCGAGGATGCAGACGAGGACGGTGTGGACGATGATCGCCATAACGGGCACGTGGCTTTTCGCGCCGACCGTGCCAAGGAACCGGGGGAGCAGCCGGTCGCGGGCGAAGGCGAACAGGACGCGCGGCGCACCGAGCAGGTCCGAGCCGATCCAGATCAGCATCGACGCCCCCGCGCCCGCCAGCAGGACGATGCCGAGTTCGGGGCGGACGGTGGCGATTGCGCTCGCCAGCGGGGTCGCCGAATGCGCCAGCGCCGCGCCGAGCAGGCCCTGCGCGACGACTTGGACGGCGACGTACAGCAGCAGGACGAAGCCCATCGCCAGCATGATCGCGCGGGGGACGTTGCGGCGCGGGTCGGCGACCTCGCCCGAGGCGCTGAGCGGGGTCTCCATGCCGGAGAAGGCGAACAACGCGAAGATCACGGCGCGGCCGAAGCCGCCACCCAGACCGTCGCCGCCGGTTGCGGCCACCCCGGCGCCGAGCTTGGCGGGGTCGATGAACCAGACGCCGACGCCGACGAACAGCGCCAGCGGGACGAGCTTGACCAGCGTCGTGACGGTGATGAAGCGCGCGGCGAAGCCGACCCCGCGAAGGTTGACCAGCGCGAGCAGCGCCATCACGCCGCAGATCAGCGCCGCGCGCGGCAAGCCGCCCGCCAGCGCCGGGACCGACGCCCCGACGATCGCCGCAAACGCCGCCGCGATGCCGCCGCATGACAGCACGCTCGACAGCCAGATGCCGACGAAGCCGGTTACGAAGCCGGCGCGCTTGCCGAACGCCGCCTCGACCGTGCCGTAGATCCCGCCCGACGTCGGCACCCGCCGCCCGGCGTCGGCGGTGCACCAGACGACCGCGCCCATCGCGATGGCGCAGACGAGGAAGGCGAGCGGCGCGCGTGGTCCGACGTTGAGCGCCATGACCGCGGGCAGAGTGAACACGCCCGCGCCGACGACGCCGTTGACGATCGCCGCGGTGAACGCGGCAAGGCCGACGCCGCGGACGAGGCCGCGGTCGCGCATCGCCTCGCCCGGGGGTGCGATACCGATCGTCGTGTCCATGCGCGCGCGCCCTCGCCGTTGCCCGCGGATAACGTGCGGGAAGGCGGGGGCGGTGGCAAGCCGTGCCCGCAGCGCGTCAAAGCGGCGCTGCGGATCGGCATGGGGTGCGTGCGTGTGCGGACCGGGTGCGCCCGGGCCGGTTTCGCGGTCAGGCGAGCCGCTTCAGTTCGTAAAGCAGGTCGAGCGCCTCCCGCGGCGATAGCGAATCGGGGCTGATCGACCCCAGCCGCTCCCTCAGATCGTCCGATTTAGCGGGTGGCGGTGCGGCAGCGAACAACGGCAGGTCGGACAGGTCGGCAGCCAGCCCCCCGGTCCGCGCTTTCCCGGCTTCGAGCCGCGCCAGAACCTCCTTCGCCCGGGCAATCACCGGGGCCGGGAGACCAGCGAGCTTGGCCACCGCGAGGCCGTAGCTGCGGTCCGCCGCCCCAACCGCGACCTCGTGAAGGAAGACGAGTTCGCCGTTCCATTCGCGGACCTTGACGGTGACCAACGCGAGCGCGTCGAGGCGTGCGCTGAGGGTGGTAAGCTCATGATAATGCGTCGCGAACAGGCAGCGGCAGCGAAGCTGGTCGTGGACCGCCTCGAGCACCGCCCAGGCGATCGCCAGCCCGTCGTAGGTCGATGTGCCGCGCCCGACCTCGTCGAGAATGACGAGGCTGCGGTTGGTTGCGGTCGACAGGATCGCGGCGGTTTCGACCATCTCGACCATGAAGGTCGACCGCCCCTGCGCGAGATTGTCCGACGCGCCGACCCGGCTGAACAGCCGGTCGACGACGCCGATATGCGCGCTGGCGGCAGGAACGAACGACCCCGCCTGCGCCAGCACCGCAATCAGCGCATTCTGGCGGAGAAAGGTCGACTTGCCCGCCATGTTCGGCCCGGTGACGAGCCATAAGCGATTGATTTCGCCAAGGTCGCAGTCGTTGGCGACATAGGTCTGCCGTGCCGCCCGCGTCGCCGCCTCGACCACCGGATGCCGCCCCGCCGTCACTTCGAAGGCGCAACTGTCGTCCACGCTCGGCCGCGCCCAGTTCTCTCTCGCCGACAATTCGGCAAGCCCGCTGGCAACGTCGATCCGCGCCAGCGCCGCCGCCGTCGCGGCGATCTCCCGGGCATGAACGAGCACCGTCTCACGGAGCATCGCGAAGTGCGCCGCCTCCGCCGCCAGCGCATGATCCCCCGCCTGCGCAATTCTTGTCGCCAGCCCATGGAGCTCGGCCGAGCCAAAGCGCACTGTTCCCGCAAGCGTCTGGCGGTGGGTGAAGCCGGGGTTCGCCAACAGCGGATCGGCATTCCGCGCTGCAACTTCAATATGATAGCCTAGCACGCCGTTGTGCCGGATCTTGAGCGCGGCAACACCGGTCTCACCCCGCAGCCGACTTTCGAGCGCCGCCACCAGCCGCCGACCGTCGCTCGCCGCCGCGCGCAACTCGTCGAGCGCGGCGTCGAAACCGGGCGCGATGAAGCCGCCATGCACAGTGTCGAGCGGCGGTTCGGCGACCAGCGCCGCGCGCAATGCCTCGATCGTGCCGCCATGCGCCCCGATCCGGTCGAGCGTCGCCGGCAGCAATGGCGGAATGTCGATCGCCTGCGCCGTCCCGAGGGTGTTCTTCAACGCCAGCGCGATCGCCAGCCCAACGCGGATCGCCGCGAGATCACGCGGCCCGCCGCGGTCGAGCGCCAGCCGCGACAGCGCCCGTTCGAGGTCGGCCCCGGCTTTGAGCGCATCGCGCGTCCGCCCGCGAATGATCGACAGGCCGCAGAACCACGCAACGAAATCAAGCCGTTCACCGATCGCCGACGCGTCGGTCAACGGCCCCGCAAGGTCGTCGGCGAGCATCCGCGCCCCAGCCCCGGTCACCGTCAGATCGATCGCATCGAGCAGGCTCCCGGCCCGCGCGCCAGCGACGCTGCGGCTGATTTCGAGACTGCTCCGCGTCGCCGCGTCGATCGCCATCACTCCCGCCTGCGGCGACGGCACCGGCGGCGTCAGCAGCGGCAGCGTCCCGGCTCCGGCCGTCTCGAGATACGCGAGCAACGCCCCCGCCGCGGCGACTTCCTCGCGCGCAAAGCTGCCGAAGCCATCGAGCGTCGCGACGCCAAAGCGGTCGCACAACCGCTTGTTTGCACTGCGTGATTCGAACTCGGCAGCGGGGCGCAACGTTGCTTCCCCGACCCATCCCTCGGGGGCAACGACCTCCGCCGGGGCAATCCGGGCCAGCTCGGCCTCGACCCCGTCAGTCGCCGTCGACAGCGTCCGGAAGGCGCCCGTCGAGACATCGCACCACGCCACCCCGACAGCGCCCGCCACCGGCGCTACCGCCGCCAGATAATTGCTCCGCCGCGCGTCGAGCAGGGTGTCCTCGGTCAGCGTCCCCGGCGTCACCACCCGGACGATCGCGCGGGCGACGACCGACTTCGCACCGCGCTTCTTAGCCTCAGCGGGAGGCTCGATCTGCTCCGCGATGGCGACACGGTGCCCGGCACGGATCAACCGCATCAGGTACGCCTCCGCCGCGTGCACCGGTACGCCGCACATCGGGATATCCTGCCCAAGATGCTGCCCGCGCTTGGTCAATGCGATGTCGAGCGTCGCCGCCGCCTTCGCCGCGTCGTCGAAGAACAACTCGTAGAAGTCGCCCATGCGGAAGAACAACAGGCAGCCCGCCGCCTGCGCCTTGATGCTCAGATATTGCGCCATCATCGGCGAAGCTTCGCTCATCGCACCGCTCCTAGCCGATGACCGCTTGCCCGTCACGGACCCGCGCCTGTAGGGTCGGGCTCAGTTTTAGGGGATTGACGATGTCCGACGAAACCACCGGCCCGTCGTTCGACCGTGAGGCCTTGCTCTTCCATTCGGGCGGGCGGCCCGGCAAGATCGAGATCATCGCGTCGAAGCCGATGGCGACGCAGCGTGACCTCAGCCTCGCTTATTCGCCCGGCGTTGCGATCCCGGTGCTGGCGATCGCCGCCGACCCCGACACCGCGTACGATTATACGATCAAAGGCAACCTCGTCGCGGTGATCTCGAACGGCACCGCGATCCTCGGCCTCGGCAACCTCGGCGCGCTGGCGTCGAAGCCGGTGATGGAGGGCAAGGCGGTGCTGTTCAAGCGCTTCGCCGACATCGACTCGATCGACCTCGAGCTGAAGACCGAGGACGTCGACCGTTTCATCGACGCGGTCGAGTTGATGGAGCCGAGCTTCGGCGGGATCAACCTCGAGGACATCAAGGCCCCCGAGTGCTTCATCATCGAGACGACGCTCAAGGAGCGGATGAACATACCGGTGTTCCACGACGACCAGCACGGCACCGCGATCATCGCCGCCGCCGGGTTGATCAACGCGCTCCACCTGACCGGACGCAAGCCCGAGGACATCAAGATGGTGGTCAATGGCGCCGGCGCGTCGGCGATCGCCTGCACCGAACTGATCAAGCTGCTCGGCGTGACCAACGTCATCATGTGCGACACCAAAGGGGTCATCTTCCAGGGGCGCACCAGTGGCATGAACCAGTGGAAGTCGGCGCACGCCGCGGTCACCGACGCGCGGACGCTGAGCGAGGCGATGGTCGGCGCCGACCTCGCCCTCGGCCTCAGCCAGAAGGGCGCGTTCAGCCGCGAGATGGTCGCATCGATGGCGCCGAATCCGATTATTTTCGCCATGGCCAACCCCGATCCCGAGATCACCCCGGAGGAGGTCGCTGCCGTTCGCTCCGACGCGATCGTCGCCACCGGGCGGTCGGACTATCCCAACCAAGTCAACAACGTTCTGTGCTTCCCGTACCTGTTCCGTGGCGCGCTCGACGTTCGTGCGACATCGATCAACGAGGCGATGAAGCTCGCCGCGGCGCACGCGCTAGCCGATCTCGCCCGCGAACAGGTCCCCGACGAGGTTGCGGCGGCGTACGGCGGCAAGGCGCGCAACTTCGGCCCCGACTACATCATCCCGGCACCGTTCGACCCGCGGCTGATCGAGAATATCCCCGTTGCGGTGGCGAAGGCGGCAATGGCGAGCGGGATCGCCAAGAAGCCATTCTTCGACGAGGCCGCGTACCGGCTCGAACTGCGCTCCCGGCTCAACCCGACGAACGCCGTCCTCGCCGGCAGCTTCGAAGCGGCGCGCAGCCATCCCAAGCGCGTCGTCTTTGCCGAAGGCGAGCAGGAGGTCGTGCTCCGCGCGGCGGTGAGCTTCCGCACCAACGGTTATGGCACACCGGTCCTGATCGGACGCGAGGAGCCGGTCCGTGCCGGACTGACGCGTATCGGTGCCGACCCCGACTCATTCGAGATCCACAACAGCGCCAACTCGACGCTGGTGCCGAGGATGGTCGAGATGCTCTACGCCCGCCAGCAGCGGCGGGGGCACCTGCTCCGCGACGTCCAGCGGATGGTCAACCATGAGCGCAACATCTTTGGCTCATTGATGCTGGCGATGGGCGAAGCCGACGCGATGGTCACCGGCATTACCCGCAACTTCGCCGAGACCTTCCGCCAGCTACGCGCGGTGCTCGATCCCGCGCCGGGGCATACGCCTTTCGGCATCCACATGTATGTCGGACGGTCGGAGACGATCTTCATCGCCGACACCACGGTCCACGAGCGCCCGACCGCCGAGCAGCTCGCCGACATCGCCGAGCAAACCGCTGCCGTCGCGCGGCGGCTGGGGCAGGAGCCGCGCGTCGCCTTCCTCAGCTACTCGAACTTCGGCAACCCGCCGGGCGAGTTCCTCAAGCACACCCGTGACGCGATCAAGCTGCTCGACGCACGCCAGGTCGGCTTCCAATACGAGGGCGAGATGTCACCCGATGTCGCGCTCAATCCGCGGATGGCGAGCCGCTACCCCTTCTCGCGGCTGTCGGAGCCGGCCAATATCCTGATCATGCCGGGGCTCCAGTCGGCGAACATCTCGGCCAAGCTGTTGAAGGAGCTTGGCGGCGGCCGGATGATCGGGCCGCTGCTCGTCGGCATGTCGCACGCGGTCCAGATTGCGCCGATGATCAGCGGTGCGAGCGACCTTGTGACGATGGCGGTGCTCGCCGCGTCCGGCGTGGTGCAGTGACGCCGGTCCTTTTCGTCCATGGCATGTGGAGCACGCCCGCCGTCTTTGCTGGGCTGCGCGCCCGGCTCGCGGCAACGGGAAGACCGACCTACGCTCCGGCCCTGCCGTACCACGACCGCGCGCCCGACATCGCGCCTCCGCCCGAGCTCGGCACGACAAGCGTCGAGGACTACATTGCTTTCCTCACCGCGGAAATCGCGCTGCTGCCCGAGCTGCCGATCATCGCCGGACATTCGATGGGCGGGTTCCTTGCTCAGGCGGTCGCGGCGCGGGTCGGCGCGCCGGGGCTGATCCTGTTCTCGCCCGCCGCGACCGCATCGACCAACGTCCCGGCGATCGCGCCGGTCCGGACGATGATGGAGGTCATCACCAAAGGAAAATGGTGGGAGCGGCCGACGAAGATCGACGCCGATCATGCCCGCTGGGGGATATACAACGAGGTGCCGGCGGCGATCGCCGATGTCGAAATCGCTACGCTGGTCTGGGATTCGGGACGCGTTCTGTTCGAGATGGCGCTGCCCTTCCTCGCGAGAACCGGCTCGACGCAAGTCGATCATTCGCGGCTGACGATGCCGACGCTGATCATCACCGGCGACCGCGACCGCATCACCCCATCGGCCATCGCCCGCGCAACCGCGCGCCGTATCGCCGGGCCAATCGACTACCACGAGCTTCCGGGCGCGAGCCACTGGCTGTGGTGGGGGGCGGTCGAGGAACGGGTGGGCGACATCGTCGAGGGCTGGCTCGAGACGCTCTCGGCGCTGGCGGATCAGACCGGTGGAGCAAACCGCGCGATCGCATAGGGTGCGACCTCGAGCTTACCTCCGGACGAGCTGCCGCTTGGGCCTACGCCGCCGCTTCGAGCAACTTCGCCCGCCGCCGCGCGACGCTCGACCCGATGCCCATCGCTTCACGGTACTTCATTACCGTCCGACGCGCGATGTCGAAGCCTTCGGCTTGGAGCAGGACGACAAGCTTGTCGTCGCTCAGCGGCACCGCGGCGGGTTCGCCGGCGATCAGGTGGGCAATGCGGTTCTTGACCGCGAGCGCCGAAGACGCTTCGCCGCCGTCGTTGGACTGGATGCCGCTGGTGAAGAAATACTTGAGCTCGAAGAGGCCGCGGTCGCAGGCGAGATACTTGTTCGACGTCACCCGGCTGACGGTCGACTCGTGGACGCCGATCTCTTCAGCGATCGCTCTGAGCGTTAGCGGCTTGAGGTAGTTGACCCCGTATTCGAAGAACGCCTCCTGCTGCTTGACCAGCTCGGTCGCGACCTTGACGATCGTCCGGGCGCGCTGGTCGAGCGCCTTGACCAGCCAGTTCGCGCTCGCAAGCGAATCCGACAGGAAGGCCTTGGTCTCGCGCGCGCGCTCCTTGGCATTCGCGTCGTGCCCGGTGATCGGCGCCGCGCTGAGCTTGGCGTGGTAGCCGCGGTCGACGAGGACGCGCGGTAGGGTCGCGCTGTTGAGCTCGACGACCCAGCCGCCTTTCGCCAGCCGGTGGACGAAGACGTCGGCAACGACGCTCTGCGCCCGTTCGCCGCCATATTGCAGCCCGGGCTTGGGGTTGTAGCCGCGGAGTTCGCGGATCATGTCCGACACGTCTTCCTGATCGACCCCGCAGACGCGGCGCAGCGTCGCCATGTCGCCGCGCGCTAGCGTCTCGAGGTTTGCCAGCAGCGCCGCCATTGCCGGGTCGAGGCGGTCGGCTTCGCGCGCCTGGACCGTCAGGCACTCGCGCAGGGTCCGTGCTCCGACTCCGACCGGATCGAAGGTGTGGATGACGCCAAGGACACGCTCAACCGTCTCCGGATCGGCGTCGAGACGGTCGGCGACGTCGGCGACGCTGCTCCCGGTCAGGTATCCCGCGTCGTCGATCTGGTCGATCAGGTGGCGGGCGACGACGAGGTCGACGGGATCGGGAAAAGCCGCGACCGCCTGCTCAATCAGCAAGTCGATTAGCGACGGCTCGGCCGCGGCCATCGCGTCGAAATCGATCCCCTCGCCGTCGCCCGAACCGCCGTTGCCGATCGCGCCGGCGCCGTCGAAGCTGCCGCCCTGCTGGAAGCCGCCGTCGGTGATGCTGTCGGTAGGGCCGTCGTGGTGGAAGGTTTCGGCTGTGAAATCGACATCGAGCGGAGCGTCGGCGGCACCGTTGCCGGCGGCGATCAGCTGGTCGGCAGACGCGGGCTCAGTAAGTGCTGCAGGAGCGGCGTCCGTCGTGCCGAGGTCGCTCGCGTCAAGCAGGGGGTTTTTCTCAAGCTCGGCGCCGATATAGGCCTCAAGCTCGACGTTGGTCAGCGCCAGCAGCTTGATCGCCTGCTGAAGCTGGACAGTCATCACCAGCGACTGGCTTTGACGGAGGTCGAGGCGGGGACCGATGCTCATGGCGCTGCCCCGGAGCCGAAGCCCTAGAGGCTGAACCCTTCGCCAAGGTAGACCCGCCGTACCGTCTCGTCGGCAACGAGAGCCTCGGGGGTGCCCTCGAACAGGACCCGGCCGTCGTAGATGATGCAGGCGCGGTCGACGATATCGAGTGTCTCGCGGACATTATGGTCTGTGATCAGGACGCCGATGTGGCGGTCGCGCAGGTCGACGACGAGGCCGCGGATGTCGGCGATCGAGATCGGGTCGATACCCGCAAATGGCTCGTCGAGCAGCATGATCGACGGGCGTGCCGCGAGTGCCCGGGCGATCTCGCAGCGCCGCCGCTCACCACCCGAGAGAGCCATCGCCGGCGCATCGCGCAGCCGGGTGATGTGGAATTCGTCGAGCAGCTGTTCGAGGCGCGCGGCACGCGTCGCCTTGTCGGGTTCGACGATCTCGAGGACCGCAAGGATGTTCTGCGCGACCGTCAAGCCGCGGAAGATCGAAGTCTCCTGCGGCAGATAGCCGAGGCCGAGCGCAGCCCGGCGGTACATCGGCAGGCTGGTGATGTCGGTGCCGTCGAGCAGGATGCGGCCTTGGTCGGGCTTGGCCAATCCCATGATCGAATAGAAGCACGTCGTCTTGCCGGCGCCATTCGGCCCGAGCAAGCCGACGACCTCACCGCGGCTGACGGTCAGCGAGACGTCGCGGAGGACGACACGCTTGTCGTATTTCTTGCCGATCGCGACCACCGCGAGGCCGTCGCGCGACGCGGCAGCGCTATCCGCCGCCTCTCGCTCGATTACCTCGACATCCGCCACATTCATCTCCGGCGCAGTTGGCGCGAATCATGCATAACGAATTTTATCAGGGGCAGAAAGGCCGCTAAACTGCGAAATAGCGACGGCCGTCGACTAGCGTTGAACATGCAACACAAAGCGGGCGGAGATCTAAGATCACGATCGCGATTGAGCCACCGCCGGACACCGATGTTTGAAGTCCGACCCCCGCGCACCGCGTTTGCGACGCGCGGGGTACTCGGTTCAGGCGCTTGCGCCGGGCCGGGCGTCGCGCTTTTCGACGATACGCGCCGACTTGCCCGAACGACCACGAAGGTAATAGAGCTTGGCGCGACGGACGACGCCACGACGGACGACTTCAATCGAATCGATGTTCGGCGAGTACAGCGGGAAGACGCGCTCGACGCCCTCGCCGAAGCTGATCTTGCGAACGGTGAAGCTGCTGCCCATCGCGCGATTGGCGCGGGCGATGCACACGCCTTCGTAGTTCTGGACGCGGCTGCGGTCGCCTTCGACGACCTTGACCCCGACGCGCAGCGTATCGCCGGCGCGGAACAGGGGGATCTTCTTGGTCTCGAGGAACTTGGCAATCTGTTCCGCCTCGAGCGTCTGGATGAGATTCATCTCATTCTCCTTCGTCATCTCGCGCGCCAGAGGGCGACCGACCCCGAACGCCACGATAGCGTTCCCACAGGTCCGGCCGCCTTAGCCGTGTGTCCTCTTCGGACCGCGCCTGCCGCCATGCGGCGACCTTCGCGTGATCCCCCGATCGCAAGACTTCGGGGATCGATTGCCCGTCCCACGTTGCGGGCCGGGTGTAGTGCGGGTATTCGAGGAGACCGCTTTCGAAGCTCTCGCTGTCCCCGCTCTGGCTCGCGCCCATTACGCCGGGAAGCAGCCGGATGCAAGCATCGAGCAGGACCAGCGCCGCGGGCTCGCCCCCTGACAGGACATAGTCGCCGATGCTGACCGGCTCGAGTGCGTCGGGGCCGGTGAACAATCGCTCGTCGAAGCCCTCGAAGCGCCCGCAGATCAGCCGGACGCCGGGACCGCGCGCAAGGTCGCGAATGCGCGACTGCGTGAGTGGCGGGCCGCGCGGCGACAGCGCGAGGGCCGGACCGATGCCCCCGACGCCACGCAACGCCCCCGACACGATATCGGCGCGAAGGACCATGCCGGGACCGCCCCCCGCCGGAGTGTCGTCGACGGTGCGATGCTTGTCGGTGGTGAAGTCGCGAATGTTGCGCGCGTCGAGGCTCCAGATGCCCTCGGCCAGCGCGCGCCCAGCGAGGCTGTGCCCAAGCGGCCCGGGAAACATCTCGGGGTATAGCGTGAGGACGGTAGCGGACCAAGTCAGGGGAGGGTCCAGTTCTCGATCTTGAGATTGGGTATGTTGCTGAAGTCGGCCGTGTTCGCGGTGACCAGCGTCAGTCCTGACGACAGGGCGTGCGCGGCGATCAGGCGATCGAACTTAGCCCGCTTGAACGGCAGCGTGCCATAGACCTGCGCAGCGTCGTAGTCGAAGGGCAGCAGTTCCGCGATCTGCAACAGCCGCCCGAATTCGACCGCACGACGATGGTCGTGGCGTTCAATACCGGCCGCTAACTCTGCGAAGACAATTGCCGAAATCGCCAATGAGCCGACTTCGATCTGCTCCACTCTCGCGCGCAGCGGCTCGATCGATGCGGCAAACATATGGATGCAGATGTTGGTGTCGAGCAGATATGCCAGATCAGCCATTGCGGTTCAGTAGATGCCATGGCAGATCGCGCTCTTCTAAAGTGCGCTCGTCTGGGGTCAGTTGCTTCAAGCCCGGAATGGATCCCCAAATTCCTGTGAGGTCGATCTTCTTCGGCTTGGCGTTGGCCAACGATTCGACGATCCAGCGCCCCTGCTCCTCGCGGACCTCGACCGGCGTGCCGGGAACCGCGTTGAACGACGCGGGCAAGCGAACGGCCATCGAGTTGCCCGATTTGAACACCTTGGTCATCGCCATCATCGCCTCCGTATATACGGTAAGTATATACTAATCGACGAAGGCCGCGTCTACCACTACCCGCTCGCCGATCTCCGGTACCGCCGTCGGGGTCAACGGAACCATGAAGGTCTTGCGGTCGGGCTTTTCAATTTCGAGGATGTCGCCGGCGCCGAAGTTTTCGACCGCAATGACAGTGCCAACGGCAGTGCCATCGGTGTCGACCACCGCCAGCCCGATCAAGTCGGCGTGGTAATACTCACCCTCGGCCAGCGGTGGCAGAGAGTCGCGTGGGACGGTCAGCACGGTGCCGCGCAGCGCCTCTGCGGCGTTGCGATCGGCGATCTCGGCGAAGCGCGCGATCGCGCCGCCCTTGTCGGGGCGAAGCGACTTGAGCGTCAGCGTCCGTCCGGCAGCGTCGAAGCTCTTGTATCGCTTCAAGCTGTCGGGGGTATCACCGAACAGCTTGAGGCGAACCTCGCCGCCGATGCCATGCGCTCCGGCAACGGCGGCGAGGGTGATCGTCGTGCTCAGACGGCGGGACCGGCGGGCGAGGCGTCGGTCTCGGTCGCCGCGTCGACCGGGATCTCGACGTCGGAGGGTGCTTCGACCGGCTCGGCGGCTTCGGCGGGAACTTCGACTTCGGCAACGGGCTCCGGCTCAGCGGGCGTCGCGGCGGCGACCTTGGCGGCTTCGGCAGCCTCGGCGGTCGCTGCATCGAGCTCGGCCTGCTTGGCGGCAGCAGCGTCGGAACGCTCCTTCGCCTTGTCGCCGGGGACGCCCTTGTTCGGGTTCGAGCGGGCGGCCCGGGTGCGGATACCGGCGGCGTCGAGGAAGCGGGCGACCCGGTCTGACGGCTGCGCGCCGACCGACAGCCAGTGCGTCGCGCGCTCGCCGTCGAGCTTCACGCGCTCGGGGTTCTCCTTGTTGAGCAGCGGGTTGTACGTCCCGATCTTTTCGAGGAACTTGCCGTCGCGGGCGTTGCGGCTGTCCGTCACGACGATGCGGTAATAGGGCTTCTTCTTCATCCCGCCGCGAGCGAGCCTGATTGCGAGTGACATTCCGGTCTTCCTTCTTCGATCTCTAAGTCTGGTTGAATTCTAGCGTTTGTTGAGCTTGTTGAAATTGCCGGGCAATCCGCCCTGGCCGGCGCCGCCGAGCATGCCGGCGAGGCCCGCCGCGCCGCCGCCGCCCATCTTGCCGAGCATCGCCGCCATGCCCTTCATGCCGCCCATCTTGCGGAGGCGCTTCATCATGCCCTCCATTTCCTGGTGCATTTTCATCAGCTTGTTCACGTCCTGGACGGTCGTCCCGGCGCCCTTGGCGATGCGGATCTTGCGCTTCGCGTTGATCAGGTCGGGCTTCGACCGCTCCTTGGGGGTCATCGAGCAGATCATCGCTTCCATCCGCCCGAGGACCTTCTCGTCGACCGCCCCCGACGCCATCGCCGCCTTGGCCTTGGCCATGCCGGGAAGCATGCCCGCGAGCGCACCGATGCCGCCCATCTTCTTCATCTGGACGAGCTGCATCCGCAGGTCATCCATGTCGAACTGGCCTTTTGCCATCTTCGCAGCGAGCTTTTCGGCGCTCGCGGCCTCGAAGCTTTCGGCGGCGCGCTCGACGAGGCCGACGACGTCGCCCATGCCGAGGATGCGTCTGGCGACGCGATCGGGAACGAACTCCTCGAGCGCGTCGAGCTTCTCGCCGGTCCCGGCGAACTTGATCGGCTTGCCGGTGACGGCGCGCATCGACAGCGCCGCACCGCCGCGGGCATCGCCGTCCATCCGCGTCAGGATGATGCCGGTCAGCGCGACTTCGCTCGAGAACGAGGTGGCGACGTTGACCGCGTCCTGGCCCGTCAGGCTGTCGACGACGAGGAGGATTTCGTCGGGCGTCCCGGCTTCGGCGACGGCCTTCATCTCGGCCATCAGCGCGGCGTCGACGTGGAGCCGTCCGGCGGTGTCGAGGAGGAGGACGTCGAAGCCCTGGAGCTTGGCGGCGGTCCGCGCACGGCGGGCGATCTCGACCGGCTGCTGCCCGGCGACGATCGGCAGCGTCGCGACATTGGTCTGCTCGCCGAGGACGCGAAGCTGCTCCTGCGCGGCCGGACGCTGGACGTCGAGCGACGCCATCAGCACCTTCTTGCCCTGCTTTTCGGTCAGGCGCTTGGCGATCTTGGCGGTCGTCGTCGTCTTGCCCGACCCCTGCAGGCCGACGACCATGATCACGGCGGGCGGGGTGACGCCGAGGTTGAGCGGCGCGGCGTCGCTGCCGAGCATCTCGACCAGCGCGTCATGGACGATCTTGACGACCTGCTGCCCGGGCGTGACCGACCGCGTGACCTCGGCGCCGACCGCGCGCGCCGTGACCGAGTCGATGAAGTCCTTGACCACCGGCAGCGCGACGTCGGCCTCGAGCAGCGCAATCCGCACCTCGCGCATCGCCGCACGGACGTCGAGTTCGGTCAGCGCACCGCGGCCGCGAAGCTTGTCGAACACGCCGGCGAGGCGATCGGAGAGGCTGTCGAACATGCTTGCCTTATACTCGAAGTGCGACGGTTGGGCGAAACGAACAACGCGCCGGCGAGCGAGTCTTCGCTGGCCGGCGTGCATCCGTGGACGCGGGAAGTGTGTCCGCCCGGTGGCAGTCGAGGGTTGCGTTAGGCGAAAACCGGGGCCGGGTCAAACGTAGTCAGCAGCGGGTTGCGGGCCGCCGCCCGCCCAATTCGAGTATTGACTACGGCTGTAGGCGTGATAACCACAGTTGTAGTCGAATTAATGGACATTGGGCTATGGAACGGATTAGCGAGGCGGAGGCGGCTGTCATGGCGGTGTTGTGGACGAACAGCCCGCTGACGGCGCAAGACGTCATCGACAGCGTCCCCGCCGAGCGCGGCTGGTCGGGCAATACGGTCAAGACCCTGCTCGCCCGCCTCGTCGCCAAGAAAGCGGTCGCCCATGAAGCCGATGGCCGACGCTATCTCTACCGCCCGGTTCTCGCCCGCAGCGACTATGTCGCGGGCGAATCGCGGCGCCTGATTGACCGCTTCTTCGGCGGACGGTTGACCCCGCTCGTCGCGCATCTCGCCGAACGCGACGCACTCAGCTCCGAGGAGATCGCCGAGATCGAGGCGCTGCTGAAGGCCCTCAAGTCGTGACGGCGGTCATCGCGTGGGGCGAGGCGGCGTTGATCGCATCGGCGGTCCTGATGCTCCTCGTCCTCGTCGTCCGCGCCCCGGTTCGCCGCTGGTTCGGCCCGCGGATCGGCTATGCCCTGTGGGCGCTGCCGGCGCTGCGGCTGGTCCTACCGCCGCTGCCGTCGAGTTTGTTCACGGGCTGGTTGGGCGGCGGCGCCGTCACGCCGATGCAGGTGCTGTTCGCCGGACCCGGCGGCGTGGCGGCTCCATGGCACGGGGTCGAGCCGTCGCTTACCGGTGAAGCGGCGGTGCTGGTCTGGCTCGCGGGTGCCGCCGTCGTCTTCGCGAGTTACGCCACGCGCCACTTCGTCTTCTGTCGCGGACTGCGCGCGACAAGCGCCGGTTACGGCCGCGTCGGGTCGATCCAGGTGATCGCGACCGATGTCGACGGGCCGCTCGCCTTCGGCGTTTTCGATCGATTTATCGCGGTGCCGCAAGGCTTTGCGCGTGATTACGAACCGGGCGAGCGCGACCTCGCGCTGGCGCACGAAGCCATGCACCATGCCCGTGGCGACCTGATCGCCAACTGGGTTTCGATCGCCGTGCTGGCGGTCCACTGGTGGAACCCGGTCGCGTGGCTCGCCATCCGCGCTTTCCGTGAAGACCAGGAACTCGCCGTCGACGCGCAGGTGCTCGCGGCGAAGGGGCCCGGGGTGCTTGCTTCCTACGCTCATGTTCTCGCCAAGGCCGCGGGTATCGGCGCGTTGCCCGCCTGCAACCTCAACGCGCGCTCCAACTTGAAAGGAAGACTGATGATGCTTGGTCAAAACCGGCGGACGAGCCGGCGGCTCGCGATCGGCGGGCTCGCCGTCGCGGTTCTCGGCGGCACCGCGCTCGCCGCTACGGCAACGACGTCGGGCGCGACGGGCGGACGGCAGGCAGTGACGATCGGCGTCAAGCCCGACGGCTCGGGCAGCTATGCCCTGATCGTCGGCAGCGGGGTCGTTGCCCCCGGTGCGCCATTGCCCGGCGGGAAGGTGCTGCCCGCCCACTTCAGCGGTGCGGGCGGATGCGATGTGAAGCCCAGCGCCAAACCAATGGCAATGGTCATCAAGGGTTTCGGAAGAATCCAGACCTACACGGTGATGTGCGCGAGCGCGGCACCTGCGCCGGTGCGTGCGACCCTGGCCGAGGGGCTCGCCAGCCTCAACACGATGCGGGCCTCGGTCGCCACGCAGCAGGCGTCGAAGGCTTTCCCCGAGACCGAGCGGACCCACGCCCTCGGCGCGATCGATCGCTCGATTGGCGAGGTCAAGGCGACCCTCGCGAGGCTTGGCTGAAGGCACCCACAACGCTAAGTTCAAAATAAGTTCACACAGACGCGCGTGTTTTTACGTTCCCCCTCCGCTCGTCGTGACAGTCGTCCAGCAATGAGAAAGAACACGCGCCGCGCCCGATGGCGTTGCGATCGACCGTATACGCGGCGCGGGTTGCTGTAGGACAGGTGTTTCTTGTCCGGCGCGAGGGGGCGGGGCCCCTCGCGGATCAGGCTCGCGCCGCGGCCAGCGTCGCCTGAACCAGCGCGTCGGTCGCGCTGACGACCGGAGCGGCGATGTCACCGGGGGCGAAGACCAGCGGGACCTCGGTGCACGCGGCGAGGATGACGTCAGCACCGGCGTCGACCAGTGATTGCGCCTGTGCGGCCATCGCCGCGCGGACTTCGGCGCCGGTGTCGCCGCGCTTGACCGCGTAGATCAGCGGCATGAACGCCGCCATGTCGGGGGCGAGGATGTCGATGCCGTAGGCGGCGAACCCGCGATGATAGATGCCCGACGCCTGTGTCGCCTCGACCGCTAGCAGGCCGACGCGGCGGACGGCTGGCACGGCGGCGATCACCGCGGCAACGGCGGCGTCGATGATGCTGACGAACGGCAGTGGGGTCGCGGCAGTGATCTCGGTCGCCCAGCTATGCGCGGCGTTGCACGGCATGACGAGGAACTCTGCTCCGGCGGCGGCAAGGCCACGCGCGGTCGCGGCGAGCAGCGGCGCGGGCGAGGCGCCGTCGGCGACCATCGCCGCATTGCGGTCGGCGTGGCGCGGGTTGTTGTCGGTGATGACGCGGAGATGATCGGACTCCTCGACTGCGCCGGTTGCATGGTGAAGCTTGACGAGGAAGTCGAGCGTCGCCGCCGGCCCCATGCCGCCGATGACGCCAACGACCTTCGTCATGCCGCGAGGACGTCGCGGTAGGCGAACAGCACCGGCGCGCCGCCGGTGTGGATGAACAGGACGCGCTCATCCTGCTTGAGGGCGCCTTCGCGGACGAGGCCGATCAGCCCGGCCATCGCCTTGCCGGTATAGACCGGGTCGAGCAGGACGCCCTCGGTCGACGCCAGAAGGTGGACTGCCTCGATCATCTCGTGCGTCGGCAGCGAATAGCCCGGCCCGACCCAGCGATCGAGCGCGACGACCGATTCGCGGGCAATGCCGCCCTTGAACCCGGCGAATGCCGCCGTCGCCTCGGCGAGCTTGTGGACGTTGCCCTCCTGCTCGGATTGCGGGCGGCGGACGTTGATGCCGGTCAGGGGGATATCGGCGTTCGCCGCGGTCAGCCCGACGAGGAGTCCGGCGTGGGTGCCGGCGCTGCCGCTGGCGACGACGATGCGGTCGAAGGCGACCCCCATGTCGAAGCTTTGTGCGAGAAGCTCCTCGGCGCAGGCGACGTAGCCAAGCGCGCCCAGCGGGTTCGACCCGCCGCCGACGATCGCATAGCCCTTACGCCCCGACGCGGCGAGGTCGTCGATCTGCTCCTGCATCGCCGCGGCGAGGTCGGTCCCGGCGGGAACGACGGTGACGCTCTCGACCCCGAGCAGGCTGAACAACAGGTTGTTGCCCGACGCGTCGGCGCGGTAGCTGCCGGGAACGCGTTCCTCGAGGATCAGGCGGCACTTCATGCCCTCGCGGACCGCCGCCGACAGCGTCAGGCGGCAGTGGTTCGACTGGACCGCGCCGACCGTGACGAGCGTGTCGGCCCCTTGGGCGAGCGCGTCGGCAACAAGGAACTCGAGCTTGCGGGTCTTGTTGCCGCCCCCAGACAGGCCAAGCAGGTCGTCGCGCTTGATCCACAACTCGGGGCCGCCGAGCGTCGCCGACAGATGCGGCATCGGCTCGATCGGCGTGGCGTGGGGGGTGTAGCGGCGGCGGGGAAAGCGGGCGAGGTTCATGGCGTCGGGATTAGCGCCTTCAGGCCGCGCCGTCATCCCCGCTCGCTCGAGCGCGGCACTTGTATTGATAGATTGTATCATAGCGTACGGAACGTTCGTCGCCGCGCAACCGTTCCGGTCTTATCCGCTTCAGGACATGTGTTATGAATATCGTCAGTATGCTTCGCGTCGCCCTTGTCGGGGGGACCCTCGCCACGCTCGGCGCCTGCGCTGATGGCTACGGCTACGGCGGCGGCGGATATGGCGGCGGCGTCGGCTATGCCGGCGGCTATTCGGGTCCGCTCGGCTACGGCGGCGACTATTACGGCGGGGTCGGCTACCCCGGCTACGGCTTCTACAACGACTATTATTACCCGGGCAGCGGCATCTACGTCTTCGACCGCGGCGGGCATCGCCGCCAGTGGAACGACGAGGAGCGCGGCCATTGGCAGCACCGCGGCGAGTATCGCGGCAACCATCTATACCAGGGCCGGCAGTTCGACGCCCGGCGCGACCGCGCCTATGCCGCCGACCGTGGCGCCTCGTACCGCACCTTCCGCCAGACCGCGCGACAGGGCGGCGGTGGCGGTGGCATGCGCCCGCAAGGCCAGCCGGGTCGCGGCGGCGGCGGGCGCCCGCACAACTAGGGTGGTAACGCCCTAGAAGTGCCAGCCGAGCGAGGTGACGATCCCGGTCTCGGGCCGCGCCATGCCCTGTACGAGCCCGACGCGGACCGGGCCGAAGTCGATGCCCGCCTGCGCGAGGAACTGGCGCTTGCCGCGCAGGTCGACGGCGTTGGCGGCATAGGTCAGCGACCGGGCGGCGAGATCATAGCCGTTGGCGAGCGTCAGCGTCGCGCCGCCACTCTCGACGTTGAGCGGCTGGGCGATGCCAAAGGTGACCCGCGCCGGGCCGACGTCGCGTCCGGCCTCGATCCCGAAGCGCGAGGTGACGAAGGTCGACGGCGCGGTCAGGAGCGAGTTGACCGCCTCGCGCAGCGCGGTGACCCCGACCGAGCCGTAGCCGGTGAGCGCCCATTGACCGACGAGCCGGACGTAGCGCGCCTCGCCGAAGCCGGTCGTCGCGGTGCTCGCCAGCTGAAGCGCGCCGGTCGAGCGGCTGCCGAAGACCGCGCCGCCTTCGCTGACGATACCGCCGCCGAGGCTCGACCGCCCGTCGCTCCAGCCGAGGCCGGCGGCGTCGACGCTGGCCGTGGCGATATTGCGCGCGGCACGCGAACCGCCCGTGCCAGCATCGAAGGTCAGCGCGCCGCTACCAAACGGCACGGTGGTCCGCGCCCCCGTGGTGACCGACCCGGCGTATGCGGCGAGCGCCGAAGTCGGCGCGCCGAGCCCGGCGACGGCGCTGCCCGTCCACGGCGCATAGCCCTGGGTGAAGGCGATCTCGGTCCCGCCGGTGCGCAGGCGTATCTCGGTCCCCGCCAGCCGCGCGACGGGCTCGCCCTCGCGGACCGGTCCGCTGGCATATTCGATGTCGCTAGTAACGCTGAAGGCGAGCGTCCCCGAGGTGTTGCGGCGGATCGTCCGCGTCAGCCCGGCGACCGCGCCGATATCGCTCGACGGGCGGACCACCCCGCGGGCATCGGCGGTGAAGTCGCGGCCGAAGGCGTCGAGGATGACGGCACGGCTGAGCAGCTTGGTGATCGCCCCGGTTCCTGTCGCCGAGGGTAAAGCAAGGCTGGCGGAGGTGATCGGGGTGATGTTTCCAGTCGCGGTGACCAGCACCGGATTGACCGGCGACAGTGCCGCCTTGATGTCGAGCAGCCCGCGGCCGAAGACCGGATCGGTCCCCGGCGCACCGATGTCGCGTGCCGTCGCCAGCAGCACGGTGCCCGCATCCTTGCCCGACAGCTGCGGCCATTTCTGCAGGATCAGCGCCGCCGCCGCCGCGACCAAAGGCACCGCTCCGCTCGTGCCGGTGAAGTTGTAGAAGCCGCCGCCGTTCGCCGGGTCGGCGGCGATGTTGTTGTAGGGTGCGGTAATGTAGCGGTCGGCCAGAGTCCCTGCCTGCCCTGATGAGGCGTCGAGGGTGAACGCGGTCAGCGAGTTCGACAGGCCGCCGACCGAAATCCAGCTGCCGCGGTTCGCCGCCGACAGGAGCTGGATCGATTCGGGATTGGCCGAGCCGCTGTTGCCTGCGGCGATGACGAACAGCCCGCCGACGCTGGCGTAGCGGTCGATCGCGGCGGTCAGTGTCGGCGATGCGCCGCCGTCGATGCCGAGCGAGACCGACAGGATCGGGATCTTGACGCTTGCCGCATAGTTGACCGCCGCCGCGATGTTCGCTCCCGACAGGGTCTCGTTGGGCGTGCCGTCGGCGTTGAACATGTCGGTCTTGGTGTCGTCGATGCGGAGCAAGGCGAGGTTCGCCTGCGGGGCGACGCCGACGCTGCCCCTGCCGTCGCGGTTGGCGGCAAGCAGCTCGGCGACGATCGACCCGTGGAGCGACGACGGATTTAGGCCGATATCGTTGCGTGCCACGGCGGTATAGCTGCCGTCGGCCTGCTTGGTCAGGATGCTGCCGAAATCCTTGCTCAGCGCCGACTGGCGCCCGGCCAGCTCGGTGTCCGTCGTGGTGAAGCCGCCGTCGACGATGCCGACGGTGACGCCCCTGCCGGTGATCCCCGCGTCGGCGGCGTACAGCGCGCCGACGATCTCGTACGAGTTGTAGTTGGCCCGGTACTCGGCGGTGTCGTTGGTCGACCGCGCGGCAGGGCGCGGCGAAGCGACGAGGTCGGACGGAATGCCCGTTGGCGGCGAAACCGTCGTCGCCGGCGGTGTCGTGACGACCGGACTGGCAGGAACGACGGGCGGGGCGATCGTCCCCGGGGACGCGACATCGCCGCCGCCACACGCCGACAGCATCGTCGCCGCCGCGACTGATACGAGCGTAGCGCCCCGGCGTCTCGATCGCGTTGTCAAAGTCGCCCACCTCGTTCGTCTGCACCATACATGGCGCAGTCGAGATGCCTGGTCACGCCTAATGTGTAGTTGTCGAACCGTTAAGTAATTGAATTAGCGCCGCAACGATCCGGTCGGTGCGGAACGGCTTGACGACGAGGATGCTGCCGTGAACCCCGTGCCGGACCCACTCGTGCGCCGCGCCGCCGGTCGTGTAGACTACCGGCAAGAGCGGCCTTGCTTCCCGCGCGCATCGCGCAACGTGCCAGCCATCGGCGCCGGCGCCCATGTTGATGTCGGTCACGAGGGCATGGATGCCGGGGTTCAGGGCGATCACGGACAACGCTTCGCCGCCGTCGTTGGCCATGACGACCTCGAAACCACTGTCGGTCAGCGCGTCGCATACCATGCTGGCGATGAGGGCTTCGTCGTCGACGACCAGGATCGTTGTCGTGTCGGGCACAATGTCTTCCACGACGTCACGCCGAAATAGCGATCACCTAGACAACTGCCGACGAACCGTACGGTTTCATACCGAAGCGAAACAACCTGTCAGAAACTTACGCCGGGTCCGCTGCGGCGTTGAGCAGGCCGGCGATCGCAGTGATGATCTGCGCGGTGGCAAACGGCTTGCCGATCAACAGGCTCTTGGGGACGCCGTTCACGGCCCATTCGTGGGCCACGCCGCCGGTCATGTAGACCACGGGTATCTCGGGGTTGAGCTCGCGGGCGCGACGGGCGACCGACCAGCCATCGGCGGTATCGCCCATGTTGATGTCGGTGATCAGGCCGCCGACCGGCCGGGTTTCGTCGTCGAGGATCGCCGTTGCCTCGTCGCCGTTGTTGGCGGTGACGACGAAGAAACCCGCGTCCTCGAGCGCGTCGTGAAGCATATCGGTGATCATGACCTCGTCATCGACGAGGAGGAGCGTGAGCGACTGTGCCATCGGTCAGGAACCGGCAAACGATGGGAAACTCATGGAGACTCGATCACCTACCAACGTTCGCCTGTCGAACCGATCAAAGGGCTATATCGTAGTGGCCGGTAACAAACGAACGATTTCAGACAAAGCGACCGACGTGAGCTAGGATAAGCCACGTTCACAGTGCGGTCATCCCCCGAATGTGATAGGATTGTCGCATGACATACTCCGTCTTGGCCTATGCCGCCGCCGCCGCGATGCTCGCTTCCACTGTCGCGAGCGCCGGCCCGGCGACCCCGGTCGCGTCGCTCGATATTACCGCTGCTCCCCCGGTCGAGCACCGCCTGTCGCCCGCCGAAGCCGACGCGGCGATCGAGGCAGGGGCCGAGCGCAATCGCGCCGCCGATGCGCTGGCCACCGCGCGCCTCGACCCCGCGCTCCAGCTCCCCGGTGAGGACCGCTTGCGCGACAAGAAGGTCCACGGTGAGGTCGGCGTCGGCTTCGGTTCGAACGGCGAACGCGACCTGTTCGGCACGGTCAACACCTCGCTCGGTGGCAATAGCACGGCGGCGTTCTCCTACGACTATTCGCAGTACGGGCGGTCCCGCTACCGCACCCGCTAGCCCGCGAGCGCTGCCCGGCCTACATACGGGGCGATGGCAAAGCAGCACCTCTACCTCGTCGACGGCTCGGGCTATATCTTCCGCGCCTATCACCGCCTCCCGCCGCTGACCGACCCGTCAGGGACGATGGTCAACGCGGTCTATGGCTTCACGACGATGCTGTGGAAGCTGATCGAGGAGCTCAACAAGGCCGAGGCACCGACCCACCTTGCGGTGATCTTCGATGCCGGCAGCCAGACCTTCCGCAACGAGATGTACGACCAGTACAAGGCGCATCGCCCGCCGCCGCCCGACGACCTGATCCCGCAGTTCCCGCTGATCCGCGACGCCGTTCGCGCCTTCTCGGTGCCGTGCATCGAGCAGGCTGGGTTCGAGGCCGACGACATAATCGCCTCGTACGCCTGCGCCGCGATCCGCTCCGGCTTCGACGTCTCGATCGTGTCGTCGGACAAGGACTTGATGCAGCTCGTCCAGCCCGGGCTCGACATGTACGACACGATGAAGAACTGCCGGATCAACCGCGAGGACGTCGTCGAGAAGTTCGGCGTCCCCCCCGAGCAGCTGGGCGAGGTCCTCGCGCTGATGGGCGACAGCGTCGACAACATCCCCGGGGTCCGCGGCGTCGGCCCCAAGGGCGCGGCCGAGCTGATCGTCCAGTTCGGCAGCGTCGAGGCGATGCTGGCGCGGCTCGACGAGGTCAAGAAGCCCAAGCTGCGCGACAACCTCGCGGCGTCGGCCGACATGGCCCGCCTGTCGCGCGAGCTCGTCCGCCTCAAGGATGACCTGCCGCTGGCAATCCCGCTTGACGGGCTGACGCTGTCAGAGCCGCCGCACGAGCCGCTGGCGGCGTTCCTCGCCAAGCACGGCTTCCGCACCCTGCTCGCCAAGCTCGGCCGCGAGGTCGAGGCGGCGCATGCGCCCGCGCCGCCCGAGGTTCCCGCCGTGCCGTTCGACCATGCCAAGTATGAGTGCGTGACGACGCTCGACCGCCTCGACTGGTGGATCGCCGAGGCGACCCGGCGCGGCACGATCGCCTTCGATTCAGAGACGACCGCGCTCGATCCGGTCCGTGCCGAGCTCGTCGGCATCAGCCTTGCGCTCGAGCCCGGCCTCGCCTGCTACGTCCCGCTGGCGCACAAGGTTGGCGACGGGCTGCTCGCCGAGCCGGTGGAGCAGCTCGACGTGCGGACCGCGCTCGACCGGCTCGGTCCGCTGTTCGCCAACCCTGCCGTCCTCAAGATCGGCCACGACTGCAAGTTCGACCTGATCGTGTTTCGCCAGCACGGCGCCGCCGAGATCGCCCCCTTCGAAGACACGATGCTGATGAGCTATGCGCTCGACGCGGGGAAGTGGAACCACGGCCTCGAGGAGCTGTCGGGGCGCCACCTCGACCACACGCCGATTGCGATGAAGGCGCTGACCGGCACCGCCAAGGCACGGATCAGCTTCGAATATGTCCCGGTTGCCCGGGCCACCGAATACGCCGCCGAGGACGCCGACATCGCGCTGCGCCTCCACGCCGCCTTCGCCGCCCGGCTGTGGCGCGAGCGGGCGACGACGATCTACCGCAACGTCGACCTGCCGCTGCCGCCCGTCGTCGCGGCGATGGAGCTGGCCGGGATCAAGGTCGACCGGGCAGCGCTGTCGGGGCTGTCGGCGACCTACGAGATTGAGATCGCCGCGCTCGAGGAGCAGATCTTCGCGATGGCCGGGCACCCGTTCACCATCGGCAGCCCGAAGCAGCTCGGCGACGTCCTGTTCACCAAGCTCGGCCATGCCTCGGGCAAGAAGAGCGGCAAGACGGGCGCCTTCACGACCAACGTCACCGAGCTCGAACGGCTTGCGGCGTCGGGCATCGACATCGCCGCGCGCGTCCTCGACTGGCGCCAGCTGACCAAGCTCAAGTCGACCTATACCGACGCCCTGCAGGAGCAGATCAACCCCGCGACGGGGCGCGTCCACACCAGCTTCGGCCTCGCCAATTCGAGCACCGGGCGGCTGTCGTCGACCGACCCGAACCTCCAGAACATCCCGATCCGGACCGAGCTCGGGCGCAAGATCCGCCACGCCTTCGTCGCCGAGCCGGGGCACGTCATCATGGCCGCAGACTATAACCAGATCGAGCTGCGGCTGGTCGCCCACATCGCCGACGTGCCCGAGCTGAAGCAGGTCTATGCCGAGGGCGGCGACGTCCACAATCTGACCGCGCAGGAGGTCTTCGGCGAGGTCACCCGCGATACCCGCAACCGCGCCAAGACGATCAACTTCTCGATCATCTACGGCATCTCGGCGTTCGGGCTGGCGCAGCGCCTCGGCATCGATCGCGGCGAGGCGGCGCGCTACATCGACCTGTACTTCAGCCGCTTCCCCGGCATCCGCAATTACATGGCCGAGACCATCGCTAGCGCCCGCGAGCACGGCTTCGTGACGACGCTGTTCGACCGCAAGGTCAACGTCCCCATGATCTTCTCGAAGGTCATCGGCGAGCGCCAGAACGCCGAGCGCCAGGCGGTCAACGCCCGCGTCCAGGGCACCGCCGCCGACATCATCAAGCGGGCGATGACCCGGATGCCGGGGGCGCTCGCCGCCGCCGGACTGACCGGGACGCGGATGCTCCTCCAGGTCCACGACGAACTGGTGTTTGAGGTGCCCGACGGGGAGGTCGAGGCGGCGACCGAGGTGATCCGCACGACGATGGCGCATTCGCACAGCCCCGCTGTCGACCTGTCGATCCCGCTCGGGGTCGAGGTCGGGACGGGGGTCAGCTGGGGCGACGCGCACTAGCTCGCAAGGTCGTCGGCGACGGCAGCGTGGAATCGAGAAGCAGCTTAAAACTGTAAGATATCTTTACACATACGTTACGACTTCCTTCGGGCCAGACCGCGCCGACGTAGGAGAGGTCCCCAAAACCGTCAATTGGCATGGTTCATGCTTAGTTGCGGACGATGGCTGATCAAAGCCATTCCAAAAGGGGGAGATCCCAGTGAAACTGTCCGCAACTATCGGCGCACTGCTTGCAGCCACATTGCTCGTTTCGGCATCGGCAGCCACCGCATCGGCACTGATTACTGAAACCTACGACGGCGACTTTGACGCGGCCTACTTGCACGTTACCAACATCGGTAGCGGTTCCTTCACCAGCATCGCCATCAGCGGCGGCGACAATGGCGGCAGCGCAAGCTTCACCAACATCGGCGTGGGCACCACCGTCGACTTTGCTCTTGGCGACAACGAATACGATTTCCCCGGCAGCCAGGGTACGGCGCTCGTCACGATCGTCAGGAACGGCCGGACCTTCTCCGGTTCGTTCACCGACGTGATTGGCGATCCTGACTTCAACGTCGGTCCGGTCACGCTCGGTACGCTCGGCACGGTGCCCGAGCCCGCGGCATGGGGCATGATGCTGACCGGCTTCGGCCTTCTCGGCGCAACGATGCGCCGGTCACGCGCGACGACCGTCGCCGCCTGATCGTCTTCGCACGTTAGATCGACCGGCGGCGCAGACGGCGCCGCCGGACCTTCCTGGCCCGCCACAAGGCGGCCGCGGGCAGCTCGGATCGACTAGCGGTTCCGCTCCCCGAATGCCGCAAAGACCGTGCAACCGCACCGTCTGCACCGCCCGAAGTCCACGAAGTCCACACGAAACCGTGGTCTGTTGCAGACTGTCTGGAGCGACGCTTCCACCGAAGTCCACGGGGTAGCGAGTCGCTGGAGCCGGCGCTTTTTTTCGTCGAACGACGATCATACTCGTCCGCCTGTGGAGATTTAACCCCTCCCCGCGGACGCATCCTCAAGGCCGGCGCGCCGCGGAAGTCCACTAAGTCCACACGACGCGGGGGTATTTGCACGCGCTATTCGGCGGCAGTCGAGACCGGTCGATACCTACGATGAGAAGACAGCTCCCGCCGCCCACTGGCGACTCGACGGGCGCACGCTACGCGCAGACCGGGGATGTAGGACAGCGCCAACTCCCCCGCCCCAGCCAACTTATCCCGGCACCAGCCGACTAGCCCTCGCCGACCTACTTCTTCCGCCCCGACCCGCTCTGCTTGCCGCCGCCATCCTGCTTGTTGACCGTCGCCCACGCCCGCGCCTCGGCCTCCTTGTCGGGGACGCCCTTGGCCTCGTAGCTCTCCTCGATGTGCTCGGCCTTGCGCTTCTGCTTGTCGGTGTATTTCGATTTGTCGCCCTGTGGCATGGGACACCTCCTGTTGTTGGAAAAACGGGCGGCGGCGGATGGTTCCGGCCGGCGGGACGCTCTAAAGACCGGACATTCGCAAGGGGAACCCATGTTTTTTAAACTATCGCTGATGTCTTCGGCCGCGACGCTCGCGGCGTGTTCGGCCATCGCCGCGCCGATGATCGGGTTCTCTCCCGCCGGCGCCGAGGCCGAGCGTGCGGTCGAATCGCGGTTCGACGCCGCCCTCTCCGCCGACGCGATCCGCGAGCGGCTGAAGCTGATGAGCTCCGAACCCAACCAGGTCGGCTCGCCGCACGACAAGGCCAACGCCGAATACACCCTGGCACAGTACAAGGCCTGGGGCTGGGACGCGCACATCGAGACCTTCAGCGTGCTCTACCCGACACCGAAGGAGGAGAAGCTCGAGCTGCTCGGGCCGGACCATTTCCAGGCAACACTCACCGAGCCGGAAATCGCCGGCGATTCGACGTCGGGGAAACAGCAAGGCGGCCTGCCGGCCTATTTCGCCTACGGCGGCGAGGGTGACGTCACCGCGCCGCTGGTCTTCGTCAACTACGGCATGCCCGCCGACTACGCCGCCCTGCAGCGGCTCGGCATCGACGTGAAAGGCAAGATCGTCATCGCCCGCTACGGCGCCGGCTGGCGGGGGCTGAAGCCCAAGCTGGCGCAGGAGCATGGCGCGGTCGGCTGCATCGTCTATTCCGACCCGGCCGACGACGGCTATGGCGCGGGAGACGCCTATCCCAAGGGGGCCTTCCGTCCCGAGCGGGGTCTCCAGCGCGGCTCGATCCAGGATCTGCCGGTGAGGCCGGGCGATCCGCTGACCCCGGACTACGGCTCGGTCGAGGGCGCGCCGCGGATCGCGCGGTCCGACGCCGAGACCATCCTGAAGATCCCGGCCGTGCCGATCTCATGGGGTGACGCCCAGGTCTTCCTGCGCGCGCTCGGCGGCCCCGTCGCGCCGAAGTCTTGGCGCGGGGCGCTGCCGATCACCTACCACGTCGGCGGCGGACCCGAGGCGCGGACCCACCTCGTGGTGTTCTCGAACTGGAACCAGGCCCCGCTCTACGACGTGATCGCCACCATGAAAGGCGCGCGGGAGCCGGACAAATGGGTTATTCGCGGCAACCACCGCGACGGCTGGGTCTTCGGCGCCGAGGATCCGCTGTCCGGCCAGACCGCCGAGATGGAGGAAGCCAAGGCCATCGGCGCCCTGGCCCGGACCGGCTGGCGACCCGACCGCACCATCATCTACACGAGCTGGGACGGCGAGGAGCCGGGACTGCTCGGGTCGACGGAGTGGGCCGAGACCCACGCCAAGGAGCTGAAGGAGCACGCCGTCGTCTACATCAACACCGACGGCAACGGGCGCGGACTGCTGTCGGCGGAGGCGAGCTACGGCCTGCGCGCCCTGGTGGATACTGTCGCGGCGGACGTGCGTGACCCGGAGACCGGAACCAGCGTCCGCGATCGCGCACGCGCCGCGATCCAGGTCGAGGCGCTGGCCCCCGGCGCGTCGACCGAACTGAAGGCGGACGCCAAGATCGCGGCCGGCGACGGCGACCTTCCGTTGGGCAGCCTGGGATCGGGGTCCGACTACACGCCCTTCGTCCAGCATCTCGGCATCGCCTCGATCAACCTGGGCTACTCGGGCGAGGGTCAGTCCGGCGGCGTCTACCATTCGGCCTATGACAGCTTCGACCACTTCGCCAGGTTCGGCGACCCCGGATTCGCCTACAGCGTGGTCCTGGCCAAGACGGCGGGGCGGCTGGTGCTGCGCGCCG
>NZ_JANYGL010000099.1 GCF_025362435.1 Polymorphobacter sp.
CACCCGGGCCGCGCCAAGCGGCGCGTCTCTCGCCCCTCCCCTGAAGGGGAGGGGTGGAAGTGCCGTTCCCCTCATGCCGCGTCCAGCCCGTAGGCCGTGTGCAGCACGCGCACTGCCAGCTCGGTATATTCCTCGGCGATCAGCACGCTGACCTTGATCTCGCTCGTCGTGATCGCCTGGATGTTGATGCCGCGGTCGGCGAGTGCCTTGAACATCGTCACCGCCACGCCCGCATGGCTGCGCATGCCGACGCCGACGACCGAGATCTTGGCGACGGCGGGATCGCTGGTCACGCTGGCATAACCGATGCTGTCCTTCATCTGGGCGAGAACGCTCTCGCTCAGTGCCAGTTCGGTGCGCGGCACGGTGAAGGTTACATCGGTCGTGCCCGCGACATAGGCGATGTTCTGGACGATCATGTCGACGTTGACGTTGGCCTCCGCCAGCGGACCGAAGATCGCGGCGACGACGCCGGGGCGGTCGGGGACGCCGCCGACGGTGATCTTTGCCTCGTTGCGGTTGTAGGCGACGCCGGCGATCAGTTCCTGTTCCACGATTTCGTCCTCATCGACCACGAGCGTTCCCGGACCATCGTTGAAGCTCGATAGTACGCGGACGCGAACTTTTTCCTTCATCGCCAGCTCGACCGAACGCGTCTGGAGAACTTTTGCGCCGACGCTCGCGAGTTCGAGCATCTCCTCATAGGTGATCATCGCCAGCTTGCGCGCGCGCGGCACGATCCGCGGATCGGTGGTATAGACGCCGTCGACGTCGGTGTAGATGTCGCAGCGATCGGCCTTGAGCGCCGCCGCCAAGGCCACCGCCGACGTGTCCGAGCCGCCGCGGCCGAGCGTCGTCACGCGTCCGTCGGGGCTGATTCCCTGGAAGCCGGGCATCACCGCGACAGATCCTGCCGCCATACTTGCGGCCATCGCCGTCGTATCGATCCCGCTGATCCGCGCCGAGGCATGGGCATTCGACGTCGACACCGGCAGCTGCCAGCCGAGCCACGACCGTGCGGGGGTGCCCGCCGCCTGGAGCGCGATCGCCAGCAGCCCGGCGGTAACCTGCTCGCCGCTGGCGACGACGACGTCGTATTCGGCCCGGTCGGCGAGCGGCGACGCCTCGCGGCAGAAGCCGACGAGCCGGTCGGTCTCGCCCGCCATCGCCGAGACGACGACCGCGACCTCGTTGCCGTTGGCGACCTCGCGGCGGACGCGCTCGGCGACGCCGCGGATGCGCTCGATCCCGGCCATCGACGTCCCGCCGAATTTCATCACGATGCGGGCCATATCGGGAGCGACGATCCTTCGTGCGGCGTCAGGGACGACTTGCCGCTTTCGCCCGCGTGATAGAGGACAAGGCGATTAAGGCAAGCAAGCGAGACTTGGGCGATGAATAGCGCAGTCCGGAATAGTACGAGCGGCGGTACCGTCGACGCGCGCGAGGCCGGGTTCTTCGGCGCGCTGGCGGGGGATTGGTGGGACCCGGCGGGAAGCTCGGCGATGCTTCACCGGATCAACCCGCTGCGCCTTGGCTATATCCGCGAGGCGATGATCGCGCGCGGCCGCGATGCGCGGGCGCGGCGGCTGCTCGACGGGATGACCGCGCTCGACGTCGGCTGCGGCGCTGGGCTGCTGACCGAGCCGCTGGCGCGGATGGGCGCGGCGGTCACCGGGGTCGACGCGGCGGCGGAGAATGTCGCGGCGGCCGCGGCGCACGCGGCCGCGGGCCAGCTCGACATCGTCTACCGCACCGCCCCGGTCGAGGTGCTGGCGCGCGAGGGGGCGGTATTCGACCTCGTCACCTGCATGGAGGTCGTCGAGCATGTCGCCGACCGGCCGCGCTTCCTCGCCAGCCTGCGCGCGGTAACCGCTCCCGGCGGGCTGCTGGTGATGTCGACGCCGAACCGGACCCCGCTCAGCTATGCGGTGCTGATCGTCGGCGCCGAACGGATCGCGCGGACGATCCCCAGGGGCGCGCACGACTGGAACAAGTTCGTCACGCCGGAGGAATTGAGCGACGAACTGACGGTCGCGGGGTTCGCCGTGCGCGGGGTCACCGGCATGACGTGGCGACCGGGGAGCGGGTTCGTCCTCGGCTCCGACACGTCGGTCAATTACTACCTCACCGCGGTGCCGGCGTAGCCCCGGGCAGCGGCGGCGGATCGAGCAACTGGTCGCCGCCAAGCGTCTGGTACAGCGTGACGAGGCTCTGCGCGCGAAGCAGCCGCGCCGAGGCGAGCGACTGGCGCGCGGTATAAAGCGTCCGCTGGGTGACGAGGACGTTGAGGTACGGATCGATGCCGCCGTTGTAGCGCGCAGTCTCGAGCGTGTTCGAATCGTCCGCTGCCTGCTCGGCCGCGATCTGCGCGCCGGTCTGGGCATTGATCGTCCCGCGCCGGGCGAGCGCATCGGCGACCTCGCGGAACGCGGTCTGCACCGTCTTCTGGTAGGTCGCGACGGCGACATCGCGCTGCGCCTTGGCGTAGGCGAGGTTGCCGCTGTTGGCGCCGCCGTCGAACAGCGGCAGCGACACCGCCGGGGCGACCGACCATGAGAACGCACCGCCGCTGAACAGCGACGTCAGCGCGGTGCTGGCGAATCCCGCCGCCGCGGTCAGGCTGATCGTCGGGAAGAAATTTGCCCGCGCCGCACCGATCCGCGCGTTCGCC
This sequence comes from Polymorphobacter sp., assembly GCF_025362435.1. GTDB lineage: Bacteria > Pseudomonadota > Alphaproteobacteria > Sphingomonadales > Sphingomonadaceae > Polymorphobacter_B. The sequence goes on from NZ_JANYGL010000099.1 coordinate 2,675, forward strand.
GCGCGCAGCGTGAACTCGGCCTGGACGACGTCGGGGCGGCGCAGCAGGACGCGCGAATCAAGCCCGGCGGGGAGGGGGGCGATCATGCCGTCGACCGCCTCGATCGAAGCCGGCAGGTCGCTGTCGAGGACCGGCGCGCCGACGAGGAGTTCGAGCGCGTTGCGATCCTGCGCGACGAGCGTCGTCGTGTTCGCCTTGTCCGATTGCGCCTGGAACAGGACGCTCTGCGCCTGGCGCAGGTCGGTCCGCGGGGCGACGCCGCCGTTGAGCCGCGCGTCGGTCAGGTCGACCGACCGCTGCGCGCTCTTCTCGGTGTCGATCGCGATCTGGAGCAGGCTGCGGTCGGTCGCCAGCGTCAGATAGGCGTTGGCGACGTCGCCGACGAGCGTCAGCCGCGTCGCCCGCGCCGCCGCTTCGGTCGCGAAATATTGCTGGAGCGACGCACGGGCAAGGCTGCGGATCTTGCCGAACAGGTCGACCTCGAACGCGGTGACGCCGATCTGCGCGGAGAAGACCGTCCGCGCCCCTGAACTGCCGGTCGTCCCCGTGGTCGTCGTCCCCGTGCCGGTACCGGTGCCGCTGGTGCCCGTGCCGGTTCCACCCGATCCGGCGCCGCCCGTTCCTGTCCCGGTGCCGGTGCCCGTTGCTGTCCCGCCGGTTCCCGTGCCACCAGTCCCACCCGTGATCCCCGTCGATCCGGTCGACCCGGTCGAGCTGCTGATCAGGCCGTTCGAAGTCGACGACCGCGCGGTCGCATCGATCTGCGGCAGCAAGGCGGCGCGCTGGACGCGGTAAAGTGCGCGCGCCGATTCGATATTCGCCGCGGCGATGCGGAGGTCGCGGTTGTTTTCGAGCGCCCGCGCGATGATCGACTGCAAATGCGGGTCGAGCAGGATCTGGCGGTAATCGACCGACGGCAGCGACGCCTCGGTGCTGCGGAGGTACGAGTCCCCGACCGGCCAGCTCGGCGGCACGGCGGGGTCGGGGCGGACGTAATGCGGGTCGAGGCTGCACGCCGCGAGCGCCGTCATCGCGAGGAGGGGCCAGCGCCGCACGGTCATGCCGGTGCTCCCGCCGGTGCGGGCGGCGGCAGGCGCGGCTGGTCGAGATCGGGCGTCGCTGGAGCCGGAAGCAGCGGGACGTCATGCTCCGGCGGCTTGGGCCGATCGGGACCGGGCTTGCCGTCCGCGGGCTTGCCATCCGGACCCGGCTCACCCTCGGGCTTGCCGTGCTTCTTGTCGCGATCCTGGAATAGCCGCCGTACCAGCACGAACGCGAGGGGCACGTAGAAGATCGCGAGGATCGTCGCGGTCAGCATCCCGCCAACCACCGCTGTGCCGATCGCGACCCGGCTCTGCGCGCCGGCTCCGGTCGAAATCGCCAGCGGAACGACGCCGAAGATGAAGGCGAGACTGGTCATGATGATCGGGCGCAGCCGGAGTCGCGCGGCTTCGAGTGCCGCATCGAGCGCGCTCTTGCCCGAACGCTCGGCCTGCTCAGCGAATTCGACGATCAGGATCGCGTTCTTCGCCGACAGCCCCATCGTCGTCAGCAGCCCGACCTGGAAATAGACGTCGTTGGTCAGCCCGCGGAAGGTCACCGCGAGCGTCGCCCCGAGCAGGCCGAGCGGGATGACGAGCAGCACCGACAACGGCACCGACCAGCTTTCGTACAGCGCCGCGAGGCAGAGGAAGATAACCAGCAGCGACAGCGAATACAGCAATGGCGTCTGCCCGCCCGACAGGCGCTCCTGATACGACAGCGCGCTCCATTCGACCGCGGTCCCCGGCTGCTTCGCCGCGAGATCGGTCATCTTCTGCATCGCCGCGCCCGAGCTTGATCCCGGCGCGGCCTCCCCGGCGATCTCGAACGACGACTTGGCGTTGTAGCGCTGGAGCGTCGTCGGCGTTCGCTGCCAGCGGGTATGCGCGAACGTCGAGAACGGCGTCATCGTCCCGCTGGCGTTGCGGACATACCAGTTCGACAGGTCCTCCGGCTTGCTGCGGAAGGGCGCGTCGCCCTGGACGTAGACGCGCTTGACCCGGCCGCGATCGATGAAGTCGTTGACGTAGATGCCACCCCACGCTGCGGCGAGGGTCTGGTCGACATTGGCCTGCGTCAGGCCGAGCGCGCCGACCTGCTCCTGGTCGACGTCGACCGCGAGGGTCGGGACATCGTCGAGGCCGTTTAGGCGCACCGAGGTCAGCGACGGGTCGGCCTTTGCCGCCGCGACCAGCGCGTCGGTCCGCTGGCGGAAGGTCGCGCGGTCGAGGCCGCCGGCATTCTCGAACTCCATCGTGAAGCCTGCCGACTGGCCGAGGCCGCGGACCGGCGGCGGATTGAGCGCGGTGAACTGGGCATCGCGGATCGACGACAGTTGCTTGTTCGACCGGGCGACGATCCCCGCCGCGTTCTGCCCCTTGCCGGTGCGCTGGTCCCACGGCTTGAAGCCGATGAAACCGCGCGCGACGTTCTGGCCGGTACCCGCAGTATTCTGGCCGATGACGATATAGACGATATCGATGGTTTTTTGCTCGGCGTCGCGGAAATGCGCCTCGACGGACTTGGCGACGTCGACCGCGCGCGCCTGCGTCGTCCCTGCGGGCATGATGAACTGGAGCTGGGCGATGCCCTGGTCCTCGTTCGGCAGGAAGCTCGTCGGCAGGTGGAGGAAGCCGACGACCAGAATTGCGATGATGACGCCGTAGCCGATCAGCAAGAGCAGCGGCTTGGCGATGACGCGCGCAACCGTATCACGGTAACGATCGGCGGTGCGGTTGAACCATTCGTTGAAGCGGTTGCCAAGCCGCACGATCCGCCCGTCCTTCTTCTCCTTGTCGGGGCGCTTGAGCAGGTGCGACGCCAGCGCCGGCGACAGGATCAGCGCCACCAGCACCGACAGGACCATCGACGAGATGATCGTGATTGCGAACTGGCGGTAGATCACGCCGACCGAGCCGCCGAAGAACGCCATCGGCATGAACACCGCGGACAGGACGAGGGCGATGCCGACCAGCGCGGTCTGGATTTCCGCCATCGACTTGATCGTCGCGTCGCGCGGCGAGATGTCGGGATCCTCGTCCATCACCCGCTCGACGTTCTCGACAACGACGATCGCGTCATCGACCAACAGCCCGATCGACAGGACGAGCCCGAACAAGGTCAGCGTGTTGATCGAATAGCCGAACAGCGCGAGGATGCCGAAGGTGCCGAGCAGCACGACCGGAACCGCGATCGCCGGGATCAGCGTCGCCCGCCAGCTCTGCAGGAAGACGAACATGACGACGACGACGAGGACGATCGCCTCGACGAGCGTCTTGACGACTTCCTCGACCGACAGCCTGATGAACGCCGTGCTGTCGAGCGGGAAGGCGAATTTGTAACCGGCCGGGAACGAACTCGACGCCTTGGTGACGGCGGCGCGAACCAGCTCGGCGGTCTTGAGCGCGTCCGCTCCCGGCGCGAGCTGGATCGCCATGCCGACCGCGGGGTGGCCGTTGAGTCGCCCGGTGTTGGTATAGCTTTCGCTACCGAGCTCGACGCGGGCAACGTCGCTCAGCAGCACCTTGGAACCGTCGACCTGCGTCTTGACGATGATTTTCCTGAACTCGTCGGGCGTTGTCAGCCGCGACCGCTCGGTGACGATCGCGCTGAGCATCTGGCTGTCGGGGCCGGGCTGCGCGCCGAGCTGGCCGGCGGCGATCTGCGTATTCTGCGCCTGGAGCGCGGTGATGACGTCGCCGGGGATCAGCTGGACGCTCGCCAGCTTGAACGGGTCGAGCCAGATCCGCATCGCGTATTGCGCACCGAACACGTTATAGTCGCCGACGCCCTTGATCCGGCCAATCTGGTCCTGAAGGTTCGACACGAGATAGTCGGCGACATCGGACGCCGACGTCTTGTCCGACGAATCGTACAGCGCGACGACCATCAGGAAGTCGGGGTTCGACTTGGTGACGGTCAGGCCCTGTTGCTGGACCTGCTGCGGCAGCCGGGGCAGCGCCTGCTGGACCTTGTTCTGGACCTGGACCTGCGCGATGTCGGGGTTGGTGCCCTTGTCGAACGTCACTGTCAGCGTCAGTGCGCCCGCCGAATTCGACGTCGCCTGGAAGTAGATCAGCCCATCGATACCGGTGAGTTGTTGCTCGATCACCTGTGTCACGCTCGACTCGAGGGTCTCGGCGGATGCTCCGGGATATGTCGCGCGGATGTTGACCGACGGCGGGGCGATGTCGGGATATTGCTCGATCGGCAGCGACAGGACCCCGCCGATGCCCGCCAGCATGACGATGATCGCGAGCACCCACGCGAAGATGGGCCGGTCGATGAAGACTTTGGAGATCATCTACGACTTGGCGCTATCGTTGCCGGCGGCGGGCGGCGGCGCCGGCTTCGACCCGGCCGGAACCGGCTTGACGGCCTGCCCGGCTTTGACCCGGTTGAGCCCCTCGACGATGACCTTGTCGCCGACGGCGAGGCCGCTCGCGACCAGCCATTTGTCGCCGACGGTGCGGTCGACCTTGACGTCGCGGCTGACCGCCTTGTTGTCCTTGCCGACGACGAGCGCGGTGGCGTTGCCCTTGGGATCGCGAGCTATGCCGGCCTGCGGCACGAGGATCGCGTTCTGCGCGGTCTGCTGGCTCAGGCGGGCACGAACGAACATGCCCGGCAGCAGGATGCCCTGGTGATTGGGAAAGCGCGCGCGCAACGTGACGGTGCCGGTATTGGGGTCGACCACCGCCTCGGCGAACTCGACATGCCCGGTCGCGGCATATTCGCTGCCGTCGGCCAGCTCGAGCCGAACCGCCGCCGACGATGCCGCACGGCCGCCGCTGGCGAGCGCGCTGCGCAGACTGAGCAGGTCGGCGCTCGATTGCTGGATATCGACGAAGATCGGGTCGAGCCGCTGGATCGTCGTCAACGGAGTCGTCTGGCCAACCGTCACCAGCCCGCCGGTCGTGACCAGCGAACGGCCGATGCGACCGGTTATCGGGGCGGGAATGTTGGTGAAGCCGAGGTTGATCTTCGCGGTCTGCAGCGCGGCACCGTTCTGCGAGACGCTCGCCGCCGCCTGCGCAGCCGTACCGCGTGCGTCGACATAATCCTGCGTCGCCACAGCCTGCATCTCGGCGAGTGGCTTGTAGCGGTCGGCGCGCTGCTTGGTCGACGCGGCGTTCGCCTGCGCGCTCGCAAGGTTCGCCTGCGCCTGCGCCACCGCTGCCCGATATTGCGACGGGTCGATCTTGTAGAGCGTCTGACCGGCGTGGACGATGCTGCCCTCCTTGAAGGTCCGCGCAAGGATCAGCCCGGCGACCTGCGGACGGACGTCCGAACTCTCGTACGCCGCCGCCCGGCCGGTCAGCTCGATGAACAAAGGCACCGTCTCGGCGCGCAGGACGACATAACCCGCCTCGGGAGTCGGCGGCGGGCCCTTGTCTTCCTTCTTCGCAGCGCATCCCGCCAGCGCGGCGGCAGCGACCGCAAGGAGTATCCCCGTCGCGTGGCGTGGTCTCGAAATCATTGCTGGCTTGCGGCTCCGGCTACGACGCGGCTCGATCGGAGCCGATCAGCCCGATGACCACGATAACGCGAGGGTTGTCACTTCTTTCCGCCGCTGCGGCATTCGCGACCCCGGCCCGCCCGGTCCCCGCCGTAGCAGCCCAGCGAGCGTCGCGGGCAATCTGGCTTTGTCGCACTGACCTCATTGGCGGGGTACGCGCGGTAGTCCGTCAAACCCCCGCGCCAAATGTGAAGGGGCGAGAGCCTGATTGCAGGATCGTACCCGACCGTCAGTCGCCGAGGCCGAGGCGGGCGAGAACCGACCGACGCGCTGCCTGCAGCATTCGTTCGGCGATCACGTCGTCGGATTCGACCCGTGCGATCGCTACCGCGCCGACCATCTCGGCGATCGCCGCGGCCGCGACGATCTCGACCTCGGGAGCGCCCATGCGCTCCAGCAGCGACGCCACCCCGCCCCTGAGCCGGTCGAGCGCGAGGCGGAAGCGCGCCCGCGCCGCCTCGGGCAGAAGCGGCACCTGGCCGGCGAGGACCGGCACCGGGCAGCCGCCACCGGGGGCATTGCGGTGGCGCATCGACAGATAATGGTCGACGAAGCGCGTCAGCGCAGCGCGCGGATCGGCGTTGGCGAGATTGGCGAAGAAGGCGGCGTAGCGATCCTCGAACATGTAGTCGATCGCTTGGGTGACGAGATCGTCCTTCGACGAGAAATGGGCATAAAAGCCCCCGTGCGTCAGGCCGGCGCGCGCCATCACCTGGGCGATGCCGATGCGGTCGACCCCCTCGCTGCGGATCGCGGCGGCGGCTTCCTTGAGGACCCGTTCGCGCGTCTGTGCCTTGTGTTCGCCGTCGTAGCGCATCGCCCTACATCGTCCCCGCGGTTGCTACTGCCAAGACCGGTGCGGCATCGGCCCGCCAGCCGCCGCCGAGCGCGCGGTAGGCGGCAACCGCGGCGCGCGCCTCGTCGCCCCGGACTGTCGCCAGCCGGTCGGCCGCGCCGAGCAGCTCGCGGTCGGCATCGGTGACGTCGATCAGCCCGATGACACCGCCGCGATAGGCGTCCTGCGCCTGCGTGCGGGCGGCGGTCAGCGCGGCGACCTGGCGTTCTAGGACGGCGCGCTCGACGTGCGCCTCGCTCAACCGGCTGAGTGCGGTCTCGACGTCCTCGGCGGCGTGGAGAACAGACCCGCGCCAAGCTGCGAGTGCCTCCGCCGTACCGCCGCGCGCCTGCGCGACCTCGGCATCGACGCGGCCGAAGTCGAACAGCCGCCAGCGCAGTCCGGCGCCGGCGGAGGCCTCGACCGCATTGCCGGTGAACAGCGTCGATGTGCCGAGGCTGGCGACGCCGAGTACACCCGATAGCGAGACATGCGGGTAATATTCCGTGACCGCGACGCCGATGCGGGCGGTGCTGGCGGCGAGCCGGCGTTCGGCGGCGACGACATCGGGGCGCCGGCGCAACAGGTCGGCCGGTGCGGCGCTGCCCGCCGGCACCGGGGCCGCGGGGATCGCGGCGGCGGTGACGAGCGCGGCGCGGTTGCTGCCCGGCTGCTCGCCGACGAGCACGTCGATGCGGTTGAGTTGCGCCGCGATCCCGGCGCGCAGCGGTGCCGCGCTCGCCCGGACCCCGTCGAGCGCGGCCTGCGCGCGGTTCAGTTCGCGCTCGGCGGCGATGCCTTGGGCGAAGCGCTGGCGGACGAGGTCGACAAGCAGTTCCTCGTTGCCGATCTGCCGCTCGGCGACCCCGAGCCTTGCCTGCAGTGCGCGCAGTGTGAGATACGCGTCGGCGGTCTCGGCGGCGACGGCGACGCCCACCGCGCCGGTGCTGGCGATCGCCGCTGCAAGATCGGCGCGCGCCGCCTCGCGCCCGCGCCGCTCGCCGCCGAAGATGTCGATCTCCCACGATGCCTGCGCGCCGACGTTATACTCGGTATAGCCGCGCGGTAGACCGAGCGCGGACGTAACGTGGCCGACCGGGGTCTCGAGCGACTGGCTCGCGGTCGTCACGCCGCTCGTCGCATCGAAGCGCGGCAGCAACGCCGAGCCCGCCGCCCGTGCCAGCGCGCGCGACTGGTCGATCCGGGCGCGCGCCTGGGCGAGATCGGTGTTGCCCGCCACCGCGCGCTCGATCAGCCCGACAAGGAGCGGGTCGCCGAAGCCGCGCCACCAGTCGGCGTCGGCGGCTGCGGTGTCGATCTGCGGTGCCGCGATGAACGCCGGCGTTAGCGCGATCCGCGGCTGCGTGTAGTTCGGGCCGACCGCGCAGCCGGTAAGCGCGAGCATGGTCGCAGCGAGGAGGAGGATCGGGCGCATCGGGCGGCTCCTAATGGGCATCGGCGGGGGAGACCGGCGCGGCGTTCGTCGGCACCTTGCAGAACGGCACCATCACCAGCGCCGCGACGAAGATCCACGCCATGACGCGGAAGACGTCGTCGAAGGCGATCGTCAGCGACTCGCGCCCGACGACCCGGGCGATGCTTGCTTGGGCGAGAACCATCGCATGCGCCGGGTCGGGGGTCGTCGCCGATAGCCGCTGCGCCAGCGACGCGATCGCCTCCTGCGCGCCGCGGCCGTTGGCTGCGAGGGCCTCGCCGAAGCGCAGCGCCTGCGTCCGCGTGTTGTCGCCGAGCCAGGTGTTGACGGTGGCGATGCCGATCGCGCCGCCGAGATTGCGCATCAGGTTGAACAGCCCCGACGCCGAGCGCAGTTCCGGGCCTTGGAACGCCGATAGCGCCATGCCCACGCTCGGCACGATGCACAGCATGACGAACAGCCCGCGGACGAGCTGCGGCACGAGTAACTGATCGAAGCCCCAGCTCGAGCCGAGCTGCGAGGTCAGCCACAGGCTGAAGGCGAAGCCCGACAGCCCGACGGCGATGACGATGCGGCGGTCGATGTGGTTCGATGCCCATGCCGCGAAGATCGTGCTGATCAGTTGTCCGCCGCCGACGACGAACACCGTCGTACCGATCTGCAGGCTGTTGAAATCGCGGACCCGGCCAAGGAAGACCGGGACGAGGTAGGTCGACGAATAGATGCCGAAGCCGATCACGAGGTTGAACACGCAGGCGAAGGCGAACGTCCGGTTGCGGAACGGCGAGATCCGCACGATCGGGTTCTTCGAATACAGCGAGCGCTCGACGAACAGGCAGAAGCCGACGAACGAGAACCACGCCGCCAGTTCGATGACGGGGTCGCCGAACCAGTCCTTTCGCGGGCCTTCCTCGAGGACATATTCGAGCCCCGCGAGCGCCACTGCCATCGCGATCAGGTGCGACCAGTCGATCCGGCCGAACATTGTCCGGTCGCCGCGGTCGACGTCGACGATCAGGACGGTCAGGACCGCGACGGCGATCCCGGGGACGACGTTGATGAAGAATATCCAGCGCCAGCCGATCGTGTTGGTAATGATGCCCCCGACCGTCGGTCCGAGCGTCGGCGCGAGGACCGAGACCATGCCGAGAATCGCAGGGATCAGCGCGCGCTGTTTGCCCTCGAAGATGGTGAAGCCGACCGCGAACACACTCGGGACCATCGCCCCGCCGACTAAGCCCTGGACGGCGCGAAAGGCGATCATCGATTCGATATTCCACGCGAAGCCGCAGGCGATGCTGGCGAGCGTGAACAGCGCCGCCGAGGTCGCGAACAGCCAGCGCGTCGACATCGCCTGCGCGAGGAAGGCTGAAAACGGGATCATTACCAGCTCGGCCATCAGATAGGCGGTCTGGACCCAACTGACTTCGTCGGGCCCCGCCGACAGCCCAGCCTGAATGTCGTTGAGCGACGCCGCGACGATCTGGATGTCGAGCAGCGCCATGAACTGCCCGAAGGCGAGGATGCCGAAGATCAGGTATTTCCGCGACAGCGGCAGCGCGAGCGGCTTGGGCGCCGGCGCCTTGATCGTGTTCGCGCTCATCAAGCGGCGGCCCTTGTAGGATGACGGCCATCATATTATGCTCGTCATATGATTGGCGCAAGGGTCTGGTGATGGATGCGATGACGACAGGCGGAACGATCGCGGCAACCCCGCGGCGGCTGGCGCTGCCCTCGCGGCGAACGGTTCTGGCGTCGGTGGTCGCGATCGCCGTCGCTGCCGGCGGGGCGCTGTGGATTACCGCTGCGCCGTCGAGCCAGTCGACCGACGACGCCTATGTCGCCGCCGACGCGACCTCGGTCGCGCCCAAGGTCCGCGGGCTCGTCGCCGCGGTGCTGGTCCGCGACAACCAGACGGTGCGTGCCGGGCAGCCCGTCGTCCGCATCGATCCCGAGGAGTTCGCGGCAAGGGAACAACAGGCCCGCGCCACCATCGCTGATGCCGAGGCCGGGGTCGCCGCCGCGCGTGCCGCGCTCATCAGCCTCGACGCCGAACAGCGGCTGGCGACGTCGGAAACCGTCGCCGCCCGGACCGCGATCCGCTCGGCCGATGCCCAGTCGAGCCGCGCCGGCGCCGACCGCCGCCGCTACGACGCGCTCGTCGCCAGCGGTGCCGTCGCCCGGCGCGACGCCGATACCTATACCGCCGCCGCGATCACCGCCGAACAGGACGCCGCCCGCGCCCGCGCCTTGCTCGCGGTGTCGGACGCAACCGCCGGCGTCACGAGGGCGAAGCGCGCCGGGCTCGAGGCGGCGCTGCAGACCGCGCACGCCCGCGTCGGCCAGGCCCGCGCCGCGCTCGACCTGACGCAACAGGACCAGCGGCACGCGACCATCCTCGCCCCGATCAACGGCACCGTCGGCAATCGCCAGGTCCGCGTCGGCGACTACGTCCAGCCCGGCACCCGCCTGCTGACGCTGGTGCCGCTGCATGCGTTCTACGTCACCGCGAACTTCAAGGAGACGCAGACCGCGCGGATGCGGCCGGGGCAGGCGGTCACGATCGACGTCGACGCGCTGCCGGGGACGCGCCTGCGCGGGCGGGTCGAAAGCCTCGCGCCGGGGTCGGGGTCGAGCTTCGCGTTGCTGCCGTTCGAGCCCGGCACCGGCAACTTCACCAAGATCGTCCAGCGTGTCGGCGTCCGCATCGGTTTCGACGCCGGCCAGCCAGGGGTCGACCTGCTCCGGCCCGGCGTGTCAGTGACGGCACGGGTCAAACTGGACAAGTAATGACCGCCGGGGTCTCGGCTGGAGCCGGACATCGACGGACTGTTTAGATGAAATCGAGCAAGATTATTGCTTAAGTGCGGTTTCTGATCGAAAGTTTCGTTGCATTAAAGTGACAGTATCGCGGCTATCGCGTGACGGAGCTACGCCGCTTGTTGCACTGCGGCACAGCCCGCGAGACAACCTCCAGGTCCGGTGTTTACCCTATGAAAACGATTGCGAAGCGCCGGGGCAAGCGTTTGAAACGGGCGATCGCCTTCGTGCGGCTGCCCCAGCCAAGGGGGACTTTATGACCGCAACGAGCTCCGTCAGATCGATTGGTGTGCTGCTTGCCTCCGCCGCGATGGTGCCATTGCCGGCCGCCGCGCAGGCAGTCATCACCGGACCCGCTACCGCCACGGCGCCCGCGGTCGGCAGTGACGAGATCATCGTTCTCGGCACGCGCCGGACCGACCGCACTGCGACCGACTCGGCGTCGCCGGTCGACATCATCGGCGCCGCCGAACTGCAGACGCAGCCGACGACGAACGTCATCGACGCGCTTAAGAACATCGTCCCGTCGTTCTTCGTCGGCCAGAATACGATCTCCGACGCCTCGACCTTCGTCCGCGCACCGTCGCTCCGCGGGCTGCCCGCCGACGAAGTCCTCGTCCAGCTCAACGGCAAGCGGTTGAACCGCTCGGCGCTCGTCCAGGTCTATACCGGCGGCGACACCGGCCTGTCGTTCGGCAGCCAGGGGTCCGACCTGTCGTCGATCCCGTCGATCGCGGTCAAGAGCCTGCAGATCCTCCGCGAGGGCGCGACTGCCCAATACGGCTCCGACGCGATCGCCGGCGTCCTCAACTTCGGGCTCCGCGACAACAAGACCGGGTTCGAGGCAATCGCCCGCTACGGCCAATACTACGATCACGGCGATGGCCAGTCGAAGGACATCCAGGCGAACCTCGGCCTCTCGTTGGGCGAGCGCGGCTTCGTCAACCTCAGCGGCGAGTATAGCGACGACAAGCAGACCAGCCGCGGCGCGACCCGCCCGCTGGCGCTGATCTTCGCCCAGCAGAACCCGTCGCTCGCCTCGAAGCTGCCCAACTATCCGGGGCCCGTGCAGATCTGGGGATCGTCGCCGACACACGGCTGGAAGACGATCGTCAACGCCGGCTATGAGGTCACCGACAACAGCCAGCTGTACTTCTTCGGCAATGCCGCGCAGTCACGCGCCAACGAAAGCTTCAACTATCGCTCGCCGATCAGCGGCAGCGCCACCGACGTCGGCGGGGTAAGCCACTCGCTCGGAGCCAATGGCGCACTCACCCGCGTGTTCTACCAGACGCCCTGCCCGGCGGGTAACGTGACCTGCCCGGCGGGCGGCTTCGTCTCGAACGGCCAGACCTTCCAGTTCACCTCGCTCTACCCGGCCGGCTTCACGCCGCGCTTCGTCGGCAAGAACACCGAGCTATACGGGGCGGTCGGGTACAAGGGCCACACCGACGGCGGCTTCACCTATGACCTGTCGGTCGACACCAGCCGCAACTCGCTCGATCTCTCGATGTACAACTCGTTGAGCCCGACCTACGGCCCGGCATCGCAGACGTCGTTCAACTTCGGGTCGCTGATCCAGAAGGAAACCGACGTCAATCTAGACCTGACCCAGCCCGTCGACGTCGGCCTCTACAGCCCGCTGACGATCGCGGTCGGCGCCGAATATCGCCACGAGGACTATACGCAGACTGCCGGCGACGTGCAGTCATACGGTGCCGGACCGTTTACCGCATCCCAGCCGCTATATTTCAACAATGGCGGCGGCATCTACACCCCCGCGGGCAACAGCGGCGGCGCATCGCCGGGCGCGAGCGGCTATGGCGGGACCAATCCGCTTGCCGCCGGCACCTTCGGGCAGAACAGCTATGGCATCTACGGCGACCTCGAGGCTGACGTCGTCAAGGCACTCAGCCTCGGCGTCGCCGGCCGCTACGAACATTACAACGCGTTCGGCGGCGCGTTCGTCTACAAGGCCAACGCGCTTTACAAGTTCTCGGATGACTTCTCGGTCCGTGGCACCGTCGGCTCGGGCTTCCATGCGCCGTCGCCGGGCCAGTCGAACGACCAGATCCTGACGACCAACTTCGTCGGCGGCAACCAGGTCCAGACCGGCACCTATTCGAACTCGAGCACCATCGCCAAGTACTTCGGTGCCAAGCCGCTCGGTCCGGAGAAGTCGTTCAACTACGGGCTCGGCTTCGTCATCAAGCCGGTCCGCGCGCTGACCGTGACGATCGACGGCTACAGCATCTATGTGAAGAACCGCATCGGCGTGACGCAGAACTTCACCGTCCTGCCCGCGGACATCATCGCGCAACCCGCCTTGCTTTCGGTCGGTGCGGGCGGCGCGGTCAACTATTTCACCAATGGCTTCAACACCGTCACCCAGGGTATCGACGTTGTCGCGACGTACCACACGGCACTCGTCGAGCCGGGCGACCTCAACGTCACGCTCGCGTACAACTTCAACCGCAGCCGCCTGACGCATGCCAATCCCGGCATCCTCAGCAACGAGCAGATCGTCGACATCGGCCATCTCGCACCGGCTCACCGCGTCGTCCTGACCGGCAACTGGACGCATAACCGCTTCAGCGCACTGGCGCGGGTGAACTACTTCAGCAGCTGGGTCGATGCCGTCGACTACCCGATCTACGACGCCAAGGGCTATCCGGTCGGCCAGGTGTTCGGCGACAAGGCGACCGTCGACCTCGATGCGGGGTACGACGTCACCAAGTTCCTGACGCTGTCGGTCGGCGGGATCAACGTCCTCAATACCAAGCCCGATCGCATCGCCAACACGCCGAACAACCCGGTGTACGGCGTCACCGGCAGCACCTCCGACGGCCAGATCTACCCGCGCAGCGGCGGCCCGTTCGGCATCAACGGCGGCTTCTGGTACGTCCGCGCCAAGATCAAGATCTGACCCTGCGGCGGCGGGGGCAACCCCGCCGCCTGCCTCACGGTGGCGAGACACGCAGTAGCTACGTCGACTGAAAGACCGGCGTAGAAGTCGACGATGAGGCCGCCAATTAACGGCAGCGACGTTCTACTTGCGGATCCAACGGCTTCGCCTCCCGAAAATATCCGCGACGCGTTTCGTATTCGCTCAATGTGTTGGCCCAATAAATGCGGCTGACCCGGCGAAGTGTCTGAACTCGTACAACAAAATGCCTAGTAATAATGATCCGGACGGCCGATGCCTGTCATACGGCATGGTCGAGGTCCAACTTTATGACTTCAGAATCGAATGAAGAGGTTCGTACGCGGATGACGGACTTCGACGCGGCCGGGTCGACCTTGGACATCAGTGCTTGCGCCAGCGAGCCGATTCACATCCCCGGGGCAATCCAGCCGCACGGCCTCCTTCTCGTCGCCGACCCCGGCACCCTTAAGGTCGTCGCCGGCGCCGGCCGCCTCGAAGGCCGCCTCGATCCCGACTGGCTCGGCCGCTCGCTCGCGGACCTGCTCGACCAGCCGATCGCGCCGGTCGTCGCCGAACTCGCCGCGGGCACTGCCGTCGTCGTCCTCGACCCGGTACACGGCGTTGGCGAGACATTCGATGCCACCGCCCAGCGTTCGGGCGAGTGGCTGGTCGTCGAGCTCGAACCCGCTCCGGCGCAGACTCACTCGAGCAAACGGCTGCTGTCGCTGACCGCCGTCAGCAGCGCCTTCGACCGGACCGTCGACCTGCGCGCCTTGTGCCAGGCCGCGGCGACGGCGTTTCGCAAGCTGACCGGCTTCGACCGGATCATGGTCTATCGCTTCCTCGACAACGACGCGGGGACCGTCGTCGCCGAAGACCAGGTGCCCGAGCTCGGCTCGTTCCTCAACCATCATTTCCCTGCCTCCGATATCCCGGCGCAGGCGCGCGCCCTGTACGTCCGCAATCAGGTCCGGGTCATTCCCGACGTCGACTATGTGCCGGCACCGGTCAGGCCGGGCGCCGGTTGGGGCACGCTCGACATGAGCGACATCGGGCTGCGCAGCGTCTCGCCCGTCCACGTCCAGTATCTCAGGAACATGGAGGTCAAGGCGTCGGCGTCGATCTCGATCGTCAAGGACGGCAGTCTTTGGGGGCTGATCGCCTGTCACCATCGCGAGCCCCGCCAGCTTTCGTACGAGACCCGCCTCGCCTGCAGCGCGCTAGCGGCCGACCTGTCACGACAGATCCGGGCCAAGGACGACGCCGAGATGTATCGCCAGCGCATCCGGCTGCGCTCACACGAAGACGTAATCGTCGGGCACCTCGGTAATATGTCGTCGCTCGATGCGTTTCTGGCCAACAGCGGGGACGAGTTGTGCCGGATGCTCCGCGCCGACGGCTTCGCCGCCGTGCAGAAAACCGACCTCTATCTCGCCGGCAAATGCCCCGAGGAGGAAGATGTCCGCGCCGTCGCCCGCTGGGTCACGAAGCGCGCGGTGGCCAGCCCGTTCTTCAGCAACAACCTCGCCAGCGAATATCCCGAGGCCAAGGCGTACCAGGACCGCGTCAGCGGGCTGCTCGCCGTGACCATGTCGACCGATGTGCCGACGATCCTGATGTGGTTCCGGGCCGAACAGCTGGAAACCGTCAAATGGGCCGGGAATCCGCACAAGGCGGTCGTCGCCGGGTCGATCCTGCCGCTGACGCCGCGCGCCTCGTTCGACGCCTGGAGCGAACTCGTCGAGGGGCGATCGGAGGCGTGGTCGCTCGGCGAGGTCGAAGCGGCCAACCGGCTTCAGCGCAAGATGTTCGAGGTCCAGCAGGCGCACCGCCTGCGGGCGCTCAACCACGAGCTGATCGCGACGATCGCCGACAAGGAGAGCCTGCTCGAGCAGAAGGATTATCTGGTCAAGGAGGTCAACCACCGCGTCCAGAACAGCCTGCAGCTGGTTTCGTCGTTTCTCCGCATCCAGTCGAACGCGATCGGCAACGACGTCGTCACCGTGCAGCTCGACGAAGCGCAGCGCCGTCTGTCTGCCGTCGCGCTGGTCCATCGCCGCCTGTATAGCGGCGACCAGGCACAGACGATCGACCTTGCCCGCTATCTCGACGATCTCTGCACCGACATGAAGGGCGCGATGGGCGCCGAATGGAGCGCCCTGATCAGCACCGATTTCTCGCCGGTGCTCGTGACCACCGAACGGGCGGTCAACATCGGCCTGATCCTGACCGAGCTGGTCATCAACGCCAATAAATACGCCTATGCCGGTAAGCCCGGCCCGCTCGCCATCATCCTCGACCAGCAGCGCAACAACCTCCGCCTCGTCGTCGCCGACCAGGGCGTCGGCAAGGTCACCGCGCGCGTCGGCTTCGGGACGCGGATGCTCAACGCCATGGTCAAGACGCTCGCCGGCACGATCGAGGAGGCGAACAACGCCCCGGGCCTGCGGACGACACTGACCGCGCCGGTGCAGAGGCCAGCAGCCGTTAAGTAGCCTTCGGGCCTGACATCGAGACGCTGTCGACACTGCCAGGTGTCGCGATTTCGAGCAGCCACGTCGAGGTGGCCGATCTATCCAGTGCTCAAGTTGTGTGGTGCGCGACGCAGTCCCGAGCGAACCGGTCTCAACCTGTTTTACCTGTTATTTCGCGAAAAACAGGCGTTTTGGCGCAATTTTCGAGGGAGCAGGGCCGCATCCGAGGCAAAAGTTGTGTAACCAGAAAGGCTTACGGGCCACGGGAAACTTGCGCCATAACAGGCCGCAAATTATCGATAACAGGACCATAACAGGCCGATAACAGGTGATTTGACGCGTGTTACCTCGGCCGCCAAATTCAGGCCATGGCAGCTGCTCGCGGACTCTCGTCGGACGGGGAATTGGGGCCCGGGGCCACGCTTTGCTATTTAAGCGCCGGCAGCAAGGGGACCTGGTGACTCCAATGAAATCCAAGATGCCCAGGATCCAAACGCCCCTGCAGCTCAATGTTGGCCCGGCCCTGATGCAGATTTTATGTCGGGCGCCAGTCTGTACGCCGCAGTCTGCTGGCCGCCCGACACTGAACTCGCCAAGTTCCAGGAAGCAACACGCGCACTCGGGGCTGGGGTCCTGCTTCGCACGCTTCAGGATGAGCCGGGGCGTCACAATGAGCTCGGTGACCAATTTCCTGACCTGATGGCGGTTTCTCTGCAGCAGCGTCGCTGGGTATCGCGGGCCATGAAGACCCGGTTACGACACCGCATGGCTGCGGCGCGCATGTCACTTGGGTTTCTCGAAGAGGGATTTACAAAGAAGCCGGCGAGACTGCCGGAGGGCATGTCCGAAATGAGCCTGGCCAGTTTGTCTACACTGGTCAGGAGCGATGCCGGCGTTGAGGACCCCCGAAATGTCGAGACACTTTGGCGGGAATCGCAGTCAGTGATTCATCTGGCGGCGGCGCTGTTGGTCGTGTCTCGGTGGCGGTA
>NZ_JANYGL010000110.1 GCF_025362435.1 Polymorphobacter sp.
GCTGCGACCCCAAGCACGACAGCACCTTCACCCTGACCAAGAAGCTGATGCCGACGGTCATCGACATCCTCGAAACCGTCGACTTCCATTCGGAGGAGCTGCGTCCCGAGGATTATTGCTTCGAGGGCTTCAACGGCGTGATGTGCATCGAGGCGGGTGGCCCGCCCGCTGGAACCGGCTGCGGCGGCTATGTCGTCGGCCAGACGGTCAAGTTGCTCAAGCAGCACCATCTGCTCGAAGATACCGACGTCGTCATCTTCGACGTCCTCGGCGACGTCGTCTGCGGCGGGTTTGCGGCTCCGCTCCAGCATGCCGAACGCGCGGTCGTCGTCGCGGCGAACGACTTCGACAGCATCTTTGCGATGAATCGCATCGTCGCGGCGATCAAGGCGAAGTCGAAGAATTACGAGGTGCGGATGGCAGGGGTGATCGCCAACCGCAGCGCCGCGACCGACGAGATCGACCGCTTCAACGCCGCGACCGGGCTCAAGCGCCTCGCGCATTTCCCCGACCTCGACGCGATCCGCCGCTCGCGCCTCAAGAAGTGCACGGTGTTCGAGATGGATCCGACCCCCGAACTCGAGGCGGTGAAGCTCGAATACATGCGCCTCGCGGCGACGCTCTACGCCGGGACCGAGGCGCTCGACGCGATGCCGATGAAGGACCGCGACATCTTCGAGTTCCTCGGATTCGAGTGAGTAATATGGCGAGCCTTGCCCCCACAGCACGCGCCGACTGGGACCGTTATCGCGGCCGCCTCGAGACGTATTTCGACCGCACTGCGCTCGAAGCGTGGAAGACACTGACGACCGATGCACCGGTCAGCCGGATCCGCGCCACGGTTCGCGCCGGACGTGATGCGATGCGGACGATGCTGCTCGACTGGCTGCCCGGCGACATGACCGGGCTGACGCTGCTCGATGCCGGGTGCGGTACCGGCGCGCTCGCGGTCGAGGCGGCACTTCGTGGTGCGCGGGTTACCGCGATCGACATCTCTGTTCAACTCGTTGGCATCGCCCGTGACCGCGCCCCCGCCGACCTCGGCGAAGGCAGCATCGACTGGCGCGTCGGCGACATGCTCGACCCGGCGCTCGGTAGCTTCGACCATGTCGTCGCGATGGACTCGCTGATCCATTACCCGGTCGCCGACATCGTCGCGACGGTCGCCGCGCTCGCCAGCCGGACGCGCCGCACGATCGAGTTTACCTTCGCGCCGCGGACCCCCGCCCTGACCGTCATGCACACTGTCGGCAAGCTGCTACCCCGCTCCGACCGCGCCCCGGCGATCATCCCCGCCGGTGCCGACGACCTCAGCCGCCGCTTCGACGGCGCGCTTCCCGGCTGGAGCCAGCCGCGGTGCGAGCGCATCTCGGGCGGCTTCTACAAGAGCCAGGCGCTTGAGCTGGTGCGGCCGTGACGGCGCAGGTTGCCCTCCCCGGCATCCCGCCGATGACGCTGCTCGCGCGCGGCGACGCGCCGAAGGGCAAGTTCTGGCAGCGGATGGGGACGCAGTTCCTGCCCTTCGCCGACGCCGCGACCGAGGAACTCCCGCTCGCCCGCCTGTTCCGCCTGTCGCTGTTCCAGATCACCGTCGGCATGGCGGCGGTGATGCTCGTCGGCACGCTGAACCGCGTGATGATCGTCGAGCTTCACGTCCCGTCGTGGCTGGTCGCGATGATGGTATCGCTGCCGCTGGTGTTCGCGCCCCTGCGCGCGTTGATCGGCCACAAGTCGGACAACCACCGCTCGATCCTCGGCTGGAAGCGCGTGCCATACATCTGGTTCGGAACGCTGCTTCAGTTCGGCGGCTTCGCGATCATGCCGTTCGCGCTGCTGATCATGTCGGGCGACACGACTGGTTCACCCGTCGTCGGCGAGATCGGCGCGGCCCTCGCCTTCCTGATGACCGGCGCGGGGATGCACACCGTCCAGACCGCCGGCCTTGCGCTCGCCACCGACCTCGCTCCCGCGCATTCGCGCCCGCGCGTCGTCGCGCTGATGTACGTCATGCTGCTGATCGGGATGCTGATTTCGGGGCTCGTGATCGGCGCCCTGCTCCACCATTTCGACGCGCTCAAGCTCGTCAAGGTCGTCCAGGGCGCGGGCGCGCTGACGATGGTCGTCAACCTCGTCGCGCTGTGGAAGCAGGAGGCGCGCAACCCCGCCGCGACCCGCGTCGACGCGGTCAGCGAGGCGCAGGCGTTCGCCGGGGCATGGGCCGACTTCATCGCCCAGCCGCGCACTGTCCGCCTGCTTGTGGCGGTCGGGCTCGGCGCGGCGGCGTTCAACATGCAGGACGTCCTTCTCGAACCCTATGGCGGCGAGGTCCTCCACATGACCGTCGGCGAGACGACCGCGCTGACAGCGCTGTGGGCGTTCGGCACGCTGATCGGCCTCGGCATCGCCGCGCGGTTGCTCGGCCGTCAATATGATCCGAGCCGGCTTGCCGGTTACGGCGTCGTTCCAGGGCTGATCGCTTTCGCCGCGGTCGCCTTGTCGGGGCCGCTGGGGTCGCCGGGGCTGCTCGGGCTTGGCGTTGCCGGCATCGGGCTCGGCGGCGGGCTGTTCTCGGTTGGCACGCTGACGGCGGCGATGTCGCTGTCGACCAACGGCCAATCGGGGCTCGCGATCGGCGCGTGGGGCGCGGTGCAGGCGTCGTGCGCGGGAGTCGCGATCGCCCTCGCCGGCATCTTCCGCGACGTCGTTACGGACATGGCTTTGCGTGGCGACCTTGGCACCGCGCTGACCGGCCCGGCGAGTGCCTACGGGCTTTTGTATGGCTTCGAAATTATTCTTTTGTTTGCGACGCTTGCGGCGATCGGACCGCTGGCGTTGCCGAATTATACGTCGCAGACTGCTGAAAACAGGATGTTCGGCTTGTCCGAACGTCCGGCCTGAGGGGAGACGCCTGTGAACTATTACCTCGTCGGAAACACCGACCTCGCCGAGCTGTCATTATGGGCGTTCTTCCTGTTTTTCATCGGGTTGGTCGTCTATCTGCGGCGTGAGGACCGGCGCGAGGGTTACCCCCTCGAGAGCGACACCACCGGCAAGCTCGAGAACCCCGGCTGGCTGTTCGTCCCCGACGACAAGACCTTCATCCTGTCGCACGGTCGCGGCGTCGTCCGCGCCCCCGGCAAGCGCGAGTTCGAGGCGCCCAACCCCCACGCCCGGCGGCTGTCGCCTTACTCGGGCGCGCCGATCGAGCCGACCGGCAACCCGCTCGTCGACGGCGTCGGCCCGGCGTCGTGGGTCGAGCGCGCCCACGCCCCCGACATCATGCTCGACGGCAGCCCCAAGATCGTGCCTCTCGACAAAAGCCACGGCTTCCGCATCGCCCGGCAGGACCGCAACCCGATCGGCATGCCGGTGTTCGGCTGCGATAACGTCATGGCGGGGGTCGTCAGCAACGTCTGGGTCGACCAGATGGAGCGGGTCATCCGCTACCTCGAAGTCCGGCTGATGGGCGACGCCGGTGGCGCCGGGCGGACCGTGACGACGCCGATGGCGATGTGTCAGGTCAATCAGCGGCGCGGCACGGTCAGGGTCGACGCGATCCGCGCCAGCCAGTTCGCCGCCGCCCCGACGCTCGAGAGTGACAGCCAGATCACCTTCAACGAGGAGGAGCGCGTGATCGGCTACTTCGGCGGCGGCTACCTCTACGCCAAGCGCTCGCGGATCGAGCCGTTCCTGTGAGCGAGTATGCCAACGAGCCGATCCGCGGCCTGCCGGGGCTGCTCCCCCAGGGTGAGCACATCATCTGGCAGGGTTCGCCCGCATGGCGTTCGCTCGCCCGCAAGGCGATGCACACGCACCTCGTCGGCGGCTATTTCGCGGTGCTGATCGCGTGGAGCCTGCTCAACGTCGCCACCGCGCACAAGAACTTCGCCGGTGCGCTTCCCGGCCTCGAGATCACGCTCGGCGTCGGCGTGGGGGTGGTCACGCTGCTGACATTGCTCGGCTGGCTGGCGGCGCGGGCGACGGTCTATACGATCACCAACAAGCGCGTCGTCCTGCGCTTCGGCATTGCGTTGCCGAAATGCGTCAACCTGCCCTTCTCGCAAATCTCGGCGGCTGGGCTCGAGGTTCACGGCGACGGCACAGGCGACCTGCCGCTTGCGGTCAAGGAAACTCGCCTCGGCTACCTCCACCTCTGGCCGCATGTCCGCCCGTGGCGGGTCGGCAAGCCCGAGCCGATGCTGCGCTCGCTGCCTGAGCCGCGCGCCGTCGCTCGCATCCTTGGCGAGGCGCTCGCCGCCACCGTCCCCGGCCGCCGCAGCGCCTTCGCCGAGCCGACCGCGGCGCAGGTCTTCGCCCCCGCCAAGGGATCGCTCGCGGCATGAGCGAGATCGACTCCCAGCCGTTTCCCAAGGCGCCGCTGATCGGCGCCGGCCTCCTCGTCAGCCTGACGATCCTGTTCGCCGCGGGTCCCCGGCTGGGATATCTGCCGCCGATCCAGACCGCGACGACCGAGCGCGCCGCGCATCACGTCGCCGTCGTCGAGACCCGCGACCTGCGCTTCACCGACCGGGCCGACGGGGCGCTGGTGATCGACGACACGACGCGCGGCACCGTCGCCGCGATCCTGCCGCACGGCACCAACAACGGCTTCATCCGCGGCGTCCTGCGCGGCATGGCGCGCGACCGGCTGCTGCGCGGCATCGGCCGGGCCGCGCCGTTCCGCCTGACCTTGTTCGCCGACGACGCGCTGACGCTGTTCGACCCGTCGACCGGGCGCAATATCGAGCTCGGCTCGTTCGGCCCGACCAACAAGCAGTCGTTCGCCGACCTGCTGCTGACCCACCGCCCGGTCGCGAGCAAGGAAGCCGTGCTCGGGAAGGTCGATCTGTGATGGGCGTCTTCAGCACCGCCGAAACCCTCGCCTGCACCGTCGAGGTCGAGCACAGCAACGAAAGCCTCCACGCCCACGTCGCTTTGGACGGCAACCCGGCGATTGGCCCGGGCGACCGCGTCCTCGTCCATGGCGCCGCGATCCGCGTTACGTTCGGCGAGAAGATCGTCGTCCGCCGCAACGCTACCCTCACCCGCGCCGGGGCGCTGCTCCGCGCGTGGACGCGCTTCGCCGGCCATTTCGGCATGAGCGAGCTGTACGAAGTCAGCTTCACCGGGAGGGGCCTGTGAACGCTCACACTGCGATCCAGGCCAAGGGCTCCCGCGTCACCGATACCTTCGGCATGGCGACCGAGGACACTGTCCTGTCGCCACGCTTCTACACGACCGATTTCGCGGCGATGGACCGGATCGACGTCGAGCCGGTCCGCGCCGAATGGGACTCGCTGATCGCCGAGATGCGGACCGACACTAACAAGCGCCACTTCCGCCGCACGCCCGAATTCGACGGCGTCCTCGACGGCCTCGAGCCTGAACTCCGCAAGGAATTCATCGACTTCCTCGTCTCGTCGATGACGTCCGAGTTCTCCGGCTGCATCCTCTATGCCGAGATCGCCAAGCGCGTGACCAACCCCGACATCCGCAACCTGTTCAAGCTGATGAGCCGCGACGAGGCGCGCCACGCCGGCTTCCTCAACGACACGCTCAAGGACGCCGGCATCGGCGTCGACCTCGGCTTCCTGACAAAGACCAAGAAATACACCTACTTCCGGCCGAAATTCATCTTCTACGCGGTCTATCTGTCGGAAAAGATCGGCTACGCGCGCTACATCACGATCTTCCGCCACCTTGCGGCGCACCCCGAGCATCGCTTCCACCCGATCTTCAAGTTCTTCGAGCAGTGGTGCAACGACGAGTTCCGCCACGGCGACGCCTTCGCCCTGCTGATGCGCGCCGACCCGAAGCTGCTGACCGGGTTCAACCGTTTCTGGATCCGGTTCTTCCTCGTCTCGGTTTATGCGACGATGTTTGTCCGAGATCAAAGCCGCCCGGCGTTCCATGCGGCACTCGGGGTCGATATCGACGACTACGATTACAAGGTTTTCCGCGTGACCTCCGAGATCAGCCGCCAGGTCTTCCCGATCACAATCGACGCCGACGCCCCCGCTTTCCGCGCCGGGCTCGAAGCGATGCGCCGCGCATCGGACGGCCTCGGCCGGGCCAAGGCGCAGGGCGGGGTCGGCGGCGCGGTCAAGCGCGCCGGCTGGATGCTCGCCGCCGGGGCCGCCTTCGTCCGGCTGATGACCTCGCGCAGCGTCGAGAACCCGCTCCCCGCCACCATCCGCCTGCAACCGGCCTACTGATGGCCGCCCGCGACGGCCTTCCCGTGCTTTACGCGCTGCTGATCTGGTTCGTCAGCACCGGGGTCATCATCTGGCTCGACGGGCTGCCGAAGCGCACCTTCCGCTGGAGCTTCGCCGCCGCGAGCATCGTCGCCGTCGCCGCGTTGTTCGGCGTCACCCGCAGCGCCGCCGACCCGAGCGCAATGGGCGCCTATCTCGGCTTCACCTGCGCGCTGGCGATCTGGGGCTGGCACGAGATGAGCTTCCTGATGGGGATCATCACCGGACCGCGCAAAGCCCCCTGCCCGCCGCACGCGACCGGCTGGACGCGCTTCAAGCTCGCCGCCGCAACGCTGATCTACCACGAGGTCGCGCTGGCGCTGACCGCAGCCGGGCTGGTCGCGTTGAGCTGGGGCCAGCCGAACCAGACCGCCGCCGCGACTTTCGCCATCCTGTTCGTCATGCGGCTGTCGACCAAGCTCAACATCTTTATCGGCGTGCCGAACCTGACGGTCGACTTCCTGCCCGACCACCTCGGCTATCTGAAGAGCTATTTCCGGACCAAGCGGTTCAACTGGCTGTTCCCGGTGTCGATGATCGGGTCGACCGCGGTGGCGGTGCTGCTCGGCTCCGCGGCGCTCGGCGCGGTGTCGTCGGGGACCGAGGGTGTCGGCCTTACGTTGTTGTTCGCACTCGTCGCGCTGGCGATTCTCGAACACTGGTTTCTAGTGCTGCCGTTGCCCGATGCGGCACTATGGCGCTGGGCAATGGTATCAAAGGCTGGACAAGCCAAGTAAGAAGAAGAATGGGGATTGTGATGGATTATGATGCACTGTTCCAGGACCAGCTCGACGCGCTGCGCGGCGAGGGGGCCTATCGCGTTTTCGCCGACCTAGAGCGGCGCAACGGCCAGTTTCCGCGCGCGACGCGCCACCTCGACGGTGAGCAGTCGGAGGTTACCGTCTGGTGCTCGAACGACTATCTCGGCATGGGCCAGTCGCCGATCGTCCTCGATGCGATGCACGCCGCGCTCGACCAGTGCGGCGCCGGCGCCGGCGGCACGCGCAACATCAGCGGCACCAATCACCACCATGTCCTGCTCGAGAACGAGCTCGCCGATCTTCACGGCAAGGACGCGGCACTGCTGTTCACCAGCGGCTATGTCTCGAACTGGGCCGCGCTCGGCACGATCGCCGCGCGCCTGCCCGGCTGCGTCGTTCTGTCCGACGCGGGCAACCACGCCTCGATGATCGAGGGCATCCGCCACAGCCGCGCCGAACGCCAGGTCTTCACGCATAACAGCCCTGACGATCTCGACCGCCGCCTCTCGCGGCTCGACCCGTCGCTGCCCAAGCTCGTCGCCTTCGAGAGCGTCTATTCGATGGACGGCGACATCGCCCCGATCAAGGAACTCTGCGACGTCGCTGACATGCACGGCGCGATGACGTATCTCGACGAAGTCCACGGCGTCGGCCTGTACGGCCCACGCGGCGGCGGGATCGCCGATCGCGAAGGCTTGATGGACCGGCTGACGGTGATCGAGGGCACGCTCGGCAAGGCGTTTGGCGTCATGGGCGGGTACATCGCCGGGTCGAAGCCGATGGTCGACTTCGTCCGCAGCTTCGCCAGCGGCTTCATCTTCACCACCGCGCTTCCCCCCGCGATCGCCGCCGGCGCCGCCGCCAGCGTCCGACATCTCAAGGCATCGACCGTCGAGCGGACCGCCCACCAGGAGCGCGTCGCCAAGGTCCGCCGCCGCCTTAACGCGATCGGCATCCCGGTGATGGACAACCCCAGCCACATCATCCCGGTGATGGTCGGCGACCCGCGCCACTGTAAGATGATCAGCGACTGGCTGCTCGACAACCACGGCATCTACGTCCAGCCGATCAACTACCCGACGGTTCCCAAGGGCACAGAACGCCTCCGCATCACCCCCTCCCCGGTCCACAGCGACGACGACATCGACAAGCTCGTCCGCGCGTTGTCGGAAATCTGGAGCCAGTGCGCGCTGGCACGGGTTGCTGCTGCTGCTTGAGGGAGGGATCGCGGCGTTGAGCGTGGGTTTGCTTCGTGGAGCGCGGGCGCCGAACACCCCTTCGCCTGAAGGCACGTGCCTCACCGCCTTGAATGCGCTGAGCGCCACAACCTAGATCGTCAAAGCGCTCTCAATTCAAATTGTCATCCCGGCGCAGGCCGGGAC
>NZ_JANYGL010000118.1 GCF_025362435.1 Polymorphobacter sp.
CGGTGGGCATCGGCGCGCAGGGCAGCCGGGTGATCGCGCAGGTCGGGCTGTACGCGAAGCTCGCGCGGCTGCAGTTCGAGGACGCTGCTTAGATCCTCCCCGTCTCCGGGGAGGGGGACCGCGCGCTTCTTCGGCGCGTGGTGGAGGGGCGGCGGAGCGAACTCAGATTATGAGCCCGCTCGACCGCCCCTCCACCATGCAAGCGCATGGTCCCCCTCCCCGAAGGCGGGGAGGATCAAGCAAGGCGCGGAGGATCAGCCCAAGGCGCAGGTCAGCCCGGTCTCGACCAGCCGCGCGGCAATCACCGGATCTGCGTTCCCAAGCCGACGAACCAGCTTGTTGAGCGTCAGCCGGTCTCCCCCACTATCCTTGACGACGCGGTTAAGTTCTTCGAGCTGGCCGTAACTCAACCGCGAAGCGAGCTTGCCGCCCATGCACCGCGCCTGCGGCGTCGGCACCCCGGCGGACTCGAGCCTGCCGGCGATCCGCTCGGCAGGGGTCGCGCAGCTGGCGAGCAGCACGAGCGCGACGACGGCGACACGCTTCATGCCTGCCCCTTTGTATTGGCAACGCCAAAACGCTTCATATTTGCCCCCCCCGCGTCCACTCGCGTCGCGGGGAGCCGCCACCAGGCGACGTGCGGGTGGAGATGATGCTCGTGGTGATAGCCGCCGAAGTTGAAGCACGTCAGCACCGACAGCAGCGGCCCGAAGCGCGAGCTTCGCGCATTGTGGCGGTCGGGAAAGGCGTCGTCGGCGTGGCGGTGCGGCAGGAAGGTGCCGAACCAGAAAAGTTGCACCAGCGCGAGCAGCGCCGGGATCGCCCAGAAGGCGAGGATATTGAGCAGCGACGCACCGAGCATCTGGTAGAAGCCCAGCACGACGACGATCCGCACGATCTGCCAGTGCGAGTAATACGCCCCGAAAAAGCGCGCGAGCCACTTGACCGGGCGGGTCGGGTTGACCGCATCGAAGTCGGGGTCGGCGGCGGTGCCGACGTGGCGGTGGTGCGCGAAATGGTTCGGCAGCATCCGGTCGTAGTCGAGCCCGGCGTACAGCATCAGCGCCATCCGCCCGACGGTCAGGTTGACCCCTGCCCGTCCCGGAGCGAACGAGCCATGCATGCAGTCGTGCGCGACGATGAACAGCCCGGTCGACAACCATGTCTGGACGAGCACCAGCGGCACGACCCAGCCAAGGTTAGCCGCGGTCAGCGGAAATGCGAAGATGCCGCCGAAGTGGATCGCAAGCCACGTCCCGGCGATGCCCGCGGCGATCGCCTGGCCGGTGCCCGCACGCGAACTGTCGGTCTGGATGGCGGTCGCGACGGCAGGCACCCGGGCAAAACTCCTCAGCGGCTATCCCTGCGTCGAAACGCAGGGGATGCAAAGCCCCCTGCGACCTTTTATAGACGCCGACATGAACCTCAACGTTACCACCGGCGAGGGCATCGCCGTCGCGATCGGCGCGCTCGCGGCGATGGAGGGGGTCGCCTATGTCGCCCACCGCTGGATCATGCACGGCCTGATGTGGGGGCTTCACCGCTCGCACCACGCGCCGCGATCGGGGTTGTTCGAGGCGAACGACTGGTTCGCGGTGATCGGCGCGGCCCCGGCGATCGGTCTGATCTACGCCGGGACGGTGCTCGGCTTCGGCAGCGCGCTGATGTGGCTCGGCATCGGCATCACCGGCTACGGCGTCATCTATTTCGGGTTCCACGATATCATCGTCCATCGCCGGGTGCCGGTGTCGTGGGTACCGCGCGGGCGCTACATGAAGCGGATCGTCCAGGCGCACCGCCTCCACCACGTCGTCGAGACCAAGGCCGGGACGGTGTCGTTCGGCTTCATCTATGCGCCGCCGGTGCGCGAGTTGCTGGCGAAGCTCGAGGCCAACGGCGGCGGGCGAATCAGAGCGGCATCGTCCAAAGTCCGGCGCGAGATGGCCCCGGAGCCGGCCAGCGGCGGGCCCGGCTGAACGACAGCGGCAGCGTCCGCGCCACCGCCCATAATTTCTCGGCGCTCGACGTCGTCACCCGGTGATCGAGCGCGGCGGCGCCTTCCGCCCGAACCTTCCGCCCGATGCCGCCATAGATGTCGGCCGCGGCAAGCACCGCCCATGCCGCGCGACGGGGCAGCGCGGGAGTGCCGAAAAGCGACGACGCCTCATAGCGCTCGGCCTCGTCGACGAGGCGTTTGACGACTGTCGCGAGTGCGGCGCGGCAGGCGGGGCTTGCGTAGGTTGCCCGCGTCAGCCCTGCCTCGGCCAGCCAGATTGCGGGGAGATAGCACCGCCCGTTCGCCGCATCCTCGACGACGTCGCGGGCGATGTTGTTGAGCTGGAACGCCATGCCGAGGTCGCAGGCGCGCTCAAGTGTGGCGCGGTCTCCCGGCGCCACGCCCATCACGATCGCCATCATCACCCCGACGCACCCGGCGACATGGTAGCAATAGGTCAGCGTATCGTCGAAAGTGATGAACGCACGCTCCTCGACGTCGATGCGGAAGCCCTCGATCAGGTCGAGCGGGTAGCGTTCGGGCATTTCGGTCTCGGCGGCGACGCGGGCGAGTGCGGCGAAGGGGAGATCGGCGGCCCCTCCGCCTCCACTATCTGAAGCCAGCGCCGCCCGCGTTCCCCTCTCCAGTTCCGCCAGCCGCTCCGCCGGAGTCCCCGCATACTCGACCCGCCCGAACCCCGCGTCCTGCCCGTCGATCACATCGTCGGCGTACCGGCACCACGCGTACAGCAGCGTCGCGCGATCGCGCAGCACCGGGTCGAACAGCCGCGACGCCAGCGCGAAGCTTTTCGAGCCCTTCTCGATCGACGCCCGGCTCGCGGCGACGAGCGCGTCGGTCATTCGGCCGCCAGCGCCGGGCTCATCACAGCGCTATTGTGCCCAACCCCCGGCTGGACCGCGCCGAGGTCGGCGATCATCAGCTTCGCGGTCGCCTTGGCCGAACCGACAACCCCGGGGATGCCCGCCCCCGGGTGCGTACCCGCGCCGACGAAATACAGGTTCGACAGGACGTCGTCGCGGTTGTGGGTGCGGAAGAACGCGCTCTGCCACAGCACCGGCTCGAGGCTGAATGCCGAGCCGAGATGGGCGTTCAACTCGACCGCAAAGTCCTTCGGCGTGAACGTTCGCATCGTTACGAGGTCGTCGCGCAGGCCCGGGATCATCGTCGCCTCGAGCGTGTCGAGGATGCGGTCGGCGTACAACTTGCCCTCGACCTCCCAGTCGCCCTTGTACTTGCCCATGTGCGGCACCGGCGACAGGACGTAGAACGCGCTGCACCCCTCGGGCGCCATCGCCGGGTCGGTCGCGGTCGGGTGGTGGAGGTAAAGCGAGAAGTCGTCGGCGACGACGCCGTTCTTGTAGATGTCGTCGAGCAGCTCGCGATAGCGGTTTCCGAAGACGATGGTGTGGTGGCGGATCTCGGGGTGCTTCCGCTTGAGGCCGAAGTAGACGACGAACAGCGACGGCGAGAAGCTTTTCCACTTCATCATCCCCGCCGCCTGCCTGCCCCGCGGGTGGTGCCCGAGCAGGTCGCGATAGGTGTGGACGATGTCGCCGTTCGACGCGACCGCATCGAAGTCGCCCGACCAGCCGTCGGCGGTGGTGACGCCGGTGACGAGCGCCCCCTCGGCACGGATCGCCTTGACGCCGTTGCCCATCATCACCGTGCCGCCGAGGTCCTCGAACAGCTTGACCATGCCCTTGACCAGCGCGCCGGTACCGCCACGCGGGAACCACACGCCCCACTTCTTCTCGAGCGCGTGGATCAGTGCATAGATCGCGCTCGTCTTGAACGGATTGCCGCCGACCAGCAGCGAGTGGAAGCTGAACGCCTC
>NZ_JANYGL010000132.1 GCF_025362435.1 Polymorphobacter sp.
CATCGCGCACCCCGTCCTCGACCTTGAGCGCCGGGGTGCCGTACGACGTGCCGAGCGTCACACCGGGGAGCGGCAACGCTATCGCGACGACATCTTCGAAGGTCACTTCACTGGAGGCGCGGAAACACGCCAGTTCATCACACCGGTCTTGTCCTCCGCCACTGGGAGGCCGCCCGTACGCGCCGGCGCATATGTCGTTTTTCCGACCAGTTCGCATGTCGCCTTATCGAGCCTCATGAAGCCAGTCGACTTTGTAACAACACAATTTTTGACCTTGCCGCGCGCCGTGACCGTGAAGATGTACTCGACTCGACCCTGCTCGCCCGCGCGAAGCGATTTTGGCGGATAATCGACTGGCGCGACTTTGATAGCCACCGCCTTCGAGTCAGGACCGGAACCAGCGACCGCCGAGGCAACGGCTGCCATCAGCGCAAGTCCTGTCAAACCCGCATCGGCATCAGGACGTACAGCGCCTCGCTGGCGTCGTTGACGCGGATCAGCGTCGGCGCGGCGGCGTCGGCGAGGTGGACCTCGACGAGGTCGCTGTCGACCTGGTCGAGGATGTCGAGCAGATAGCGGTAGTTGAAGCCGACCTCGAATTCCGGCGCGTTATAGTCGGCGGGGATTTCCTCCGTCGCGGTGCCGTTTTCGGGGCTGGTCACCGACAGCGTGACCTTGTCGTGGCCGAGCGCGATCTTGACGGCGCGGGTCTTCTCGGTCGTCGCGATCGCGGCGACGCGGTCGACGCCCTGCGACAGGCTCTTGCGGTCGATCCGCAGCAGCCGGTCGTTCGCGGTCGGGATGACGCGGCTATAGTCGGGGAAGGTACCGTCGATCAGCTTCGAGGTCAGCACCGCACCGGCGAGCTTGAAGCGGATCTTCGATGCCGACAGCGACACCTCGACCTCACCGTCGACCTCGTCGAGCAGCTTGCGGATCTCGGCGACGCACTTACGCGGGACGATGACGTCGGGCATCCCCTTCGCGCCTTCGGGCATGTCGAACTCGATCCGCGCCAAGCGGTGGCCGTCGGTCGCGACCGCGCGCAGCTTCGGTTCGGCGCCGTCAATGACGTGGAGGAAGATGCCGTTGAGATAATAGCGCGTCTCCTCGGTCGAGATCGCGAAGCGCGTGCCGTCGATGATCGTCCGCAGCGTCGCGGCGGGAAGCGAGAACACCGTCGGCAGGTCGGTCTCCGCGATCACCGGGAAGTCGTCGCGCGGCAACGTCGCGAGGTTCGACCGGTAGCGGTCGGCGGTCACCGTCATCTTGTCGGCAACGACGGTCAGTTCGACCTGCGCGCCCTCGGGCAGCTTGCGGGCGATATCGAACAGTGTATGCGCGCTCACCGTCGTCGCCCCCGGCGACGTCACATGCGCGGCGATCGTCTCGACGACCTGGAGATCGAGGTCGGTCGCCATCAGCCGCAGCCCGCCGTCTTTCGCCTCGATCAGGACGTTCGACAGGATCGGGATCGTATTGCGCCGCTCGACCACCGATTGGACGTGCGCGAGGCATTTCAAAAGTGTCGCGCGTTCAACCGTCGCCTTCATTCAAATGCCCTTGTGATTGCTTCCGCCCCGTCAGTGCGCGCGACTATAGCGGTTGGCGCGGTATCGGGTAGCGGGAAAGTCGCGGGCCGCCGCAGCGGCTGGTTATCGGTTACGCGAGCGGCATCGCGCTGCTAGGAAGCAGCGTCGGTGCCGTGCCTGCCCGGCGACAGGAGTGCGTCATGTCATTGTTCGCCTTGCCCGCCCGTCGATCCTTCGTCAGGCCGCTCGATCTCATGCGGCTCGGGCTCGCCGTGGCCGGAATGGCCTTGTCGGCCTGCGGCGGCCATGCCGCGACGACGACGGCGACCCCCGAGACCGCGAAAGCCGTGATCGATGCCGCCAGGGGTGGCGACACAATCAAGCTTGCTCCCGGCGACTACGCGCCAATACGGATCGACAAGCACAACTGGTCGCCGCAGCTGACGATCGACGCGAGCGCAGCGCAGTTGGCGCAGGTCGCGTTCAACAACGTCACAGGGGTCGTCTGGCATGGCGGCACGTTCGACGGCAAGGATCAGACGCACACCGGCTGGAGCGCAGGAACCAGCGATCATGTCACGCTCGACGGCGCGACGTTCCGCCATTTCACGCGCAATGGCATCGTCCTCGGCAAGGTCAGCGATGCGCGCATCACGAACAACATCATTGCCGATTCGGGGTCAGACGGCATCGACGTTGCCGAGTCGCGCCGTGTCGTCATCGACGGGAACGAGTGCCGCGATACTGCCCCGACCCCAGGCGCGCACCCTGACTGTATCCAGCTGTGGTCGCGGCCGACATCGCCCCCGGTCGCCGACATCACGATCACCAACAACAAGGCGAGCGGCGATACCCAGGGCATCACCATGTTCAACCATGTCCGCGGCGGCGTCGACGATGGCGGCTTCGATCGCGTCCGCGTCGAGAACAACACGATTTCGGTCAAGCAGTGGCACGGTATCGCGATGTACAGCTGCCGCGAATGCGTCATCCGCAACAACCGCGTCGACACGATCCCGAACGGCAAGATCAAGGCGTGGATCAAGAGCGTCGCCAGCGACGACGTCAAGGCTTGCGGCAACGTCGCGTCGGGATGGTCGAAGAGCGTCGACAAGCGCTGCAAGGATTAGGCGGTGCGCGCGTGATCAGTCGAGCGCGTCGAGCAGCTCCCCGATCCGGCCGAACATCTCGTCGATCTGGCTTTCGTTGACGATCAACGGTGGCGACAGCGCGATGATGTCGCCGGTGACACGAACCAGCAACCCGGTGTCAAAGGCGCGGTGGAACAGCTCCATCGCCCGAGCTCCCGGAGCGCCGTCGCGCGGGCGTAGCTCGATACCGGCGACGAGGCCGAGGCTGCGGATGTCGATGACGTGCGGCTTGTCGCGCAACGCGTGGACGGCAGCAGCGAAGTGCGGCGCGAGATTGGCGGCGCGCGCGACCAGCCCGTCACGAACATAGAGGTCCAGCGTCGCGATCGCCGCAGCGCAGGCGAGCGGGTGCGCCGAGTAGGTGTAGCCGTGGAACAGCTCGATCCCCGCCGGGCCTTCGTCGACAAGTGCGCGGTGGATGAAGTCGGCGGCGACGACCGCGCCCATCGGCACCGTCGCGTTGGTCAGCCCCTTGGCGCAGGCGATCAGGTCGGGCGTGACGCCGAAATAATCCGCCGCCGTCGCCGCGCCGAGGCGGCCGAAGCCGGTGATGACCTCGTCGAAGATCAGCAGGATGCCGTGCTTGCTGGCGATCGCGCGCAGCCGCTCGAGATAGCCGACCGGCGGCACCAGCACCCCGGTCGACCCAGCGAGCGGCTCGACGATCACCGCGGCGATGGTCTCGGCGCCGTGAAGCGCGACCATCCGCTCGAGATCGTCGGCAAGGTCGGCACCGTGCTGCGGCTGGCCGATGCTGAAGGCGTTCTCGGGCAGATGCGTGTGGCGAAGATGGTCGACCCCGCCGAGCGAGCCGAACACGCGGCGGTTGTTGACGATGCCGCCGACCGAAATGCCGCCGAAGCCGACGCCGTGATAGCCGCGCTCGCGCCCGATCAGCCGGGTCCGCGTCCCCTGCCCGATCGACCGCTGGTAGGCGAGCGCGATCTTGAGCGCGGTATCGACCGCTTCCGACCCCGAATTGCAGAAGAAGACATGGTCCAGCGTCGCCGGGAACATCAGCGCGAGCTTCGACGCCGCAGCGAAAGCGAGCGGGTGACCGAGCTGGAACACCGGCGCGAAGTCCATCACGCCCGCCTGCTCGCGGATCGCCGCGGTGATCTCCGCGCGCCCGTGCCCGGCGTTGACGCACCACAGTCCGGCGGTGCCATCGAGCAGCCGCTCGCCGCGATCGGTCCAGTAATACATGCCCTCGGCGCGCGCGAGCAGCCGCGGATGCGCCTTGAATGCCTTGTTCGAGGTGAACGGCATCCAGAAGGCGTCGAGCGCGTTCGGCGCGACCATGACTCCGCTGGTCAAACGAACGCCGCCCCCGTCCGCGCGCGAACCTCATCCGCCGTTACCCCGGTCGCGCATTCGACCAGCCGGAACGGTGCGCCCTTGCGATCGGCGCGCTCGAATACTGCGAGGTCGGTGATCAGCACGTCGACGACGTTCGAGCCGGTCAGCGGCAGCGTGCACGCCTCGCAGAACTTGATGCCGCCGGTCTTGTCGTTGTGTTCCATCATCACGACGATCCGCTTGGCCCCGGCGACGAGGTCCATCGCCCCGCCCATGCCCTTGACCATCTTCCCCGGGATCATCCAGTTGGCGAGGTCGCCGTTGCCCGCGACCTCCATCGCGCCAAGGATCGACAGGTCCATGTGCCCGCCACGGATCATCGCGAACGAATCGGCGGAACTGAAATAGCTCGTGCGGCGAAGCTCGGTGATCGTCTGCTTGCCGGCGTTGACGAGATCGGCGTCCTCCTCGCCGGCGAACGGAAACGGCCCCATCCCGAGCATGCCGTTCTCCGACTGGAGGGTGATGTCGATTCCCGGCGCGATGTGATTCGCGACCAGCGTCGGCATGCCGATGCCGAGATTGACGTAAAAGCCGTCCTTCAGCTCCTTGGCGGCGCGGGCGGCCATCTCGTCGCGGGTCCAGGCCATCAGATTGTTCCTCCACCGGCGGCTGCCGTCGCTGCCAGGACAGGTTCAGCATCTCGCTGCCGCACCGTCCGCTGCTCGATCCGCTTCTC
>NZ_JANYGL010000165.1 GCF_025362435.1 Polymorphobacter sp.
GTCCCACACGGGGGCGGCGCTGACGAGTTCCAGCGGGCTGCTGGCGCTGGCGCGGTCCCCCTCCCCCGAAGGCGGGGGAGGAGTTAGCAAGCTACCAATCGAGCTTGTCATAATGCCCCGGCGGCGGCAGGCCCTCCATCCGCTCGCCGAGCAATGGCCGAAACGTCGGGCGTGACTTGATCGCCGAATACCATTGCCGCGCCGCCTCGTGGCCGTCCCAGTCGATCCCGCCGAGATAGTCGGCGACCGAGACCTGCGCCGCCGCGGCGATGTCGGCGAGGCCGAACGCCGGGCCCGACAGCCAGCGGCGGTGGTCGAGGACGAAGTCGAGATAGTCGAGGTGCGCTTCGGCAGCCCGGGCAGCGGCGCGGATGATCTTTGCGTCGGGGGCGGTGCGTTCGAAGACGCGCTTGAACATCCGCTCGCCGAGGAGGGGCACGACGACTTCGGCGTAGAACTTGCCCTCAAACCACGCGACCATCCGGCGGGTCTCGGCACGCTCGGCGGCACCCGACCCGAGCAGCGGCGAGCGGTCGACGGTCTCCTCGAGATACTCGCCGATCGCGTTCGAATCGGCGAGGATCAGCGTCCCGTCGCGCAACACCGGGGTCTGCCCGGCGGGATTGAGCTCCATGAAGCCGTCGCGTCGCTCCCACGGCAGCTCGACGACGAGTTCGACCGCAACGCCCTTCTCGGCGCACTGGAAGCGGACCTTGCGCGAAAACGGGCAGAGCGCGAATTGATGGAGTTGCCACATAACCGTCTTACTAGCGTTGCGCCGCGCTCCCGGTCACGGCTTAAGTTCGATCCACGCCGGGGCGTGGTCGCTCGACTTGTCACCGCCGCGCGCATCGCGGTCGACCCCGGCGGCAGTCAGCCGCGCCGCGACTGCCGGACTGAGCAGCAAATGGTCGAGGCGCATCCCGGCGTCGCGGGGTAAGGCGTTGCGGAAATAGTCCCAGAAGGTGAACATCGGCTCGTCGGGGTGAAGCGTCCGCAGCGCGTCGGTCCACCCCTGCGCGACGAGCGCAGCGAAGGCGGCGCGCGCCTCGGGCTGGATCAGCGCGTTGCCCTCGAGCGCGCCGGGGCGGTAGATGTCGAAGTCGGTCGGGACGACGTTATAGTCGCCGGCGAGGACCACCGGCAGGCCGCTGGCCAGCAGTCCGGCGGCGTGGGCGGCGAAGGCCTCGAACCACGCCAGCTTATAGTCGAACTTGGGCCCCGGCCACGGATTGCCGTTGGGCAGGTAGAGGCCGCCGATCAGGACGCCGTCGACCGCCGCCTCGATGTATCGACTTTGAGCTGGATCTGGGTCGCCGGGGAAGCTGCGGCGGGTCACCACCGGCAAGCCGCCCCGGGCGAGGATGGCGACGCCGTTCCAGCTTTTCTGCCCGTGCCACACCGCGCCGTAGCCCGCCGCCTTGATCGCCGCGGCGGGGAAGCGCTCGTCGGGGGCCTTGAGCTCCTGCAGCGCGACTGCATCTGGCTTGGCGCGGCCGAGCCAGTCGATCAGGTTCGCCAGCCGCCCGTTGATGCCGTTGACGTTGTATGTCGCGATCTTCATCGGCACGGCCCGGGGACGAGCTCGTAGACATGGACGTACGCCACGCGCAGCACCGACAGGTTCGGCGTGTCCGTGATCGGATAGCCCGAGCCAAGCGCGAGATTGACCAGCGGGTAGAGGTTCCGCGTGTGTTCCGGCGGGGTCGCGATCTCCCACACCGGCTTGCGGTCGAGGTAGAAGGTCGTCTTGTCGGGCGCGACGCGGACACCGTAGTTGTGGAAGTCGCTCGTCAGGCTGTCCGCCGGGACCTTGTTCCAGTGGAGCCCGCCCGGCGATTTCTGCCCGGGCCAGACGTGCCAGCCGCTCTGGAAGCCCGCCGAATCGTGGCCGTAATACTCGATCGCGTCGAGCTCGACCGACGGCGCCGTGTCACCGGGAACGACGTGGGTGCCGAGCCAGAACGCCGGCCATGTTCCCGGCCCCGGCGGCAGCTTCATCCGCGCCTCGAAATAGCCGTAGCGGACACCCGGGCCAGCCCCGCTTGCGTCGCCGGCCGCGATCAGCCCCGAGGTCCAGTGCCCGGCGGCGTCGCGGCGCGCGGTGATCGTCAGGCCCTCGGCATCGCGTCCGAACGGTCCGCCGACTCCCGGATCGGCGAAGGCGGCATCGCCGAAGTCGCCGTTCCACGGGGTATGCGCGGTCCAACGCGCGTCGCCGGTGAGCGTGTGCGGGGCGATCGCCAGCGTCTTGAAATCCTCCATGAACACCGGCCGAAGCGCGCACATCGCTAGCGGAGTCATCGTCGCCTGCGCACCGCACGTCGACAGCAGGAAGGCGGCAACGGCAGCGCGGATCACGACCTCGCCCCGAGCAACTCGCGGCTCAGCTCGACGTGGCGGCGGACGTAGCCTTCTGCATCGAGCCCGGCGGCGACGAGATGCGCTTGCGCCCGCCGCGCCATAGCTGTCGAGGCGGCGGGGTCGGCGCCGATATCGCGCAGCGCCGCGCGCAACGCCACGGGGTCGCCGAGCGGAACGTAGCGGACCGCGTCGTCGCCGAAATAGCCGCGCAGTCCGCCGACATCGGTCGCGACGACGGGCAGTCCGGCGAGCACCGCCTCCTCGATGACGGTGATCCCGCTCGCATGGTGATTGGCCGACAGGGGAACGCACATCACCGTTGCGCCCGCCATCGCCGCCGCGAGGTCGGCATTGGTCCTCAGCTTGCCGATGACGACGTTGGGCGCGTCGCGCACCAGACCTCGGTCGACCGTCCCCGAGAACACCTCGACCGCGATATCGTCGGCCCCGCGCGCCCCCGCGACGAGCGTCGCCCAGTCGCGATGCCGATCGTTGCCGACGGCGACGACGCGGATCGGCGCGGCGGCGCGGACGACGGGCTCGATCATTCCCTCCGACGGGATGCCGAACGGCACGCGCTCGATGCGCTTGGCCGGAAACACTGCGCGGGCGATCGCGAGGTTGTCGTCGGAGAGGACGGTGAGGATGTCGACCCGCCGGATCAGCCGCCGGAACAGCGCCCGCCGCAGCGGATCGAGCCGCCCCCAGCGGTCGAACAGCCAGACGGCCTGCCCGAGCAGCACCGGGCCGGGTCGCAAGACCGCTGCGACTCCGAGGAACTGCGATTCGGTGTGGGTCCAGACGACGTCGGCGCGCGCCATCGCCGCGCGGTGCCGCCAGGCGTGGACAAGGTCGAAGCCGAGGATGACGCGCAGCGCGAGGCGGACGACCTGCACTGCGCGGTTCTCCGGCCCCGACCGCGAGAAGCTCACGCTGCAGCCCATTCGCTCGGCGCGGCCGTAGCCGTACGGCGTGTCGTCGTTGACCCCGACGAGCGAGCCCGCCGCGCGCGCTGCCCGCCAATGGTCGACGTCTTTGTCACGCGCGAGGTGGACGAAGACGTTGATCCGCGGCGTCGTCATCGCTGCCGCCGTTCGCTCGCGTTGGCCCCGGCGACCTCGAACTGCGCCGCGCCGCGCGGCTGGACCCGGCGGTTGGCGCGCATCGGCGAGGCCGACGCCGCGCGCGA
The DNA here is from genome assembly GCF_025362435.1 of Polymorphobacter sp. Taxonomy (GTDB): domain Bacteria; phylum Pseudomonadota; class Alphaproteobacteria; order Sphingomonadales; family Sphingomonadaceae; genus Polymorphobacter_B. The sequence continues at coordinate 3,554 of NZ_JANYGL010000165.1, forward strand.
GGCGAGCGCGGCCCCGGCGAAGATGGCGAACAGCGCGGTCGGATCGGCGGCCGCAGCGACGAGCGAGGCGACGAACAGGAAGGTGACTGCTGCCCACTTCGCGGCGGTGCCGATCCGGGCCCGCTCGTCGTCGGAGTTCGGCTCATCGGCGCCGCTGGGGCGCACGAGGCGCCACAGATACACCGAGAACGCCACCGTCCCGACGACGCCGGTCGAACCTAGGATCGCCGTGAGGATGCTCGACGACCGGAAGCTGCCGGGGCCGATGCCGAGCCCGTCCGAGGCGAGGAACACCGTCCACCCTTGCCGCGCCCAGAATGCGCGTTGTAGCCCCGACGACGATCCCTGTTTCTTGGCAATCACGGCGTCGAAGATGCGGGCGAAGCTATCGAGCAAGCCAGGATTGAGCGACGCCAGCAGCGCGATGCCGACCACTGCGACGAGACCGACGACCGCCGCGCCGACCCACTTGCGCTTGCCGCCGCGACCGAGCGCGAGCAGCAGCCGGACGCCGCCGTAACCCGCGAGCCCGACATAGGCGCTGGACGAGGTCGACGCGATCAGGATGAGCAGGAGCGCCAGCGCAATCGGTCCGGTCCGGCGCGGACTGACCTTGAGTGACCAGCATTCGAACATGAAGACAAACCACACCAGCCCGAAGCTCGCGAACGACGACGGCTCGGGCTGGATGCCGCTGATCCGCAGGAAGCCGCCGACCTCCTCGTCGAGCTGGGCGTAATGCGCATTGCGGAAGAAGGTCAGGATCGCCGCGATGGCCCCGCCCTTGCCGGCGATCGACATGATGCCGAAGACGACATGTGCCCACGCCGCGCCGACCCCGGCGTCGACGAGGCCACGCAGGCCACGCGAATCGCGGCACGCGACATACGCCCCGACCGCGCACAGCAGTGTCCCGACCATATAGACCGCCGTGGTGATGTTCTGCGAGGTCGGTGCGAGCGCGAGCGTGGCGAACAACCCCCCGTTCGACTGCCGCATCGGCGCGACGTCGATCCCAGCAAACAGGCGTGGGCCGACGAACGCCATGACGAAGCCGTACACCACGAACACCGCAAGCGGCAGGTTCTCGCGTAGCGCATCTCCCGCGAGATCGCCCTGGCCGCTCCCGGGCACGACGATCCGCAGGATCAGGAACATCAACGCGACGTTGACCGGCGGCACCGAGGATCCGCCGAGCGCCGGCAGGATGAACGCCGCCGACCCGCCGAACAGCGACGAGATGATAACGACGACGAACATCGCGACGACGCTGCCGCGGAGCATCAGGACAATTCCGACCGCGATCAGGATCACGCCGAAGATCGTCGGCACCATCGCCGGCTACCCCGCCAGCGCCGCGCGGATCCCCGCGTCGAAGTGTTCGGGAGCGAAGCGCGCGGCATCGGCCACCGCATCGGCGGGGTTGAAGTGAGGCAGGAACTTCTCCATCGCCTCGACGCCCTCGATCAGGCTGCCGACGGTCTGCTCGGCGAAGAACAAACCCGATCGTCCCTCGACGACGCTGTCGCGGATGCCGCCGCGACCGTAGGCGAGGACCGGGCGGCCTGACGCCATCGCCTCGACCGGGACGATCCCGAAATCCTCCTCGGCGGTGAACACCAGGGCGCGGCACTGGGCGTAGGCGGCACGCAGCGCGGTGAAGTCGAGCCGGTCGACGATGGTGATGTTCGGCTTCGCCCGGCGGCGGAGTTCCTTCTGGATATTGCCGTCGCCGACCATCAGCAGCGGCAGCCCGAGTTCGTTGAAGGCATCGAGCGCGATGTCGGCGCGCTTGTACGGCGTCATCTGGCCGACCCACAGATACCGTGGCTCGACATCGTCGCGCGGGCGGAACAGGTCGACTTCGACCGGTGGGTGAACGACGCTCGACCCGCGGTGCCAGACGCGGCTGATCCGCTTCTGGATGAAGCTCGAGTTGGCGACGAAGGTGTCGACCCGCGCCGCCGAGATCACATCCCAGTTGCGGACGCCGTGGAACAGCCACGGGATCGCCAGCTTCGACAGCCCCGACGTCGTCGACAGATAGTCGTGATAATGGTCCCACAGATACCGCATCGGCGAGTGGCAGTAGCACAGGTGGACCGCGTCGGGCGGGGCGATGACGCCCTTCGCCGGGCCGGACTCGCTGCTGATGACGAGGTCGTAGCCGCGCAGGTCGAGTTGCTCGAGCGCAAGCGGCATCAGCGGCAGATACTTCTGGTAGTGCTTCGCCGCGCCCGGCAGGCGGTTGATAAAGGTCGTCTTGACCGGGCGCCCGCGGATGATCTCCGACATCTTGCCGGGGACATAGACGTGGGTGAAGATGTCGGCGTCGGGGAACAGCTTGATCAGTCGCTCGATCACCCGCTCGCCGCCGCGCATCCCGACCAGCCAATAATGCACGATCGCCACGCGCGGTTTTGCCGGTAGCGAGTTAAGCCCCACGAACTGCTCCAACGGTCACCGGTAATATTTCTTGTAGCGCTGGAAATACGCGCTCTGGTCGCTCGCGCCGTACTTCGCCTGCCGCCGCATATCGATGCCGGTGAGGACGACGCCAGTCGTCTTGAGCGCCTTGATCGACAGCAGCCGCATCGCTGCGCGGACCGCATGGTCTGCGGTCGACCGCCACCGAACCAGCAGCAGCGTCGCGTCGGCAAGCGCGACGATCGACCGAGTCTCGGCGACCGGCAGCAGCGGCGCGGTGGCGATCACGACATAGCTGAAGCGGATGCGGAGTTCGGTAAACAGGTCCTCGACCCGCGTGCCGAAGACCAGCTGATCGCCTCGGTCGCTCGTCGAATCGGCCAATAGCAGCCCGAGCCCAGTGGCTTCGTCGTAGACGATCGCCTCGTCGAGCGAGGCTTTGCCGCCGAGGATGTCGACGATATCGGTCCGCCGGCTCGACAAACCGAAGACAGTGGCGACACCCTGCTCGCGGACGTCGCAATCGACGAGGATCGTCTTCTCGCCCGACAGCGCGAGGTTGCGCGCGAAGCACGCAGCGACGACCGCGATGCTTTCGCCGGGCAGCGACGACGTGATCGCGATGACATGCGGCACTTCTCCCGCCGCTTGGCGCAGCGTCTCGCGCAGACTGCGGAAGACTTCGGCAAAGCCCGACTTCGGCTCGTCGACGATCATGTCGATGGGCGCAACCGAGCGTGGCATGATGCTCGAAGGCAGCGGGATGCCCGCAAGATAAGCGAGTCCGAGGCGTCGCTCGACATCCTCCGACGTCGTCAGGCCGGAGAACTGGAGTTCGGCGAGGATCGCGACGGCGACGCCCAGCCCCGCGCCCATCACGGCGGCGACGATCAGGCTGAGGGCGATCTTCGGGCTGCTCGGGAGCAGCGGGGGCTCGGCGCTCGACAGCAGGCGGGCGTCGGCGTGCTCGGTCCCGTCCTGCGCGACCGACTCCTTGTAGCGATTGAGGTAGCTCTCGTAGACCGCTTGCGATGCCTTGGCGCGGCGGTCGAGGTCGTTCAGCCCGGCGAGCGCGCGGTTGGTGTCGGCGAGGCCGCCGCGTGCCGTCGCCAGGCTGCCGGTCAACGACGCGAGGCGCTGTTGCGAGACGCTGACCCGCGCTTCGAGGTTCGAGATGATGCGCCCGATCTCGGCGCGGATCTGCTCCTGGACATCGGCCAACTCGCTGCGGGTCTTAGCGACGTCGGGATATTGCGCGCCGTAGCGATCGGTCAGCGTCGCCAGCCGCCCGCTGACCTCGGCCTCGCGAGCACGCAGGCCGCCGACGACGGTCGAGTTGAGCGCCTCGCCGGCGTCGCCGCCGTTCGAGCCGCCGCGAAGCTGTGCCCGCGCGGTGTTGAGCCGGGCGCTGTCCTCGACGGCCTGCGCTCGCGCGGTGGTCACCGCGAGATTGTACGACGAGATTTCCTGCTCGGTCAGCGACGAACCCGACGTGCTCAGCAGGTTGTGCGCGAGGCGATACGCCTGGACACGCTCGGCATCGCTTTGCGCCTGGTGCTGGAGAGTATCGAGCCGCGATGACAGGAAGGTGATCGCCGAGCGGTTCTGGTCGGTCTTCCGGTGAAGCTGGCCGGCAATATACTGCTGGGCGTATTCGTTAGCGATCCGCGCCGCGTCCGTCGCTGACGCCGCGTTGTAGGTGATATCGAGCGCGAAGGTCTGGTCGGAGCGCGTCACCTTGAGGTTTGCCTGGAGCGCATCGACGATCGCACGCTGGATGTCGGCGGAAGACCGGGCGCCCGCCGGACGGCTGCCGAGCCCGACCGCCGCCCGCAGCCGTGAAACGAGCCCGGTCGCGGGCTTCGTCGCGGGATTGAACGCCGGGTCGGTGTCGAGCCGGAGCGCTGCCGCGACGCTTTCGGCGAGCGCGCGCGATTTGAGGACCTCGACCTCGGTGTCGGCGCGGTCGGCATTCGGCAACTCGCTCCCGGCCTGCGTCGACGTCGGCGCGATCTGGTCGTCGCGGGTGTTGAGCACGATCTCGGCGGTTGCCGAATAAACATAGGGTTGGCGCGTGACGAACAGCGCCGCCACGGCGACCACGGTCGCGAGGATGACAAGCATCAGCCCGAGGCGGCGGCGCAGGGCCGCGATGAAATGGCGGAAGTCGAGCCGGTCGGCGCTGGGCCGGTCAGAGCGGCGGCGATCGGAGGCGGCAACCTCGCGCTGCTCCGCGCCCCGGTACGGCTCGAGCGCGGTCATTAGCGCCGCACCGTCAGCTGGAGCAGGATATCGTTGCCGCGATATGGTCGCGCGCCGTCGCCCCGGCTGGCCTGGTCGCGAGCGTCGTACTGCAGCCCGAGCTGGAGGGTCCGGTTGATCATGTAGCGAACGCCCGCCCCTGCCGAGACCCGCCGGTCGCGGCGATCCGATCCGCGATACGCTTCGCGAAGGTAGTTCGCACGAAGATTGACCAATAGATTCCGCAAGACTTCGTAATCCGCCTTTACCCCGGCCCCGTCGGCGACAATTCCGGCAACATTGGCGATCGGGCTCGGCTCGATCGACCGGTTGGCCGTCGCCGTAACCGCGAGCAAAGGCGTCGGATTCCATACGATGCGGGCGTCATAATTCAGACCCTCGATCGCAGGGAATATGGCCGCGCGGAAGCTTTGCCTGAGGTAACCAGCGGTAATTTGTCCGGTGGTCACGCTGGAGACACCGAAGCGGACCCCGGCAAGCGTTGCGAAGCCGCTGGAATCGAGCGGCACAATGCCAGGTAAAGTATTGGTATAGGATGAATTGTTGTAGCTCGCCGACGTTACTGCACTGATTGCCGGCATCAGCGGAAAGCTGACCTCGACCAGCGCTGTTGTAGCGCGATGGTCCCGATAGCGCTGCGAAAAATATTGGTTACCGATTTGTGCATCATTGTAGCGATAATCGTCGAGATCGAGGCGGCCCCTGGCAGTGACCGCGCCGACCGTGGTGGTCAACGAAACGTGACCCCCGGCATCGTAGAAGATGATCGGGCGGCTGCCGGCGACGACATCGCCGGATGACCCGCGCGTTTCGGCGCGGCGGGCGAACAGGGCATCGAGCTCGGCGACGACATTGTGCGTGACGTCGACGCGTCCGAGCGCATCGAGCCCGTAGCGCGCATTGTTTTCGCTGTGAACGCGGGCAAAGCGCTCGATGGCGGCGTCGCCGGTGAAGCGCAGGAAGTTCTGGCTCCAGCCCGACTGGATCGTGACCGCCGGCGCGATCTCCATGAAACCGTCGCCGGTGCCGGCCGCACGGTCGAAGACGTTGTCATCGTAGATGCTGCCGATCGTGAGCGTCGGATAGACACGAAAACCGCCGGCGGGGATGCCCAGCGCGTCGAGCTCGGGTCTCGCACGCGCCAAGACGATGTTGTCGCGATCGACGCTGACGAACTCCGACGGGACCGCGGCGATCGGGCAGCACAGCAGAAGGACAATCGCCCCCGCCCGCCTGCCGCGTGCCACCGTGTGCCTCACTCCGCCCCCGTGCCGCGCATCTCCGCCTGACAAAGCCGATCGGGGCCAGCCTGTCTACCATCCAGCCGGTCCGGTATCCGCCCGTTTACCATTCGACACGCGACGATCGCGGTTGACCGACTTCCCGGGCTTTGGCCAAGCGTCTACGCTCTTGTGCGTGAGTGGGGAAAACACACCGTTAGAAGCGCCGATCTCGGCACGGACCGGCAGCGGTGCCGCGTGGCTGATCAGCTCGCGCTTCGCCACCCGCGGGGTCGATCTCGCGACGCTGGCGATCCTTGCGCGGCTGCTCGATCCCACCGCCTTCGGCCTTGTCGCGATCGCGATGACATTGCTGCTGATCGTCGAGGCGGTATTCGAACTGCCGATCCTGCAGGCGCTGGTCCGGATCGAGGTCCTCGAGAAGGGCCACTTCGATACCGCCTTCACCCTCGGGATCATTCGCGGCGTCGTCCTCGCGCTGACCATGGCACTGTGTTCGTGGCCCTTCGCACTGATCTACGGCGACCGCCGCCTTGCGCCGCTGATCTGCGTCCTCGCGCTGGCTCCGGTAATGCGCGGGATAGTCAGCCCGCGCATGGCGATCTTTGCCCGGCAGATCAATTTCCGGCGCGACTTCGTCATCGAGATCGCCGGCAAGACCGCGGCGCTGATCGCGGCCTCGACGATCGCCTTCACGACACATAGCTATTGGGCGATCGTCGCGGGAACCGTCGCCACCCCAAGCGTCACTGCTGCGGCATCGTTCGGCTTTGCGCCATACCGCCCGCGTTTGTCGCTCGGCCACTGGCCGGCGTTCCGCTCGTTCCTCGGCTGGAGCAGCGCGGCGCAGGTGCTGAGCGCGATCAGCTGGCAATGCGACCGGCTGCTGCTCGGCCATTTCACCTCCGCCGCCAGCCTCGGCCGTTACGCACTGGCGAGCGACGTCGCAGCAATTCCCGACACCGCGCTGGTCGTGCCAATCGGACGACCGCTGATGGCGGCGTTCGCGCTGATCCGCAACGACAACGTCCGGCTTCGCCAGGCGTATCTCAAAGCGTCGAGCACGATCGTCCTGCTCGGGCTACCATTGTGCCTCGGGCTCAGCCTGCTCGCCGATCCCGTTGTGCGTCTGCTGCTCGGCGGGAAATGGCTGGCGGCGATCCCGCTGCTGCGCTGGCTGGCGCTGGCGTCGGTGCCGATGCTCGCAGTGGCGCCGTTCGCTGGTCTCGCGATGGCCGAAGGGCGCACCGACACGTTGTTTAGGCAAAAGGTCATCGAGGCTGTCATCAAGATTCCGGCGATCGCGCTCGCGGCGATGTTGCTCGGCATCGACGGAGTTATCGCCGTGCGGATCGGGACCAGCGTTGTCCTGACCGTCGTCACGATGGTCCTCGTCCGGCGGATCACCGGGGTGACGGTATCGCGCCAGCTCCACGGCATCGCCCGCCCTTTTGCGAGTGGCGGAGCAATGACAGTCGCGCTCGCGTTGGTCGCTCCTGGACTGGCGGTGATCCGGTCGCCGGCGTTGCTCGGGGTTGCGCTGGCGGGGGCTGTTGTACTCGGCGCGCTGGTCTACGGCGTGAGCGGGATCATATTGTGGCGACTTGCCGGACGCCCCGACTGCCTCGAGGCGCAGATCATCGCTCGACTGCGACGGTTCCTGCGGCACAGTCTGCGCGGTCGCAAAGTGACGCGGTTCCAGACGTAGATATACCTGGCGCAGATATATCAGAGAACTGGTCGGAAGTTGCTGTAAAGCAAGTGTTAGCGGTGATCGGCGCTTGGTCTAATCGAGTCGGGTAGCTATCCTCAGCCCGATGCATCAGGATAACTCGGCCAAGATGGTTACTCGATCGTTACTGTTCGGCGTGGTCGCGGTTTTAGCGCTGGCGGCAGCGGGGAAGGTGCCTGCGCCAGCCGCAAGCGTCGCCGCGTATCACCTTGCTCCGGGTGACCGGCTTCGGATCACCGTCTTCGGCGAGGAACGGCTATCGGGCGAGTATAGCCTGACCCCAGCGGGCAACGTCGCGTTCCCCTTGATCGGGCTGGTCCAGGCCGATGGCAAATCGGTCGAGGAGGTCCAGGCGCTGATCACCGTCCGGCTCGCTACAGGGTACCTCAAGGATCCAAAGGTGAGCGCCGAGGTCATCACCTTCCGCCCCTATTACATCCTTGGCGAGGTCAACCACCCTGGGGCGTTTCCCTTCGCGGTCGGCCTGACGCTCGATCAGGCGGTCGCGTCGGCGGGGGGGTTCACCTACCGCGCCAACCACCGCCGCGCCTTCCTCCGTCGCGCCGAAGACCCCAGGGAGCACATGGTCGACCTGCGGCTCGGCCCGGTCCAGATCGCGCCCGGCGACACGATCCGCATCGGCGAACGCTATTTCTGACCGGCACCGCGGAAGCAGGCGAGCGCGCCACGATGGAACGACGCGCTGGCAAGGTAGCGCACCCATGATGAATTTCCGGCCGCGCGGGCGATAGCGTAGCGCGCGCTGCCTGCCGCCGTTTTGGCCCATGTCGCGAGCGGCGCGCCTGCGATGACCGGGCCATTCGCCGTTTCGCTCCGCGCCCAGGCTTCGCCCATCGAGGCGTAGAACTGCCGGATATAGGTGGTTGTCTGTCGCTCGCTGACGATCTGGTGTTCGACCTCGGCCCCCGGCACCCACCAGCCGCTGTGCCCGGCCTCCAGGATCGCGGTGTAGACGGCAGTCTCCTCGCCGCCGCGCCGCCGGCCCGGAGCGACGCCGAGGTCGGGGTCGTAGAGGAACTGGCGCTGCTCGACCGCGCGGACCGCCGCCGACGCGCCGAAGGGCAGTAGTTCGCCGGCGATCGCCAGCGGCACGGGCACGGGACCGAAGTCCCGCTCGGCGAGCAGGTAGTGCAGGTCGGCAGCAGCATCGCGGAACCAGTCGGGGGTCGGCGGCAACAGCACCGGCGTGATCCGGCCGGCGAACAGCGCCGCGTCGGGATGGGCGGCGAAGGCGGCGGCAAATGCGGCGAGCCAGCCCGGGACGACGCGCGTGTCGTCGTCGGTCCAGACGATCAGGCGGCCGCGCGCGTGGCCGACGCCGGTATTGCGGGCATGCGACACACCGGCCTCGGGCTCCCACAGCCGCGTCACCGGCAGGCGGTCGGCGAAGCTGGCGATCGTCGCGGGGGTGTCGTCGTCGCTGCCGTTATCGACGACGAGTAGCTCCCACTCGAGATCCACCGGGACCGCCATCGCCGCCAGCGACCCGAGAACATTCGCCAACTGGCGCGATCGATTCCGCGTGCAGATGATGACCGAGCAATCCATCGACGTCACGTTCCCAACAAAATCCGTGCAGTTCCCGAGTATTATCATTGAAGATCGCCTGTCAAAGCGCACACGACGACGATTGATATTATTCGCGACAACGATGGTTAATTTGTCGTTGACATGGCGGTGAGCGATTGAATTGGCGCCTGAGGGGGATAAGGTGCGCCCGATGATAGTTGCAAGCGCGACACTGACAAGCGTTGACCCGGTAGACCGCGTGGACGTCCGCGCCCCGGCCGCGCCGGCGATCTTCGTCGTCGTCGCGACCAAGGGACGGGCAGGGCCGACCGCGACCTTGTGCCGGTTCCTCGCTCGTCAGACGCTGCCGATCGCCGCGGTCCATATCGTCGGCAGCGAGGTGAGCGACGTCGCCGGCCTCGACGGCTGCGTACCCGGCCTCGCGCTCGATATTGTCGTAGCCGGCGCGGCGGGCTGCTCGCTCCAGCGCAACGTTGCGCTGACGTCGCTGTTCGATCGCACCGACCCGCCCGCCGACGACGACCTCATCGTCTTTTTCGACGACGATTTCCGTCCTGCCGACGACTGGCTCGAACGGGCGGTTGGCGTCATGCGGCGGTTGCCCGATGTCATCGGCCTATCGGGGCACGTCCTCGGCGACGGGGTCTGCGGCGATGCGTTGAGCGAGGACGACGCGCTCGACTTCATCGCGGGGCGGCGTCCGGCCGAGGCGCATTGGGCATCGGGGGCCGACGAGCGCCCGATCACCGCGCTCTACGGCTGCAACATGGCGGTCCGCGCACGCGTCCTCCGCACCGAGCGCTTCGACGAAAACCTGCCGCTCTATTCGTGGCAGGAGGACATGGACCTCGCCGGGCGGATCGTCGCGCAGGGGCGCATTATCTACACCCCGGTGTGCCGCGGCGTGCACCTCGGGTCGAAGTCGGGGCGTACCAGCGGCGTCCGCTTCGGCTATTCGCAGGTCGCCAATCCGATCTATTTGTGGCGCAAGGGCACCGTGCGCCCGCTGCGGGCGCTGCGCTTTGCCGGTCGGGCGCTCCTCGGCAACTCGGTGCGGAGCCTGCGCGAGCACCGGCTGTTCGACTATCGCGGCAGGTTCACCGGCAATCTGATCGCCCTCGCCGATCTCGTCCGCGGCCGGATGGACCCGCGGCGGATCCTCGACCTGTGAGTTCGACGCCGGCGGTTTCGCCAGACTCCCGGCCGGCGGTTTCGCTCGTTGTTTCGACCCTCGGCGACGGTGCCAACCTCGCGCGGCTGTTCGACAGCCTCGACGTGCAGACCTTTCGCGACTTCGATGTCGTCATCGTCGACCAGAACACCCACGATAACGTCGCCGCCGAGATCGACCGCGTGCCGCGGACCTTCCCGATCCGCCGCATCGCGACCCCCGGGGTGCGCGGGCTGTCGATCGGGCGCAACACCGGGTGGCGGGCGGCGGTCGGCGGCATCCTCCTCTTTCCCGACGACAATTGCTGGTATCCGAAGGACTTTCTCGAGCACGGCGTCGCCATCATGGCGGCGCGCGGGGCCGCGATCCTGACCGGACGCTCGGCCGATGAGGAGGGCCGGACGATCCTCGGGGCCTTCGACGACGACGCGGTGCTGATCTCGCGAGCGTCGGTGTGGACGACGAGCATCGAATGGGTGACCCTCGTCCGCCGCGATGTCCTCGAAGCGATCGGCGGCTATGATGCGACGATCGGCGTCGGCGCGGCGACGCCGTGGCAGGCGTGCGAGGGGCAGGACTTCCTTCTCCGCGCGATGTCGGCTGGGTTCGCCTGCTGGTACGATCCGGCGCTCTACGGCCACGACGTCGCGTGGGCGGAGCGGACGACCCCGGCGCAGATGCGCCGCAAGGCGCGCGCCTACGGCCGCGGCATGGGCTATGTCCTCGCGCTCCACCACTTCGACCTCCGCCAGCAGGCGCGATGGGTCGTGCGCTCGGCGCTCGGTGGTCTGGTCTATGCCGCGCGCTTCGACCGCGAGAAGGTCGGCTATTACTGGCAGACGATGCTCGGACGGATCGAGGGCATCCGCGGCTACGCCAAGTCGAAGCCGCATTGATGCCGAGGGCAGCGGCGGGCGTCGTCGTAAACGGAAGGTTCCGCGTCGGGCCGCAGACCGGCGTCCAGCGCGTCGCCACCGAGCTGTGCCGCGCGATCGAACCGCCGCTCGCCGAGATCGTGCCCGCTCGCGACTGGGGCGGCGCGCGCAACCATCTGTGGGAGCAGCTCGTCCTGCCGCGCCGCCTCCACGGTGCGCCGTTGTGGAGCCCGTGCAACACCGGCCCGGTCGCGGTCGCGAACCAGGTCGTCACGATCCACGACGCCGCGGTGCTCGACCATCCCGAATGGTTCTCGCCGGCCTTCCGGCGCATCTATGGGGTGCTGTGGCCCGCACTGGCGCGGCGCGTCCGGCGGCTGGTGACGGTGTCGCATTATTCGCAGGAGCGTCTGGCGCACGTCCTCGACGTTCCGCGCGACCGGATTCGCGTCGTCTACAACGGAGTCGGTGACGCCTTCCGCCCCGTCGCGCCGGAGCGGATCGAGCCCATCGCCCGCCGCTATGGCGTCGAGCCGGGCAAGTATTTCACTACCCTCGCGACCGTGGAGCCGCGCAAGAACCTCGCGTTGGTTCATGCCGGCTGGGCGGCGGCGCATGGTCGCTTGCCCGCCGACTTCCGGCTGCTGGTCATCGGCGGCGCGGGCAAGTCGACGATCTTCGCCGCATCCGAAACCGTGTCGAACGTGGCGACGATCCGCGCCGGCTTCGTCCCCGACGACGACTTGCCGGCACTCCTCGGCGGCAGCCTCGGGCTGCTCTACCCAAGCCGCTACGAAGGCTTCGGCTTGCCGGTCGTCGAGGCGATGGCGTGCGGCGCCCCGGTTGTGACGACGCGGCTGACCAGCCTCGGCGAGGTCGGCGGTGAGGCGGCACTCTACGTCGATCCCGACGATATCGAGGGCATGGCCGCGCACATCCTCGCGCTGGCGTCGAGCGCCGATCTGCGCGCCGATCTCGGCGCGCGCGGGATCGAAAATGCCCGCCGTTTCTCGTGGCAGGCCGCCGCGCGGGCGATGGAGGAAGTTTTTCGCGACGATCTATAAGAAAATTGTCGGTCAGCCCGTCTTCCACCCGCCAACGCGCCGGGTCTAGGGTGGGGACATGACCGACACCCTGACCGACCGCCGCAGCGATACGATCGCCTCGCTCGAACTTCTCGATACGCGGCTGCGCTGGCTGTCGTCGTGGACGGTGCACAACGCCAATCATATCCGGCCCAAGCGCGACGGGCTCAAGGTCGGGGGTCACCAGGCGAGCTGTGCGTCGATGACCGCGATCATGAGCGCGTTGTATTTCCACGCGCTGCGCCCGCAGGACAAGGTCGCGGTCAAGCCGCACGCCGGGCCGGTCCTCCACGCGATCCATTACCTGCTCGGGTCGCAGTCGCGGGCGCAGCTCGAGCATTTCCGCGCGCTCGGCGGGGCGCAGAGCTATCCGTCGCGGACCAAGGACAAGATTCCCGTCGACTTCTCGACTGGCTCGGTCGGGCTCGGTGTGGCGGCGACGGCGTTCTCCAGCTTGACGCAGGATTACCTCATCGCCCACGGCGCGCTCGACCCCGCCGGGGCCGGGCGGATGATCGCGCTGATGGGCGACGCCGAACTCGACGAGGGCAACATCTACGAATGCCTGATCGAGGGGTATAAGCACGACCTGCGCAACTGCTGGTGGGTCGTCGACTACAATCGCCAGTCGCTCGACCACACCACCGCCGACCGCATGTTCCGCCGCTTCGACGACATCTTCGAAACCTGCGGCTGGCGCGTGCTGACGCTCAAGTACGGCAATCGCCAGCGCGCGGCGTTTGCTCGTCCCGGCGGCATCAGCCTGCGCGAGTGGATCGACAATTGCCCGAACGTCGACTTCGCCGTCCTGACGTACCAGGGCGGCGCGGCGTGGCGCGCGCGGCTGACCGCCGATATTGGCACCAAGCCGCACGTCGCGGGCTTGCTCGCCAGCTTCGACGACGCCGCGCTCGCCGACCTGATGACTAACCTCGGCGGCCACTGCATCGAGACGCTGATTGACGCCTTCGACAGCGCCGACGACGAGCGCCCGACACTGTTCATCGCCTACACGATCAAGGGGTTCGGCCTGCCGCTCGCGGGGCACAAGGACAATCATTCGGGGATGATGAACCCCCCGCAGATCGCCGAGCTGCGCACCAGCCTCGGGATCGCCGAGGGCGACGAGTGGGAGCCGTTCGCCGGGCTCGGCGACAATGCCGCCGCCGACCTCAAGGCGTTCATCGGACGCAGCGCGCTGGCGCGGCGGGCGGGAGAGCCGATTGCGCCCGCGGTTCCCGTCCCGGCGCGGCTGCCGGTCCCCGATGGCGACGAGCTGTCGACCCAGGCGGCGTTCGGGCGCGTCCTGCTCGACCTCGCCAAGTCGGGCGAGCCGGCGTCGCAGGCATTGGCCGACCGCATCGTCACCACCGCCCCCGACGTCACCCAGACGACCAACCTCGGCGGCTTCGTCAACGCGCGCGGGCTGTTCCGGCGGAGCGAGCTCGACGACGTCTTCCGCGCGGCGAAGATTCCGTCGGCACAGCGCTGGTCCGGGCACGCCGCCGGGCAGCACATCGAGCTCGGCATCGCCGAGAACAACTTCTTCCTGATGCTGTCGTCGCTCGGGCTGGCCGGGCCGCATTTCGGCACGCGGCTGATCCCGGTCGGGACGGTCTACGACCCTTTCATCGCGCGCGGCCTCGATGCGCTCAACTACGCCTGTTACCAGAACGCGCGCTTTCTGTTGGTCGGGACGCCGTCGGGGCTGACGCTGGCGGCGGAGGGCGGGGCGCATCAGTCGATCAATCCGCCGCTGATCGGGATCGGCCAGCCCCGCCTGACCTATTTCGAGCCCGCCTTCGCCGACGAGGTCGCGCTACTGATGCGCCACGCCTTCGAACACATTCAGGCCGACGACGGCGGCGCGGTCTATCTCCGGTTGAGCACACGGTCGATCGCGCAGGAGCCGCGCGCCGACGCCGGGTGGGAAGCCGATGCGATCAAGGGCGGCTATTGGCTGCGGAAACCGCACGGCGCGGCGTCGGCGGCGATCATCTTCTGCGGCGCGGTCGCTCCCGAGGTGCTCGCGGCGTACGAGATACTCGCCGAGGACATTCCCGGGCTCGGCCTGCTCGCGGTGACCTCGCCCGACCTGCTCCATCGCGGCTGGTCGGCGCGACGCGCGGCGCGCTGGTCGGGCTTGCCGCCGGTCGAGTCGCACGTCGAGACCCTGTTGTCGGCCCTCGCGCCGCATGCGGGTGTGATCACGGTGCTCGATGGCTCCCCTTCGGCGCTGTCGTGGATCGGCAGTGTGCGGGGCATGTGCGTCAGCCCCCTCGGAGTCGATCGCTTCGGCCAAACCGGCGACCTTCCCGACCTGTACCGGACCTACCGCCTCGACGCCGATGCCATCATCGACGCCGCCGCAGAGCTGTTTCTGTAGATTCGGTGCGCGACGTAATTGGACAGGCTTCGCGGGTTTATTTGCGAACGGGTTGCTACTAGCTTCGACTGAAATGTGGGGAGAGCGCAATGGCAGACGGTGAGATGCTGGCTGGCGGGTGCCTATGCGGCGCAATTCGCTACCGTTTAAATGGGCCACTTCTCTTCGTCAGCCAGTGCTGCTGCCGCGACTGCCAGAAGGCAACCGGCACTGGTCACACCACGATCTGCGGGATCGAGCGTAAGGACGTGATCCTCGACGGCGAGCCGGCAACCTTCACCAACGCGGGCGACACCGGCGGCGACGTTACCCGGCACTTCTGCGGGACCTGTGGCGGCCGACTGTTCACCTCCGGGACCTTGCCGGGTTCGGTGGTGATGATTCAGGCCGGATCGCTCGACACGCCCGACGCCGTGACGCCGGAGTCGGTAATTTATCACAAGGATGCAGTAGCTTGGGATCGCTTTGATCCAGCACTGCCGGTGTTCGAGGAGATGAGTCCGCGAGCCAATCACCCGGCGCTCCGGTCCTTGAAGGCTCAGGCTGATGCCTTATAGCGTCGTCACTCCTGGCGCATGGCAATACGGTCGGCGTCTTGGTGACGAGGCATCGGTAGCCAGATCCCGATCAGCGGAATTATGATCATAAGCCCGCCCGAGGCTGCGATGGCCTCCCCGACGCCCCATACGCTCGCGACATAGCCCCACAACCAGCTGCCGACGGCGATACCGCCGAAGGTCACGCTGCTGACGATCGCCATCGCCCGGCCGACGAGGGGGCGCGGCGTCCACAGCTGGGTAGCGACGCTGAAGCCCGATAAAGCCTGCACCCAGCCGGCACCGGCGACGACGAGCAGGAGAAGTGTGGGCACCAGCCCTGGCCTTGCAGCCGTCGCGAGGCATGAGCAACCGTAGATTGCGCCTGCCGCTCGCGTGATCACCTCGCTGCTGAAGCGCTGCCGGATGTAGGTGGCGCTGCCCGCTCCGATCACGGCCCCGATACCAAGCGCTGCAAGCAGCAGCCCGAACTCGACCGAGCCGCCATGCAGGAGGTCGCGTGAGGCGAGCGGCATCAGCGCCCATGCCGCGCTGCCGGTTGCGGTGAAGGTGAAGGCGCGTATCAGGATCGTGCGGACCTGCGACGAACGCCCGATGAAGCTCAGTCCATCCACGATCGCGCGGTGGATGGGAACTCGGGCCGTCGCGGGGGCAGGGGCGGGGCGCCACACTGCCAGCACGCCGATAACGGCGAGGTAGCTGGCCGCGTTGAGCATAAAGGCGGCGGACGATCCTCCCGTGACGACGATGACACCGCCGATCGCGGGCCCCAGCGTGCGCGCAACATTGAAAGCGAGGATGTTGAGCGCGGCAGCGCCGGCGAGTTCCTCGCGCGGCACGAGAGTGCCGGTCGAGGCCGAGAGGGCGGGATTGAAGAAAGCAATGCCGCTGCCGAGGACGAAGGTCAGCGCCAGCACGATCCACGGCGAAGCCTGATGCCTGTAGGCGAGAATCGCGAGCAAGACCGACGTGGCAAACATCGCAAGCTGCGCGACGAGCATGATCGCGCGGCGATCGCGCAGATCGGCGATCGCCCCGGCGGGGAGTGCCAGCAGCATCAGTGGCAGCGACGCCGCCGTTTGTACCAGGGCGATGATACTCGGCGACTGGCGCAGTTCAGTCAGCAGCCATGCGGCGCCGACGGACTGCACCGCGTTGCCAAAGTTCGCGACAAGGCTGCTCGTCCAGATCAGCCGATACTGTCCGTGCGTGAGGGGTGAAAGCGTCGTCGCCGACCTTGGCTCGGGCTTAGCAATATCCATGGCGTGACCTGTCTCTGCTATGATGATCGATGGCGGACTGGGGCACTAGTTTTTGGGCCGTCGTATCAAGGACGCAGACGAGATCGGCGAGAACAGCGGCGACCGCAGCGACACGGTGGCGGCGGCGCGTCCAGCCATCGTCGATCAGTTCCCCCAAGTCAGCCCGCGATCACCGTTCGCCCCCCATGTCCATCCTCAGTCCACGACCACCTCGACAAGGGTCGGATGGTCGGCGGCGAACGACCATGCCAGCG
>NZ_JANYGL010000010.1 GCF_025362435.1 Polymorphobacter sp.
CATCACAGTCTCTCGTTCGGGCCGATTACCGGCTTCGAGGGGCAGGCGTCATATTATCACGTCGACTTCTCGAACCGCCTGCTGGCGATCAGCCCGACCGTTGTCATCACCTCGATCATCAGCGGCGCGGCGGTCATCGCCAACGTCGGCAGCGTCAAGACCGACGGGGTCGACATCGCCGGAACGCTGCACTTCGGGCCGCACTTCTCGATCTACGACGCGGTCAGCTATAATAATTCGCGCTATGAGGATAATTACAACGTCGGCCTGACCGCGACCGTCGTCCCGA
This sequence comes from Polymorphobacter sp., assembly GCF_025362435.1. Taxonomy (GTDB): domain Bacteria; phylum Pseudomonadota; class Alphaproteobacteria; order Sphingomonadales; family Sphingomonadaceae; genus Polymorphobacter_B. The sequence continues at coordinate 290 of NZ_JANYGL010000010.1, forward strand.
CCGCGGGCAAGAAGGTCCCGGGGTCGCCCGACTGGCTCAACAAGACCGTCGTCAGCGCCAATTACGGCGGCGTCGACGTCCAGGTCATCGGCGATTATCTCGGGCGGCGCTTCGCGACCTACACCAACGACCTGTCGGTGCCCGCCTACTTCACCGCCAGCGCGCGCATCGCCTACACCCTGCCGCTCAGCCCGAGCTTCCCGGTCCACAACGCGACGATCAGCGTCAACGTCACCAACCTGACCGACAAGAAGGCGGCATCGACGCTGTCGATCGGTGCGGCAACCGGTACCTACAACGCCTTTCCGCTGCCGCCGCGGCAGGTGTTCGGCACGCTCGCCTTCGGCTTCTGATGCGAACGCTCCCGCGGCGATGCACATCGCCGCGGGAGGCCGAATTCAGAGCGCGTAGCGGACGACGTCGCTGAGGATGAACTTTGGTCCGTGCTTCGGGATCATCGGCGTGAACGCCGGCCATCGGCGCAGGTACGACTGGCTGTTGCGCCACAGCAGCCCGATGAAGGTCTCGGCGACGATCCGGCTGCCAACCGGGCCGAGGTGTTGTCCGCCGAAACACGTCGTCAGGCCCTCGGCGGCACGGTCGAAGCCGTAATATTCGGCCTCGCGGAGGATGTAGTACCACAACGGCGTGTTGCCGTTGAGCGGCTTGCCCGGCCCGGCCCAGTTGGCGAGGATCGGCGCGCGGCGGTCGCGGACCTCCTTCAGGTCGTCCTTCTTGTCCTGGGGGAATTTGCTTTCGTCGAGCGTCTTGTCGAGCAGCGGCTTCGACCCTGCGCCCCACAGGATATCGGACGTCAGCGGGACGATGCCGAGCGAATGCGCGACCTGCTCGCCCGACGGGAGGCGCAGGTTGTTCGATCCACGCGCGAGGTTGCGGTAGGCGAGGTTGATGAACGGCGAGCCGTTGGCGCGAAACTCGGGCAGGTCGCCGAGCGGATCGACGAGGTTGGCGTCGATCCGGTACGACAGCTGCGGCGTCCGCGCGCCCTTGGTCACCTTGCTCTGGTCGAGCCCGTCGAGGAAATACGCCCAGTCGATGCCGAACTTCGGCGGCTGGGGAAAACCGAAGCCGTTGAGGTTCTTGGTCGGATCGGCATCGCGTGAAAAAATCGGGATACGGTGGGGGTCGGCCTTGGGATCGGCACCCGCTTCGTTGTTGAGCGCATAGCCGGGACGAATTTGCGAATGGCCGAAGCGATACGCCGCCCCGGCGAACTCGACCGGCATATAGGCATAGATCGCGTCGCCGTGATCGTAGAGCGGCAGGGTCGGCGTGCCGCTGCCCATGATCTGCGCGATCGTCCCGGTCTCGACGATACGCGGCAGGAAGTCGTTCATCACCAGCCACTGGTAATGCCAGCGGACGATCTGCGCAGCGGTGCGGAACCGGCTGAGCCCGTCGCTGAAGTCACCCCCGGCGGCCGCGATCAGCGCCTGGTCATCGACGACCTTGTTGTGGAAGGCGATGAACAGCGCCTGCACCTGGACGACGATGCGGTTCTCGTCGTTGCGCTTGTCGCCGAGGATCGCCGGGTGCGCCGGGCCGCTGGTGTCGAGGCGCAGCACGTCGAAGGTCGCGCCCTTGGTCGCGCCGCCGCAGGTCAGCGGCTTGCCGGTCCGCAGGTGGAGGCCATCGGTGTACATGTACGGCTGGTCGTCGGGACCGCGCCCATAGACGCAGTCGAGATCGAGCGACGGCGTGCGGAAATCCTGCATCGCCGCGAGGTCGTTGGCCTTGGTCGACAGCGGCGTCGGATCGAGCGAGATGTCGTGGTCGATGAACTGCCCGAAATAAGTATAGCCCGACGGGATCGTGGGGTTTTCATCGGTCGGCTCGGGCTCGTCGATCGGTGTGCTCTTGTCGACCTTGATCATCGCCGTGGCGATATCGCGGAGGCACTGGTCGGGGATCGGGCGGCCGAAGAAATCGAACATCCGGCCGTAGCGGCCATAGCCGCCGCCGGGAATCGCGCCGGCCTCGATACCGCGATTATCAAGTCCGTGGAGCGAGGCGGGAACTGCATTGAGGCGCGGATTTACGGGAGTCACCATGCGAGAGCCTTTCCTGCTGAGGGGTCAAACAGATAAGCCACAAGCACGCAACGACACGCTTGCAAGTCGAACGACTTGCGGGGCCGCAGAATTACCACGCGCGGAGGATATCGACGCTAAAGCGGCCCCCCGGGACGACGCCTCTTAGACGTGCGCCAGAATATGCAAAAAGTCATAGCGCGCTCAAGTGAAATTTTAGTGAAGCGAACTGGGTGACGAGCACTGGCGGATCATCACAACGGCGCAGCCGTGCTTCAGTGACTGTCGAGATACTCTGCCCAACGCAGCAGTGGCCCGGGTCGGTACGTCGCGAGGCCGCGCCAGCGCTCGGCCGCGGCGTCAGCGATTTCATTTTCGGCCTGCGGGCCGGCGCGATCGTGCTGCCCGTTCGCCGCGAGGACGATGTCGCCGATGCTGCGGTGAACCACAGGGAAGGGGGCGACAGCGTCGGCGGCGTCGCGGTAGATCGCCAGCAGGTCGTCGTCGAACGCCAGCCCCGCCGCGACCGCGCCCTCGGCGATCCACAGCAATGGCAGGATCGAGATACCGCCATCGTCCTCGCCGCCGCCGACCGAGCCGTGGTGTCCGGGGAACCAGATCTGTTGATACGGGCGGTCGAGCGCCGCGGCGTCGGTGATCCCGGCATTGGTGTTGAGGTCGGCGATATTGTCCCACAGGCACGGCGCGAAGCTGGCGCGGCGCTCGTCAATCGCCACCGCATGCCGGGCGCTGACGACGAAGCGCGACAGGCTCTCGTCGTGGAAGCGGTACTTGTCGTTGAAGCTGTCGGCAAAGGGCAGGCTGTCGGGCACCCCGAGCGAACCAACGGTGTCCCAGACGCCGAGATACTGAACCGAAGCCTCGGTCTTTCCGCTCGTATCGGCAGACGTCGCGCGTTTCGGATCGGCCTCGCGCGGCCGCAGGAACAGCGCCGCGTCGTAGCAATTGTTGCGACGGAACACCGCCGTCTCGACCGCATCCTTGCTGTGGTTGCGGTAGATGTCGATCGCCTGGTCGATCAGGCCGATGTTCTGCCGCTTCAATATCCACGCCCGCCGCAGCAGCCCGCCGAGGCTGCGCGCGGTATAAGCGCCGCGCGAAAAGCCGAAGATGAAGATGCGGTCGCCGGGGCAATAGTTGAGGCAAAGAAATTCGTACGCCCGCGCGATCTTGGCATCGAGCCCCTCGCCGAACGCGCCGCCGAGGATGCGCTGGGCATGGTCGAGGATACCGTTGCCGACCCCGACACCGTCGTCGTAATACACCACCTGAACCGTATCGCGTCCGTCGATCCGGCTGAACGGCGTGATTGCGCGAGCAAGCCGCGTGACGTTCGTCGGGTAACGCTGGCCGAGGTTTTGCCAAGTCCCGTCGCAGAAGATGGCGATATTCTTCATCGGACACTCCGGCGATTGGGCCGCGAGGCTGACGCCCTCGCATCGTGGTGCGACTGACTACGCGACTGGCGGATCGGCAGGGATTCGAACCCTGGAGGAGCTTTTGACCCCTACACACTTTCCAGGCGTGCGCCTTCGACCACTCGGCCACCGATCCGTTGCCGGGGCGGTAGCATGGCTGCCGCCGGTTTTACAATGCGGGCGTGCCCGGTTGCGCCGCGTCGAGGGTTCGGCGACAAGCCGGGCGAACCGATGCCGGAGCGACCATGACCGAGACGACCGCGCGAACCGATTGGACCCGTGACGAGGCGGCGGCGCTGTTCGACCTGCCTTTTGCCGACCTGATGTGGCGCGCGCAGACGGTCCATCGCGCCAACTTCGCGGCGAACGAGGTCCAGTTCAGCACATTGCTGTCGATCAAGACCGGCGGTTGTCCCGAGGATTGCGGCTATTGCAGCCAGTCGGCCAAGTGGGGGACGGGGGTCAAGGCGGACAAGCTGATCGACGTCGCGGCGGTGCTCGACACCGCCCGTGCGGCGAAGGCGTCGGGGGCGCAGCGCTTCTGCATGGGCGCGGCGTGGCGCAATCCCGCCGACCGGCACATTCCGGCGCTCGTTGAAATGGTCGAAGGCGTCCGCGCGATGGGGCTCGAGACGTGCATGACGCTCGGGATGCTGAGCGATTTGCAGGCCGAGGCGCTCGCCGGGGCGGGGCTCGACTACTACAACCACAACCTCGACACCTCGCCCGAACATTATCCCGAGATCATCACGACGCGGACCTATGACGACCGGCTCGACACGCTGGCGCGGGTGCGGCGTGCGGGGATGAACGTCTGTTGCGGCGGGATCATCGGCATGGGTGAAAGCCGCAGCGACCGGATCGGCCTGCTGGTGGCGCTGGCGACGTTGCCCGAGCATCCGCAGAGCGTGCCGATCAACGCGCTGGTGCCGATCGCCGGGACCCCGCGTGGCGATGCGCTGATCGACGGCGCGATGCCGGCAATCGACGGGCTCGAGTTCGTCCGGACGATCGCCGTCGCCCGGATCATGATGCCGCAATCGGTCGTGCGGCTGTCGGCGGGGCGCGAGGCGATGTCCGACGAGACGCAGGCGCTATGCCTGCTGGCGGGAGCGAACTCGCTTTTCGTCGGCAACCGACTGCTGACGACGTCGAACCCCGAGGTCGACCGCGACGCCGCGTTGTTCGCCCGGTTGGGGGTAGTGCCGATGGCAATGGGCGTGGTCGAGCGGGTCGCTGCCTAGAGGCGCAGCATCGCGCCGGGAGCGATCTTGTAGCTCGCGCTCAAGGTGCTGAAGGTCGAATCGGGCGTCACCTGCGCATACAGGCTCCACGCGCCCGCCTGGCGAATACCGATCACGCTCGCTCGGCCAATGGGGTATTCGGTGCGTCCGAAGGTCGACAGGTTCGCGGCTGGAGCGGCGGCGAAGCGTCCGGTCGCCGTCAGGGCAGCCTGGAGGGCGAGAGGTGTGATGCCGCCGACCGGCTGGACGTGGATGCACCACAGGTCGGCGCCCTGGACGATCCAGCAGAAGCAGCAGTTCGAAAGTTCGCCGGTGACCATCACGCCGTCGCCGGTGCCGTCGAGCAGGTAGTACGGCATCGCCGTGACGTTACCGAGCAGGTCGAGGCAGTTGTAGATCCCCGAGTTGTGATTGACCATCGGCACGACGTGCGCCTGGTTGATGATCGCGCCGTTGACCGATGCTGCGTGGTCGAGCTTGAAGCTCGAGATGTCGCGCGTATAGCCGAGGATGCCGGGCCGGGTTGCCCCGCGATGGCCGACCTTTTGACCCTGCGCCGGCGGCATGTCGCCGCCAAGCTTGTTGATGTTGTATTGGCGAAGATTGGCGGCGTTCTGGTTGGGCGCGCTGACGCCGGCGCATTTGACCGGATAATGTTTCAAAAACTCAGCCGGCTGAGTCCTTAATTTCACCAGTGCCGCAGCGCTATTCATGACCGATCCCCCTTAAGAAACGCGTTGAGCCGAAGTCGTTACGGTCCCGTAAACCGAGGAAGCGGCCTACGCCAGATGCGAAAATGCCCGGCGGAGAGGCTCCCGCCGGGCACGATCGTCAGTCTGGTCGGCGCATTACTGCAGCAGCTGCATCACCTGCTGCTGCGAATGGTTTGCCTGTGCCAGCATCGCCTGCGCCGCCTGCGACAGAACCTGGTTCTTGGCGAGGTCGGTCGTTTCCGCCGAGAAGTCGGCATCGACGATCCGGCTGCGCGATGACACCAGGTTGGTCGAGGTCGAGGTCAGGTTGTTGACCGTCGCCTCGAGCCGGTTCTGCACCGCGCCGAGGTTGGCCCGGTCGAGCGACACCGACGACAGCGCCGAGTCGATCGCATCGAGCGCGGAGTTGGCGCCGTCGGCGGTCGACAGGTCGATGTCGGCGACCTTGAGCCCGCCCTTGTCGGACCCGTAGCTGTTCGTCTCGAAGCCGAGGCTTGTGAATTTCGACGCCGCCGAGAAGCCGAGCGAGCCGGTGGCGACGTCGATGCTTTTCGACGAGCTGAGAGACACCGTCGCGTAGGCGGTCGACACCGTGCCGGTCGCGGGAACCGCCGGGTCGGTGATTGCGGCGACGGTGTAGGCGGTTGCCGCACCGCGGACCGTGACACCGCCAAGCCCGAAGTTGGCCGCTGCACCTTCGTCGGAGTCGACCGATACGCTGATGTTGCGCCCGTCCGCCGCGGTCAGCGCCAGCCCGCCCTTGCCGTTGTCGCTCGCCTGGACGCCGGTTAGGCCGGCGTATTTATTGATCTCCTTGGCGACCGTGTCGCGCGTCGCCTGCTGGGTGACGCCGGCGGTCAGGTCGACGTCGATCTGGACGCCGTTGATCGCGATCGTCGCCGTTGCACTGGTGGAGATCACCGTCGTCGTCGTGCCGTCAAGGGTCAGCGCGTTGGCCTTGGCAGTGACCCCGGTGTCGGCGGTCGACGCATTGATCGCGGCGGCGATGGCGATGGCGCTGCCGGCCTTCTTGCTGGTGTCGGCGAGTTCATCCGACGACGTATCATCGCTGGCAGCGGCGGCGCGGATGGCGACACCGTTGATCGTCAGGTCGCCCGAGTTGAGGGTCGAGGCACCGACGACGGTCGCGGCGACGGCACGGGCGTCGCTGTTGACCGAGGAGACGCCGCGCTCGAACGAGCCGAGGGCGAGCCCCGAGTGGCTCAGCTGGCCTCCCGATGTCGAGCCGATGACGACAGGGGCACCGTTCTGCGAGATCAGCGCGATGCTCGCCGACTGCGCGCCGACCTTTATGCCCGAGGCGGCGGGGGTCAGGCCGGTGATCGAGGCGACGATGTTGCGCCCGTCGGCGGCCTCGAGGCGGATGCCCGCGGTGTCGTCGCCAGTGTCGATCGCGCGGACCCCGGTCTGGCCGGTCATCAGGTTGATCGCATTGGCGATGAGCGTCCGGCTCGCAGCGGCGTCGGTCGTCGTCGTCACCGAAGCGGTGGTCTTGCCGTTGATCGTGACCGTCCCCGTCGTGGCGGCGGCGGTCATCGCGGTCCCGGTCATCACCGTCTTACCAACGACGGCGGAGACCCCGGTGTCGGCGGTCGAGCGGTTGATCGCGGCGGCCTTGGCGAGCGCGCTGGCGGCCTTTTCGCTCGATGACAGGTTGTCGTCATTATCGGACGAAGCGCCGATGGTGACGCCGTTGATCGTCAAATCGCCCGCCTTGAGCGATTCGTTGGCGGTCAGGTTGCTGGCAGTCGCCTGGAACGCGCCGGTCGCGCTGAGCGCCGCGGTCGAGCCGGTGCCGAGATCGTTGGTCCGGGCCGAGCCGATGCCGAACTTGACCGTCTCGCCGGCGCGGCTGCCGGTCTGGAGCTGAAGCTGCCGCGCCGAGCCGTCGAGCAGCTTGATGCCGTTGAAGTTCGTCGTCTTGCCGATGTTGTCGATCTCGCTGGTGAGCTGCTTGACTTCGGCCTGCATCGCCTTGCGGTCGCCGGCGGTGACGGTGCCCGTTGCCGCCTGGACCGACAGTTCGCGCATCCGCTGGAGCATGTTGGTGACCTCGCCCATCGCGCTTTCCGCGGTCTGCGCGAGGCTCATGCCGTCGTTGGCGTTGCGCGTCGCGACCGCGAGGCCGCGAACGTCGGCGGTCATCCGCTGGGAGATGGCAAGCCCGGCGGCGTCGTCCTTGGCGCTGTTGATCCGCTGGCCGGTCGAAAGCCGCTCCATCGCGCTGGCCATGCCGGCCTGCGCCATGCGCTGTCCCGACTGCGCGGTCAGTGCCGAGAGGTTGGTGTTGATGACGGTCATTGGCGTCGCTCCTGCTCAAAATCCCCCGGCCGCCGCGGGGTGCGGGGGGCCGATGGAGCTAAGAGCGACGCTGGCCGCGACTTGTTTAATCCGCTGTGGCACAAGCGGGGCGATGGACCTCACCCGCCGCATCCTCAAGATCGACGCGCACCTGATGATCCTCGACAAGCCGGCGGGGCTCGCGGTCCACCCGGGGCCGCGAACGCCGCACAGCCTCGAGGCGCATCTGTTCAGCCTGCGCGAAGGCTTTATCCGCTCGCCGCAGCCCGCGCACCGGCTCGACCGCGACACCAGCGGCTGCCTCGTGCTGGCTCGGCATCCGAAGGCGTTGAAGCGGCTGACGCAGTTGTTCGAGACGGGACGGATCGGCAAGACGTACTGGGCGCTCGTCGATGGCGCGCCGGAAGGCGACACCGGCATCGTCGACGCGCCGTTGTTCAAGGTGTCGACCGCCGCCGACGGCTGGCGGATGGTCGTCGATCCCCGCGGCAAGGCGGCGCGGACGCGGTGGCAGGTGCTCGAACGCGGTGAGCGCAGCCTAATCGCGTTCATGCCCGAGACGGGGCGGACGCATCAGGTCCGTGTCCATGCGGCGACGCTCGGAACCCCGATCGTGGGCGACCCGGTCTATGGGGCGGGGCAGGGGCCGATGCTGCTCCACGCCCGCGAGGTGATGGTGCCGTATGTCGAGGGCGGCGTGCCGGTGACTGCGGTCGCACCGCTGCCCGAGCACTGGCCGTAAGCTGAGAAATCAGGTCAGGGGATAACCTCGGTCGCTTCCACCGGGGGCAGCTTGAAGCTCCCGTCGAGGAACCCCGCCTTCGGCAGGTACGCGCGGAAGATCAGGCGGAACGGTCCCTTCGGCGACGGCAGCCAGTTGACCACGCGCTCGCCCGATGGCGCGGCGGGCTGGACGAAGATGTCGTAGCCGCCATCGCGCTCGGCCCGCAGTTCGGGGGTGCGGTCGCCGACGGCGAAGCGCTTCGACGGGGTGTCGACGAAGAATAGGCGGCCCGCCGCATCGGCCTGGTACATCGTCAGCGACCAGAACGCGCCGACCGGAAGCTGACCCGGCAGGTGGACAGTGTACGCCTTCGCCCCCGACAGCGGCGCGCCGGTCTTGTCCTTGGTCGCGGTCAGGTAGATCGCCTCGGTCTGCGGCAGCGCGCCAAGGCCGCCAAGGGCAACGCGCGCGCGGTCGGCGTCGTCGCTCTCGCCGTAGTGGCCGATGTTGGCACCCGGATAGCTCCAGCCGTCGACCTCATTCCCGGCCTTGCCCAACCCGCCCTTGATCTCGGCGCGCAGGGCGGGGAGCGACTTGGTCCACAATGCCATCGTCGCAGGCCGCACCGACGCCGGATCGATCGCATCCGAAGTGATTCCGAGCGCAGCCAGTTCGGGCCGTGTGCGGACGGTGTGCGCCAACGGCGAACGCGCCAGGGCCTCGTCGACGACCGCGATCAGCGTCGCCGCATCGGGGACCGAAACCGGAACCGCCTTGGTTGCAACCGGCGCGGCGTGATCGGCCGGAACCTCGAGCGTGAAGCCCCGGATCAGCCCCGTCGCCGCCGCCAGATCGGTTGGTCCATCGACCAGAACCCGCACCAGCAGCCATGCATCGTTGGTCGGTGACCGCAGCACCGTCGTGTTCGCCGGAGCGGTACCGTTCCACCCCGGACCGGCGATCAGATAGCGGCCCCCCTTGCCCCCGGTGCGCGTCCCGACGATCGCGACGTTGTCGGTGAACAGGCTCATCAGCGCGGCGCTGTGATAACGCTTTGGCAACGCAGCCATATCGAGGATCACCGGACCCCCGGCGAGGTCGAGCCACGCGCTCGAATACAGCGTGTCGTTGTTCGGCGTCGTCACGTCGCGGGTCTTGGCGTCGGCGAGAACCGTGCGCGCATACAGATGGTTGACCCCCGGCGCGCCCGCGCTCTCAGCTTTGCTGACCTGAAGGTAACGTGTCCGCATCATCTCATAGACCGGCAGCGCGAAGGCATAAGCGGCGCGCAACTGCTCGATCCCGATCGGCCCGGCGGGCACGGCGGCAACCTCGGCCGGCGGGGGCGCGGGGATCTCGGCAGCGACCGGAGCGGGTTCGGCGACGACCGGCGCCGGAGCGGGAGGCGCCGCGAGCGGAGCCACAGGCTGGACGGCAGGCTGGGCAACCGCTTTCGCTTTATGCTTGCCGAACAACGGGGTGTGCTCGGTCTGCGCCAGCGCCGGGGCGGTCAGCGCGCACGCCAGCAACAGAGTGATCGCCTTGGCCGTCATCGTCGGAGTTCCTCGGGAAGTGCGCTCCGCCTATGCCGGGGGGTGGCAAGCGCGTCCAGCCCGGTGCAAGATCGGTCCAACCTCTGGGGAGAGACACGATGCAAGCCGCCTATATCGTCGCCGCCGCACGAACCGCCGGAGGCCGCCGCGGCGGCCGCCTGACCGGCTGGCATCCTGCCGACCTCGCCGGGCAGGTGCTGAATGCGCTGGTCGACCGTGCCGGTGCCGACCCGGCGTTGATCGAGGACGTCATCATGGGCTGCGTCAGCCAGTTCGCGCAGCAGTCGGGCAACATCGCGCGCAACGCCGTCCTGTCGTCGCGGCTGCCGGAGAGCGTCCCCGGCACGAGCGTCGACCGCCAGTGCGGTAGCAGCCAGCAGGCGCTCCACTTCGCTGCAGCGACGGTGATGAGCGGGCAGATGGATATCGTCATCGCTGCCGGGGTCGAATCGATGTCGCGGGTGCCGATGGGCGCGGCGGCCAAGCTCGCCCGCGACGCCGACATGGGATCGCCGTTCGGCGGCCCGGGGATGAAGGCGCGCTACCCGGGAGTCGCGTTCAGCCAGTTCACCGGGGCCGAAATGCTGGCGGAGAAGCACCACCTGTCGCGCGACGACCTCGATGCGTTCGGCTTTGCCAGCCAGAAGAAGGCGATCGCGGCGGCGACGTCGGGGGCGTTCGATGCCGAGATCGTGCCGGTCGACGTCGTCCTGCCCGACGGGTCGAGCGAGCCGCACGTCCGCGACGAGGGCATCCGCCTCGACGCGTCGCTCGAGGCGATCCGCGGGGTCAAGCTGATCAGCGAGGGCGGGCGGCTGACCGCGGCGACCTCGTCGCAGATCGCCGATGGCGCATCGGGGGTGATGGTGGTCAACGACCGCGGCCTCAAGGCGCTCGGCATCGCCCCGCTCGCGCGCATCCATCACATGACAGTCGTCGGCGAAGATCCTGTCATCATGCTCGAAGCCCCGATCGGCGCGACGCAGAAGGCGTTGGCACGATCGGGCATGAACATCGCCGACTTCGACCTGTTCGAGGTCAACGAGGCGTTTGCGAGCGTGCCGCTGGCGTGGCTCAAGATGCTCGGCGCCGATCCCGACCGGCTCAATGTCAACGGCGGCGCGATCGCCCTCGGCCATCCGCTCGGCGCGTCGGGGACCAAGCTGATGACGACGCTGGTCCATGCTTTGCGAGCGCGAAAGCAGAAGTGGGGGCTGCAGACGATGTGCGAAGGTGGCGGCCTCGCCAACGTCACGATCGTCGAGGCGCTATGAGCGACTTCACCCAGATCCGCTACGCCGTCGCCGACGGCATCGCGACGATCACCCTCGGCAGGCCCGACAAGCTCAACGCCTTCACCGGCACGATGATGGCGGAGCTGATCGCCGCGTTCGACGCCGCCGATGCCGACGACGCGGTCCGCGCGGTGATCGTCACGGGGGAGGGGCGGGCGTTTTGCGCCGGGGCCGACCTCAGCGCCGGAGCAGCGACGTTCGACTACGACAACCGCGCCGACAATCCGCGTGGAGCGTCGCCGGTCCGCGCCGACGGGTCGATCGACTATGCCCATGACGCGGTTCGAGACGGCGGCGGGCGGGTGACGTTGCGGATCTTCCAGTCGCTCAAGCCGGTGATCGCGGCAATCAACGGGCCGGCGGTCGGCATCGGCGCCACGATGCTGCTGGCGATGGACATCAGGATCGCCGCCGATACCGCGCGCTTCGGCTTCGTCTTCGCCCGCCGCGGCATCGTCCCCGAGGCGGCGTCGTCGTGGTTCCTGCCGCGGATCGTCGGCATCGCCCAGGCGCTCGAATGGTGCTTCTCGGGCCGGGTCTTCGGTGCCGACGAGGCGCTTGCCGGGCGGCTGGTCAGCCGGGTCGTGCCTGCTGCCGACCTGATCGCCGAAGCGACGCGGATCGCCCGTGAAATCGCCGACAATACCGCGCCGGTGTCGATCGCGCTGACGCGGCAGATGATGTGGCGGATGCTCGGCGCGGCGTCGCCGATGGACGCACACAAGATCGACAGCCGGGCGATCTACAGCCGCGGGCGGTCGGGCGACGCCAAGGAAGGCGTGATGTCGTTCATCGAGAAGCGCCCGGCCGCGTTTCCCGAGACCGTCGCCGACGGCATGCCCGACTTCTACCCGTGGTGGGACGAGCCGCAATACGGTTGACGCGCACGTCAACGTCGGCAACGGTTGCGGGATGAGTGAACCCGATATCCCCGCGCCCCTCGTCGAGTTCGCTGGGGCGGTGCCGCCCGCTCCGCCGTGGTTCACCGCTGCAATCGCCGACGTCCCCGAGCGGTCGACGGTCGTCGTCGATGCGGCGGCGATCGAGATGCTGACGTGGGGCGAGCGCGGCAAGCCCGGGCTGCTCCTCCTCCACGGCAACGGCGCGCATGCCGACTGGTGGAGCTTCATCGCGCCGTCGTTCGCCGCCGACTATCGCGTCGCGGCTTTCTCGTGGAGCGGGATGGGCGGGTCGGAGCAACGGGAGAGCTACTCGATCGCCGGTTTCGTTGCCGAGATCTTCGCCGTCGCCGAGGCCGCCGGGTTGTTCGACGCCGGGCTGCCGAGGGTCGTTGCGCACAGTTTCGGAGGCTTCCCGATGATGGCGGCGGTCCGTTCGCACGGCGAGCGCTTCGCCGCCGCGGTGATCGTCGACACGCCGTTCCGTCCGCCCGGCGAGCCCGGCGGACGCCCGCCGAACGCGACCAATCGGCCGCACCGCATCTACCCGACCCTGACCGAGGCGCTCGCTCGCTTCCGCTTCGCCCCGGCGCAGGCGTGCCCCAACCCGTTCATCGCCGACTTCATCGCCCGCAAGTCGCTCGTCGAGGTCGCCGACGGCTGGACGTGGCGCTTCGACCCATTCCTGTGGCACCGCTTCGAGGTCGGTGACGCGCCGTCGCTGCTTGCCGACCCGAAGTGCCCGGTCGCCCTGATGTGGGGCGAGCGATCGATGCTGATGCCGCCGGAGCGGATCGCATCAATGCTCGCTTTACTGCCGCCGGGTACGCCGACGGTGCCGATCCCCGACGCCGAGCATCACGTCATGATCGACCAGCCGCTGGCCTTTGTCAGTGCCTTGCGCGATCTTGTTGCGCGCTGGCCTTAGCCCTTATACTGCGCCGGAAACAGCTTCTTGAGCGCCGCGACCTTCGGCATGTCGTTGACAACGATGTACGGATAGGTCGGGTTCCGGGCGAGGAAGTTCTGGTGATAATCCTCGGCGGGGTAGAACGCCTTGCCGGTCTCGACCGTCGTCACGACCGGCGCGGGGTACGCCTTCACCCGGTTAAGCTGGGCGATGTACGCCGCTGCGACCTTCGCCTGCTCAGGCGTCTGGGCGAAAATCGTGCCGCGGTACTGGGTGCCGCTGTCGGGCTCCTGGTGGTTGAGCTGGGTCGGATCGGTCGCGACCGAGAAGTAGATCCGCAGCAGCTGCCCATAGCTGACCTTCGCCGGGTCGTAGGTGACGCGGACCGACTCGGCGTGCCCGGTCAGGCCGGTCCCGACGACCTCGTAATGCGCGGTCGCAGCCTTGCCGCCGGCATAGCCCGAGACGACGTTGGTCACCCCGGCGACATGATCGAAGACGCCTTCGAGTCCCCAGAAGCAGCCGCCGGCGAGAACGGCGACGGCAGTGCCCTTTGCGGCAGGCGTATCGAGGGCGGGAGCGGGAACGACATGGACGGCCTCGGCCGCACCGAGGTGCTGGGTGCCGAGCGTGACGGCGATAGCGGCGGCGGCAATGCCGATCATGATAGTCTTCATGCGCTTATCCTCTTCAGCTACGGGCGGGTGCGAACGTCATCGCGACCCCGTTCATGCAATATCGCAGGCCGGTCGGCTTCGGTCCGTCGTCGAAGACGTGGCCAAGGTGCCCGCCGCAGCGACGGCAATGGACCTCCGTCCGGGTCATGCCGAGCGAGCCGTCGACACGGGTCAGGACCGCGTTCTTGAGCGGTGCCCAGAAGCTCGGCCAGCCGGTGTGGCTGTCGAACTTAGTCGTGCTGGCGAAGGCGGGCAGCGCGCAACCGGCGCAGGCGAAAGTACCGGCGCGATGCTCGTCGTTGAGTGGGGAGGTGAACGGCGCCTCGGTGCCTTCCTCGCGCAGCACGTTGAATGCGGCCGGCGACAGCTTGGCGTGCCACTGCGCCGGGGTCAGGCTGACCTCGAACTTGTCGCTCGTCGCGGTGCGGGCGGTCAGGCGACCCCCGGCCAGCGACCAGGCGAGCGGGGCGGCCACGGCGGCGGTGGCGAAGTTGACGAATGAACGGCGACTGACGGGCATAAGGCCTCTGATCAAGGATTGTACCAAGCATATACGATGTCGATGGACGATCGGTTACAGGCGAAATCCTGCAGCGATGCCGCATCTCGGCTGCTAAGTTCAAAATAAGTTCACACGAACGTCGATGTTTTTCGACTTCCCCCAGAGGCGAAAATCGAAGCCATCGGTCGGCGGCCAACAATGAGAAAGAGCTTCGCCGGGGACGGACCCGGCGAATCGCCGCAGCACCGTATCCAGCCGTGCGGCGTGTAGGACAGGGCTCAGTTGAAGCCCTTGCCCTCGCCCGCCAGCTTCACCAGCAACGGCGCCGGCTCCATCCCGTATTGCTTGAGCTTGTCGACGATCGCGGGGAGCCCGACGCTGTCGGCCCAGAACATCGGCCCGCCGCGATAGACCGGCCAGCCGTAACCGTTGATCCAGACGATATCGATGTCGCTCGCGCGCTGCGCCATGCCCTCGTCGAGGATCTTCGCGCCCTCGTTGACCATCGGGTAGAGGCAGCGCTCGAGGATCTCGGCGTCGTCGATGTGGCGGCGGTTGACCCCGCGCTCGGCGGCGTAGTCGAGGATGATCTTCTCGGCGACCGGCGACGGCGTGCGGTTCCGCTGGGCGTCATAATCGTAGAAGCCGTGGCCGTTCTTCTGGCCGCGCAGCCCCGCCTCGCACAGCCGGTCGCGGATCGACACGCCCTTCGACGTCTCGGCGTTCCAGCCGATGTCGAGCCCGGCGAGGTCGGACATCTGGAACGGGCCCATCGGGAAGCCGAACTCGAAAAGGACGCGGTCGACGTCGGCGGGCAGGGCGCCCTCGACGATCAAGGCCATCGCCTGGCTCTGGCGCTGGCTGAGCATGCGGTTGCCAATGAAGCCGTCGCAGACCCCGGCTACGACCGCGACCTTGCCGATCTTCTTCGCCGTCGCCATCGCCGTCGCCAGCACCGGCCCGGCGGTTTTCGCGCCGCGGACGACCTCGAGCAGCCGCATGACGTTGGCAGGCGAGAAGAAATGCAGCCCGACGACCGATTCC
>NZ_JANYGL010000041.1 GCF_025362435.1 Polymorphobacter sp.
CCGCGTTCGAGACGACGCTGGCGCAGGGCGTCGCGTTCGAACGCCGGCTGTTCCACGGGCTGTTCGGTTCGGCCGACCAGAAGGAAGGCATGGCGGCGTTCGTCGCCAAGCGCCCGGCGGCGTGGACCGGCGAGTAAGGAGCAATACCATGAAAATCGGCTTTATCGGGCTCGGCAACATGGGCGGCGGGATGGCCGCCAACCTCGCGAAGGCGGGGCATGTTGTGACCGCGTACGACCTGTCGAGTGCAGCCTTGGATCGAGCGTGTGCGGCTGGGTGTGCGCGTGCCGAGTCGGCGGCGGCAGCGGCGTCGGGAGCCGATGCGGTGGTGACGATGCTCCCCGCCGGAACCCACGTCCGCAGCGTCTACGAGGACGAGGTTTTCGCCGCCGCGCACCCCGACGCGCTTTTGCTCGACTGCTCGACGATCGACGTCGCCACAGCGAAATCAGTCGCTTCCGCCGCCGCCGAGCGCGGGTTGGCGATGGTCGACGCCCCGGTCTCCGGCGGGATCGCGGCGGCGAACGCGGGGACGTTGACCTTCATGGTCGGCGGTCTCGACGACGCCTTCGCCCGCGCCCAGCCGATCCTCCTCGACATGGGCAAAGTCGTCATCCACGCCGGTGATGCGGGGGCAGGACAGGCGGTAAAGATCTGCAATAACATGCTGTTGGGCGCGTCGATGGTGGCGACGGCGGAGGCCTTCGTGCTCGCCCAGAAGCTCGGCCTCGACGCCCAGACCTTTTTCGACATCAGCTCGAAAGCAAGCGGCCAGTGCTGGTCGATGACGAGCTATTGCCCGGTTCCCGGCCCGGTTCCCGCTTCGCCGTCGAACCGCGATTATGAAGGCGGCTTCGCTTCCGCCTTGATGCTCAAGGACTTGAAGCTCGCGGTCGAGGCGGCGCAGTCGGTCGGCGCCTCGGTGCCGATGGGCGCACAGGCCGAGGCGCTCTACCAGATGTTCGTCGGCCTCGGCGGCGCGGCCAAAGACTTCTCGGCGGTGACCAAGTTGTTGAATGGCAGCTGGAAATAACGCTGGGGCGACCAACGGGGATCGAACCCGCAACCTCCGGCACCACAAGCCGGCGCTCTAACCAATTGAGCTATGGTCGCCATGCGCGCACGGCGAAAGACGCCTTAGTGGCTCGACCGGCGATTCGTCAAGGAAACTACCGCGCAGCCAAGACGCCGCAGGCGATCCGGTCGCCACTTGCCCCGCTCGGGTCGGTCTTATAGTCGTCGGGACCGGCGTGGAGCACCACCGCCGCGCCGTCGGCATCGAGCAGCGGCGCCGACCCGCCGACGAGCATCAGTCCGGGAACGGTGAAGTCGACCGTCCCGGTGCCACCCGGGCCGACGACGACGTTCGGCAGGTCGCCGAGGTGCGGCCCCATCGGGTTGTCCTTGCCGTGCATCTTCATCGTCGGGTTGAAATGCCCGCCCGCAGAGGTGAACTTCGGCCCCTCGCACTTGCCGACGCTGTGGAGATGGATCGCGTAGGTGCCGGCGATCATGCCCTCGATCCGCGCACGCACCAGCGTGCCCTCGGGGCGCTGGCTGAGCGTCGCGGTGCCGCGCAACTCGCCGTTCGGCCCGAGCAACTGCGTCGTCGCCTCGATCGGCGGCGGCCCGGCGCGGGTCGCGCCGAGCGAGGTGCCCGGATGGCTGCACCCGGCGAGCAACGCGAGGGGAATAGCGACAGTAAAGGCGCGACGCATCAGCCAAGCTCCTTGTTGATCGCCTCGACCATCTTCTTGGCGTCGGCGAGCAGCATCATCGTATTGTCCATGTAGAAGACCGGATTGTCGACCCCGGCATAGCCCGCGCCGCCCATGCTGCGCTTGACGAACAGCACCGTCTTGGCCTTCTCGACGTCGAGCACCGGCATGCCGTAGATCGGCGAGGTCTTGTCGGTCTTGGCGAGCGGGTTGGTCACGTCGTTCGCGCCGATGACGAAGGCGACGTCTGCCTGGGCGAACTCGCCGTTGATGTCCTCGAGCTCGAAGACCTCGTCATAGGGGACGTTGGCCTCGGCGAGCAGGACGTTCATGTGCCCCGGCATCCGCCCGGCGACGGGGTGGATCGCGTATTTG
Organism: Polymorphobacter sp.; assembly: GCF_025362435.1. Lineage (GTDB taxonomy): Bacteria > Pseudomonadota > Alphaproteobacteria > Sphingomonadales > Sphingomonadaceae > Polymorphobacter_B. Next base: position 2,094 of record NZ_JANYGL010000041.1, read on the forward strand.
ACGCTGACGCCTTCCTTCTTGAGCAGGTCGCCCATCTCGCGCAGCGCGTGCTGCGCCTGGCTGACCGCCATGCCGTAGCCGGGGACGATGATGACGCTCTCGGCGTTCTTCATGACGAACGCTGCGTCCTCGGCCGACCCGCGCTTGTACGGCTTGGCCTCACCCGCGGCGCCGGCGGGGCCAGCCGCATCGCCGCCGAAACCGCCGGCGATGACGCTGATGAAGCTGCGGTTCATCGCCCGGCACATGATGTACGACAGGATCGCACCCGACGAACCGACCAGCGCGCCGGTGACGATCATCGCGGTGTTCTGCAGCGTGAAGCCCATCGCCGCCGCCGCCCAGCCCGAATACGAGTTGAGCATCGACACGACGACCGGCATGTCGGCGCCGCCGATCGGGATGATCAGCAGGAAGCCGAGCGCCAGCGCGGCGACGACGATCACCGCGAACAGCACCGGCGTGTGCAGCCCAAAGACGCCGACGAGGATCAGGACCGCCGCCAGCAGGGCGATGTTGATGACGTGGCGCGCCGGGAGCAAGATCGGCTTGCCGCCCATGTTGCCGTTCAATTTGAGGAAGGCGATGATCGACCCCGAGAAGGTGATCGCGCCGATCGCGACGCCGAGGCCCATCTCGATCCGGCTCGACTTGGCGATCTCCGGGATGCCGTCGATCGTCGTGCCGCCGAGCCCCGAGGCTGCAGCGCCGAGATCGAGAATCCCGAACGCGGCGGGGTTGAGATAGGCCGCGATCGCGACGAGCACCGCGGCGAGGCCAACGAGGCTGTGGAAGCCGGCGACGAGCTGCGGCATGTCGGTCATCGCGATCCGCCGGGCGATGATGAAGCCGACTCCGCCGCCGATCGCGACCGCGGCGATGATCAGCGGCAGCCCGACGCCGTGGACGACCAGCGTCGTGACGACGGCGATCAGCATCCCGATCATGCCGAAGCGATTGCCCTGCTGCGAGGTCTCGGGCGACGACAGGCCGCGCAGCGCGAGGATGAACAGCACCCCCGCAACGAGGTAGGCGAGCGCGACCCACGCGGGGGTCTGGGCGATGGCTTCGGTCATTCTGCGTGCCCCCTGCGTCCGGTCACTTCGCCGCCGGTGCGGCCGAAACCTTGCGCTCTTTCTTCTTGTACATGCCGAGCATCCGCTGCGTCACCGCGAAGCCGCCGAAGATGTTGACTGACGCCAGCACCACTGCACCGAGCCCCAGCCACTTCGAGATCTCCGACCCTCCGCTCGCCGCACTCGCCGCGACAAGCGCGCCGACAATGATTACGCTCGAGATCGCATTGGTCACCGCCATCAGGGGGGTGTGCAGGGCGGGAGTCACGCTCCACACGACGTAATAGCCGACGAAGCAGGCGAGGACGAAGATCGAGAGTTGGGGGATCAGGTGTTCCATACGGCCTCGCTGATAAAATCCTCCCCCGTCTTCGGGGGAGGGGGACCATCGCCCTTGCGATGGTGGAGGGGGGCCGCCATCGCCATGATCGACGCGGCAACGCGATTTACGTCGGCAAGAACCTCCGACGCATTTATCCGAAGAATCCGCAGGCCTTGCGCCGTCAGCCAGGCGTCGCGTCGAGCGTCCCGGCTGCCAGCATCGCCCATCGAATGCACGATCCCGTCGATCTCGACAACGAGCTTCGCCTTCGCGCAGAAAAAGTCGAGGATATAAGGGCCGGCTGGGTGCTGGCGGCGAAAGCGCGGACCGTCCGATTTACGGAGGCGATCCCAGAGCAGGACTTCGGGGAGGGTCATCTCGCTGCGGAGGCGACGCGCGTTTTGCAGGGTCGAGGCGGGGCCGGTGATGATCATGCGATCGGTTTCGCCTGGGGGCCCCCTCCACCATCGCAAGGGCGATGGTCCCCCTCCCCCGAAGACGGGGGAGGATTTAGGAGACGTCCTTCTGCGCCGGGGGAGACACTCATACCAACCGCTCGTGCACCACCGCGCCATCACGCGTCAGCGTCACGCCCTTGACGATCTCGTCGTCCGCCGGGAACACCACCGTCCCCGCGTCCTTGTCCCAGAAGGCGGCGATGAAGTTGTACAGGTTGCGCGAATACAGCGCGCTGGCGTCGGCGGCGAGGCGGCTCGGCATGTTGCGGTGGCCGATGATGGTCACGCCGTGGACGACCGGAGCTTCGCCGACGACCGAGCCCTCGACGTTGCCGCCGCTTTCGACCGCGAGGTCGATGATCACGCTGCCCGCGCGCATCGTCGCGATCTGCGCGTCGCTGACGAGGCGCGGGGCGGGGCGGCCGGGGATCAGCGCGGTGGTGATGACGATGTCCTGCTTGGCGATGTGGCTCGACACCAACGCCGCCTGCGCCGCCTTGTATTCGTCGGACATTTCGGTGGCATAGCCGCCGCTGCCCTCGCCTTCGATGCCCTTGACCGCCTCGACGAAGATCGCCTTGGCGCCGAGGCTTTCGATCTGTTCCTTGGTTGCGGCGCGGACGTCGGTTGCGCTGACCAGCGCACCGAGGCGGCGGGCGGTGGCGATCGCTTGGAGCCCGGCGACGCCGACCCCCATGACGAAAACGCGGGCGGCGCTGATCGTGCCGGCCGCGGTCATCATCATCGGAAATGCACGGCCATAGGTTTCGGCGGCGTCGATCACCGCCTTGTACCCCGACAGGTTCGACTGCGACGACAGCACGTCCATCGATTGGGCGCGGGTGATGCGCGGCATCAACTCCATCGCCATCGTCGTCAGACCGCTCGCGGCGTAGGTGTTGATCTCCTCGCGTCGGGCGAACGGCGACAGGATGGCAACGAGCATCGCCCCGGACTTCGCCGCCGGGAGCGCACTCACGCCGGGCCCTTGAACCGCGAGGATGAGATCGCTGCCGGCGATCGTCGCTTCGCGCGCGCCGACCGTCGCACCGGCTTCGGTGTACGCGCTATCGACGATGTTCGCGCCGTCACCTGCGCCGGCTTCGACCGCGACCGTCGCTCCGAGCGCAATCAGCTTTTTGACAGTTTCGGGGGTCGCGGCGACGCGGCGCTCCGCCTCCGCCGTCTCGCGCAACACCGCGATCCGCATGTTTGTCTCAAACCCCCCGCGTGTCGTCCTAGTGAACGAGGAACAGTGCCATGGCGATCAACAGAAGCGCAAGGGCAACGACCGCCCATTTGAGGACGTCGACAAAGCTGCCGTAGAAGCGCGTGTTAGGTATGTTCGCCTGCGGGACCGCAGCATTTTGATCGTCGGCCATAGCGTGCACTCCTTAACGCGGTGCGTCCTCATAGCGCGCGTCGATCACGCGCGACAAGCCAGACGGGCCGGTCAGGCGATAAGCGTTGGCGAGGCAGGTGGTTCCAGCCCCGCTCGCGCAAGTGCAGCAGATTGTCGCGCGGCGAGTCCGTCCTCGGTAAAACCCTCGATCATTTCGCCGAACAATCGCCGCCAGTTGAGCTCGGCGGCGAGGTGCATGAAGACCCCGCCGAGGCCGATTGCGGCGCGGTCCATGAAGACGAATTCGGAAGGCACGGTGACGGTACCGAGTTCCTTCAGCCGGCGATGGACCTTCTGCGCGGTCTCGCGGCCATAGTCGGCGGGGCGGCCCTGGTCGTCGATCCGCCGGACCCGGTCGTCGAGCAGGGGGCCATACAGGAAGGTCGCCCAGATCAGCAGCGTGTCGATGATCTCGGTCGACAGGCCGACGAATCCCCAGCGTTCGAAGGCATCGACCGCGAGCGCCTTGTCGTTCGATTCGATCGCGCGGAACAGGTCGACGACGCCCTTGATGAAGCGCGGCGGGAAGACCCGGACGCAACCGAAGTCGAGCAGGTTGATACCATGCTCGCCGTTCGGCTCCTCGCGCACTGCGTAATTGCCGAGGTGCGGGTCGCCGTGGATCACGCCATACTGGTGAAGCGGCCAGTACCACGCCCGGAACAGCGTATCGGCGATGCGGTTGCGGACCTCGAGCGAGTCGTTCTTGAACCCGAGCAGCGGCTTGCCCGGCAGCCACGTCATCGTCAGCAGCCGCTTGGTCGACAGCTCGGGGAGGACTTCGGGCAGATACACCGCCGGCTGGCCGCCGAGCATGTCGCGGTACAAGGCGAGGTGCTTCGCCTCGCGCTCATAGTCGAGTTCCTCGCGCAGCCGGTCGGCGAGCTCGCCGCGGATTTGCCCGGTCTCGATCGACTTGTCGAACTGGCGGTAGATGCCGAACAGGACGTCGAGCTGGCCGAGGTCGGCCTCGACGGCGCTCGCCATGTCGGGATATTGCAACTTCGCCGCAAGCGCGCGGCCATCGTGCGCGACGGCGCGGTGGACCTGGCCGAGCGACGCCGCTGCGGCCGCCTCATGCTCGAATGAGGCGTAGCGCGCTTCCCAGTCGGCGCCGAGCTCGGCCTTCATCCGCCGACGGACGAACGGCCAGCCCATCGCGGGGGCATCGGCCTGGAGCTGGCCCAATTCCTTGGCGAAGTCCTCGGGGACAGCTCCCGGAATCGTCGACAGAATCTGCGCGATCTTCATCACCGGACCCTTGAGGCCACCAAGCGCGACGCGAAGCTGCGCTGCCGCGGTCGCCGAATCGGCGCCGCCGGTGAGTCTTGCACCGGCGAAGCGCGCCGCAAGCCCTATCCCGGTGCTACCGACACGAGCGTAGCGCGTGAGCCTGCCGCCAAGAGTATTTGCTTCATTCATAAGACCGGAGATAGGCACGCGGTCCTGTGAACGCGAGAGGCGCCGGTGTCGCTGCAGGCTTACGCAGGCGCCAAGTGATTGCCGGCGGTAAAACTCGGACCATGCGCACTTGTCGCAAAGACAGGCCTGCCGGCGCGGCACAATTGCGCCCGCCGCAACTTAGTCACCGGCAAGATGCGACCAATTAAGGTTAATAAAAGAATCTTTGTAAGCTTGCCAAAACTTGTTGCGCCTCCGCAAGTTTATATTTACGATACGTTAATCTTCTCTCGAGCTAGTATCAGGGGCGTGATCGTGTCTCAAGCAGCCTTGTACCGTGAAAATGCGCACAAGATCCGCCGTCTCGTCGCCGGGGTGACCGGCTCCTCGCGCGACGAAGCCCTTAGTCTAGCACAGGAATATGAAGCGCGCGCGCAAGAGCTCGACAAAGGTGCAGCGGCCGAAGCCCACGGCGATCGGGCGAACGAAGTACAGCCTGTCGGGAACCGGCCCGAGGGCGGTCGTGGCGCCGGCAGCCACGCGTCCGGCCTCGGAAATGGCCTTGCCGAGCGCATTGCCGCCTTGATCGGCCAGCGCGGGGCGGAAGTCGAGGCGATCCGCGCTCGCGAACTCGACCATGAGATCAAGCTCGCCGCGGCGAAGGTCGAACGCGCACTTCTCGAAGCGCGGATCGCCGGCATCATCGAGGCGAGCGCGCAGTTGGCGTTCCCGCCCGGGCAGGGCGCCGATGCGCGGAGCGGTGACAGCCTGTCGAAATGATCGGCGGGTAGGCCCCGACCGCGCCGCGCGCTGCAAGGGCACAGTCCCCGCAGCTTACTGAACGGCTTGCCACAGCCGGATCGCCTGCACCGTCGGAGCGACGTCGTGGACCCGGACGATCTGGACGCCGTGCGCGACACCGTGCAGCGCGAGCGCGATCGACCCGCCAAGCCGCTCGCCGACGGGAACGTCGCCCGACAATTTGCCGACAACCGCCTTGCGGCTCGCGCCGAGCAGGATCGGTACGCCGAGCCCGTGAAACATTGCGATGCCGCGGATCAGCGCGAGGTTATGCGCGAGGGTCTTGCCAAAGCCGATGCCGGGGTCGGCAATGATCCGCTCGCGCCCGATCCCGGCGGCGGCGCAGGTCGCGATCCGCGCCTCGAGCCAGTCGAAGACGTCGCGCAACGGATCGGCGTAGGTCGGAGCATCCTGCATCGTCGCCGGCGTTCCCTGCGCGTGCATCAGCACGACCGGGCAGCCGCGCGCTGCGACGAGGGCGAGCGCATCCGGGTCGAATGTCAGTGCGGAGACATCGTTGACGATCGCTGCCCCGGCATCGAGCGCAGCCGCCATGATCGCTGCCTTGCGCGTGTCGATCGATACCATGATTCCGCTGCCGCGCAGACCGGCGAGGACAGGCCCGACGCGAGCCAGTTCCTCCCCGGCGTCGACCGTCGCCGCGCGCGGCCGAGTCGATTCGCCGCCGAGGTCGACGATGCTCGCGCCTGCCGCCGCCATCGCCCGTGCCGCCGCGACTCGATCGCCGTTGTCGCCGCCGTCGCTGAAGCTGTCGGGGGTGACGTTGACGATCCCCATGACGTGCGCCCGGTCGAAGCCCAGCCCGGCGATCGTTGCGCGTGGAGCGAGGAGCGCGTCGCGGAGTGTTGCGACCCGCGCTCGCACGTCCTCGGGCAGGTCGGCGACCCCGGTGGCCAAGCGGCTCAATGCGAATCGCCGTTCTACCGTGTCGAGCGTCAACCGGACCGAGTCGAATCGGACCGCGCCACCTGCAAGCCGCTCACCATCCCCGAATCCGGACGGAGCGAGATGAACGCGCCCCGGGCCGATCAGAGGCCGGCCAGCTCGACCGGCATTGCCTCGATCGCCGCGACCGCGACTGCCGTCGCCGGAGCCGTCGCGTGGTCCCCATAAATGAAGCCGTAAACCGGGTAGTCGCGACGTCCGAGGTCGCCGATTGGCGCGTACCAGACGCGCACCTGGCTCCAGTCGCCGGCCGTCGATGTGTCGATCACCGCGACGTCGCTCTCGACCTGGCCGCGATGACCGTCGACGGGCGACCAGTTGGCGTGCGTCACGCGAATTTCTCGCGGCGAGACGATCGCGCTGACGGTGGCGACATGACCGACGCGCATCGCGCCGGTCGCCTTGAAGACGAGGACACCGCCGACGCGCGGCGCGCTGCCCTGCTCGTATCGGCCGTTCGCCTGACCCCACCACGTCGCCGCGTTGCCGTGCAGATCGATCCCCGAATAGGCGCGGGCAAAGGTGACGCATTGCACCGGTCCGGCGGCAGCCGGCGCGGCGGTAAAGACGCCGAGCGCGAGCGCAATTGAACCGACCAGTCCGAATAGCGGTTTCATCATCTGCCCGTCCCCACGCTCCCGAGCCCCCTGTCTGCCGGTCGCTGTTGGGCGAGGGAAGCCGTGCCTGCGGGCAAAGCGCCGGGGCGACTGCGGGGCGCGACGAACCGACATTCGTTGCGGGAAAGAACCGATCTACACCGTTCATCGTCTAATCTGAACCTAGTTCGGCGAACTTCGGTGCGAAGTAGTACAAATGGATACCAGATATTTATTTGATCGAATCCGGTGCGAACAATGTGATGCCAGTGGGGCAAGTGCATTGACTCACAAGGCAGTTCAGTACATTAGCGAAACGAGTATGTAATCGGATTGGCTTCCCAATCCGATTACTACGGGGGTTTTTTGGGGGCTACATCATGTCTGTCGGCAATTCCACACGCGTGCGCAACGCACTTCTTCTTGGCACGTCTGCCGTCGTCATGGCGATGCAGGCGTCGAGCGCCGGCGCCGCGGGGACGATCTTCTACGACGGGCAGAGCAACACCAACGCCGGCGCGACGGCAGGGACCGGGACGAGCACTGCCGGCGGCCTCAACGCCACCGCGCAGTTCAACACGTCGACCGTGATCGGCGCCAACGCGCACGGCAACTCAACTGGAACGAATGCCTTTGGCTCGAGTGCAGTCGCCGGTATCGCCAACAGCACCGCGATCGGCACCAACGCCAGCGTCACCGCCGGTGTGGGCATCAATGCCGGCAACACTGCCCTCGGCACCAACACGACCTTCACCCTCGGCGACCATAACAACCTCAGCACCCTCGCGAACGCGGGACTGCACTTCGGGGCGACGACGGTCAGCGACTTCACCAATAACACCGCCCTGAATGCGGTTTCGATCGGCTCGTCGACCGGAACCGTCTTCGCCAACCGGCTGATCGGCGTCGCTGCCGGTCGTGTCGCGGTCGGATCGACCGACGCGGTCAACGGCGACCAGCTCCTCGGTGTCGGCAACACTCTTCAGACCAACATCGCTGCAAACACCGGCTTGATCACCACGCTCAGCGGGACAGTCGCTACCAACGCGGCCGCGCTGAACTTCGCGTCGAACTCGCTCACGGCCCGCGCGACTGCCGCTGATAATACGGTGCAGTTGGTGTCCAACTCGCTAAGCGCCCGCGTCGGGCAAGCCGAGACGACGATCGGCAACAACGGCACATCGCTGACGAACGCATCGAACTCGCTGTCGGCGCGTGCGACGGCCGACGAGAGCAACATCTCGAACAATGCGACATCGCTGACGAATGCTTCGAACTCGCTGACGACGCGCGTCACCACCGCCGACACGACGATCGCCAACAACGCAACGTCGCTGACCAATTCGTCGAACTCGCTGTCGGCTCGCGCGACGGCCGACGAGACCAACATCTCGAACAACGCGACGTCGCTGACCAACGCGTCGAACTCGCTGTCGACTCGCGCCGCCACCAACGAAACAACCGTCGCCAATAACGCGACGTCGCTGAGCAATGCATCGAACTCGCTGTCGGCCCGCGCGACCACCGACGAGACCAGCATCTCGAACAACGCGACGTCGCTGGGCAACGCCTCGACCTCGCTCACGAACCGGATCACGGCGACCGACACGACCGTCGCAAACAATGCGACTTCGCTCGGTAACGCGTCGAACTCGCTGTCATCGCGCGCCACGGCCGACGAGACCAACATCACGAACAATGCAACGTCGCTGACGAACGCTTCGACCTCGCTCACGAACCGGATCACGGCGACCGACGCGACCGTCGCCAACAATGCGACGTCGCTCGGTAACGCGTCGAACTCGCTGTCGTCGCGCGCCACGGCTGACGAGACCAATATCTCGAACAACGCAACGTCGCTGACGAATGCTTCGAACTCGCTGTCGGCCCGCGCGACTGTAGGCGAGACCGCGACGGCCTCGCTCAACACCGTGACGACGAACAACGCCACGTCGCTCGCCGTTGCATCGAACTCGCTGTCGGCACGTGCCACCGCGGACGAGACGAACATCACCAACAACGCTGCGTCGCTAACTGGTGCTTCGAACTCCCTGTCGGCCCGCGCGACTGCAGGGGAGACCGCAACCGCCTCGCTCAACACCGTGACAACGAACAACGCCACGTCGCTCGCCGTTGCATCGAACTCGCTGTCGGCACGTGCCACCGCGGACGAGACGAACATCGCCAACAACGCTGCGTCGCTAACTGGTGCTTCGAACTCGCTGTCGGCCCGCGCGGCTGCAGGTGAGACCGCGACGGCTTCGCTCAACACCGTGACGACGAACAACGCGACGTCGCTGGCGGCTGCATCGAACTCGCTGTCGGCACGTGCCACCGCGGACGAGACCAACATCGCCAACAACGCAACGTCGCTGACGAACGCTTCGAACTCGCTGTCGACCCGCGCGACTGCCGGCGAAACCGCGACGACCTCGCTCAAGACCGTGACGACGGACAACGCCACGTCGCTGACGACTGCATCGAACTCGCTGTCGGCACGCGCCACCGCCGACGAGACCAACATCGCCAACAATGCAGCGTCGATCACGAACGCTTCGAACTCGCTGACGACGCGGATCACCGCGACCGACGCCAACCTCGCCGCTGCCTCCAACTCGCTCAACACGCGGGCGAATGCGACCGACTCGAACCTCGCGAACGCATCGACGTCGCTGTCGAACCGCGCGACCGCTGGTGAAGCAGCGACTGCGGCGACCTCACTTGCGCTCGGCACCGTGTCGACGTCGCTGACGACGCGAATCGCGGACGCCGAACTTGCAGGTGCGACGACGTCGAACGCGCTCAACGCGGCATCGACCTCGTTGACCGATCGGATCGTGGCGAACGAAAATGCCGGCAACATGTCGACGACGTCGCTCAACTCGCGCGTCTCGGTTAACGAGACGACGATCACCGACAACGCGACGTCGCTGACCAACGCTTCGAACTCGCTGACGACGCGGATCAGCAGCGGTGAGGACGTGACAACCGCGAACGCCCTGTCGCTGACCACCGCCTCGAACTCGCTCACGGCGCGTGCGGTGACCGACGAAGCGACGACCGCCGCCAATGCGGTGTCGCTGACCAATGCGTCGAACTCGCTCAACGCCCGGGCCAATACGACCGACGCCAACCTGGCGACGGCGTCGACCTCGCTCGACACGCGGGCCAACACGACCGATGCCAACCTTCTCGCGGCGTCGACCTCGCTCAACTCGCGCGTCAACACGACCGACTCGAACCTGGCAACGGCCTCGACGTCGCTGTCGACACGACTGACCAACGCTGAGCTCATCGCTTCGCAAAACGCGACGTCGATGGCCAATGCATCGACTTCACTGTCGACGCGAGCCGCGGTCGGCGAGGCGGTTACGATCGCGAACGCCGTATCGATGGCCAACGCGTCGAACTCGCTGACGACCCGCGCCATTGCCGGCGAGGCGGTGACCACCGCCAACGCCGTGTCGATGACGATCTCGTCGAACTCGCTCTCGGCGCGCGCCACGACCGACGAGACCAACCTTTCGAACGCCTCGAACTCGCTGTCCAGCCGTGCGCTGGTCGACGAGACCAACCTGACGAGTGCTTCGAACTCGTTGTCGACCCGAGCGACGAATGACGAGACCAACCTGACCAGCGCATCGAACTCGCTGTCGGCGCGGGCAACGGTCGACGAAACCAACCTGACGACCGCATCGAACTCGCTGACGACGCGGATATCGACGAGCGAAGTCAAGGTGACCGCGGTCAGCAGCTCGCTGACCAACGTCTCCTCCTCGGTTGTCGCCAACACCGCCAACATCACCGGGTTGACCAACGGCACGATCGGCGTCGTCGAAACCAACAACACGAGCGGCTACGCCTTCCCGGTCTCCTCCGGCGCAAATGCGCTGGCGATCGGTTACGGCTCGGTCGGTAGTGGTGACGGCGCGTTCGCGGCAGGGACGCAGGCGTCCGCTACCGGGTTCGAATCGACCGCCATCGGTCGCGGCGCGGTCGCCCAGGGCGGCTCGGCCGTCTCGGTCGGCTCACGCAACGTCGCCACCGGTAACGGTGCGGTCGCGATCGGTGACCCGAACATCGCCACCGGCGTCGGCGCGGTCGCCATCGGTGCCAACAACACCGCCATCGGCCAGGGCGCGGTCGCTCTCGGTAACCTGAGCACTGCTACCGGTCAGAGCGCGGTCGCGATCGGCGACTCTGCATCCGCGGCAAATGCCGGGGCAATCGCGATCGGTCAGAGTTCGAGCGCGGTACTCGCCGGTGCGGTCGCGATCGGACAGAATGCGGTTTCGACCGGGGCACGATCGGTCGCAATCGGTCTTGGCTCGACCGACGGCGGGGCAGCGGGCGTCTTCGCGGTCGGCGGCACGGCAACCGGCACGCAGCGCCGGGTCGTCAATGTCGCCGCGGGCACGGTTGCGGCGGGTTCGACCGACGCGACCAACGGCGGTCAGTTCTTCACCCTGCAGACGAGCGTCGATACGCGCTTCGCCTCGATCGGTGTCACCGGAGCCGGTTTTGCCAGCAACGGGATCGCGCTCGGTGTCGGGTCGGGTGCCGCGGCGAATGCCACCTCCTACGGTGTCAACGCCAACGCTTCGGGCACTGCTTCGTTCGCCGGCGGCTTCAACGCCACCGCGGCAGGGTCGAACTCGGTTGCTCTCGGCAGCAACGCCTCGGTCGCGTCGACCGGTATCGGCTCGGTCGCCATCGGCTCCGGGTCGGTTGCCAGCGCCCCGAACACGGTATCGTTCGGCTCGCCGGGTAACGAGCGTCGCCTGACCAACGTCGCACCGGGTATCCTGACCACCGATGCGGCGACGATCGGCCAGTTGAACGCGGTCCACAACGACGAGCGTCGCGCGCGCGGCGGTGTGGCGATGGCGCTGGCTGCTGCCACCGTCAACGTCCCGCTCGAGCCCGGCGAAATGGGTGTTGTCGGCGGCGTCGGTTACTTCCGCGGCGAGACCTCGCTCAACCTGAAGTACCAGGCACGTCCCGGCACCAACTGGATCGTCGGCGCTTCGGTCGGCGTCAACACCCGCGAGGGCGATGTCGGCGCCGCGGCGGGCATCGGCTACAAGTGGTAGTCTGATCTAGCGATACTGCACGGCGGCGCGTCATCGATGATGACGCGCCGTTTGCCGTTCGTTATAGACGCGTCATGACCCTCCGGATCGGCGTTACCTTCAGTCGACCGAGCGACGACGAGACCGACTTGTTGTGGTCGTCGGGGATCGGGCAGAACAGCGTCCTGCTGGTCCTGCTCCTTCAGCGGCTCGCCGGGGTGACCGAGGTCGTCGTGGTCGACTGCTCGGGCAAACCGGCGCCGCATCCGCTCGCCGCGTGGTGCGGTGTGCAGACGGCGACGGACGACGACGCTGCCGACCGGCTCGACCTGATCATCGAATGCGGCATGCGCGCGCCGGCCGAGACGATGCATCGCTTCCGCCAGCGCGGCGGGCGGCTCGTCTCGTACATGGCGGGCAATTCGATGGCGATGAACTTCGAGGCGCTGGCAAGCGCGATGCCGCACGGCGAAACCGTCTCGGCGGTGCCGTTCGACGCGGTGTGGATCACCCCGCAACACTGGACGATGAACCGCGCGAGCTGCCTGCTGACGCGCTCGGCGGTGGTCGAGCAGGTCCCGCACATCTGGGAGCCGATCTTCGTCGAGGCGCGGGCGCGGAAGGCGGGGTTCAACCCGTTCTACAAGGCCGACACCGCAAATGAGGGTTTCCGCGTCGGTATCCTCGAGCCCAACGTCAACGTCCTCAAGACCTTCCACCTCCCGCTCCTCGTTTGCGAGGAGGCGTTCCGGCTCGATCCCGGCGCGATCGACCATGTCCTGCTGTTCAACACCAGCGGTATCAAGCTCGTCCCGCACTTCCTCGAATTGACCAGCTCGCTCGACCTGTTCCGCGCCGGAAAGCTGTTCGCCGAGGGCCGGATGCCGATCGCCGAGGTCCTCCATCGCCACATCGACGCGGTCGTCGTCCACCAATGGCAGAACGACCTCAACTATCTCTACTGGGACGTGCTGTGGAGCGGACACCCGCTGATCCACAATTCGCCGTCGATCGAGGGCGTCGGCTATGCCTATGCCTCGTTCGATTCCGCCGATGGCGGTCGCGCGCTGGTCGATGCGACCCGTACGCATCGCGGCCGCGCCGCCGCCGCGCGTGCCGAGGCGCTCGAGTTCCTCGACCGCTTCAGCATCGATTCGCCCGAAGTGCGCGCGCGGCATGAAGATTTGATCGCTGGAGTAATGGCATGATCGTAAAGCAGGCGCGGCGCGTAATTGCGGCGCTGGCGGTGGTGGCGCTCGCCGGACCCGCGGCGAGCGCGCCGCCGGTGGCAGGCGTCGCCGGCGGATTTCGCACCAACGCCAGCGCGACGCAGCGGCTGGCAGCGGCGCTCGCGCAGGTCCACATGTCGACCTGCGCCCCGGTGTTTCAGCAAGCCGGCGCATTCATCTTCGAGACCGGCGAGGCGAATTTCACCGTACAGCCGCTCGGCCCCGACGCCAACCGCTGGCCGACGGTGGTGACGATCGAAAGCAATCATGCCGCAACCGCGACAAGCAAGACCCCGCAAACGCGGTTGACCACGCTTGTCATCGCCCCAGCCGGGACGTGTTCGGGGATCTACACCCAGGTGATCTATTGGCCCGAGGCGTGCGCGGCATTGAAGGCGCGGGTGTTCGCCGGCTTCGGTGCCGAAAAGCCGCTGCTCGCGCATGTCATGCAGAGCGAGGCGAACCCGGGGCTCCAGCTTTATCTCACCGCGGCGGGTCCGGGGTGCGTCTCGGTCAAGAAAGAGCTGATCGGGTGAGCCGCGCCAGCGGGCGCAAGGCCGGAGGGGACAAGGCGGGCGCCACTCGGGACGGCGGCTATTCGATCGGCATCACGATCTTCATCAACAAGGACAGCGAGCTCGGCCTGTACGAAAACGGCCTGCGCCAAAACGTCCTGTTCCTCTACCAATTGTTCGCCGCCGCGCCGGGGTGTCGCCGGGTCCACCTGCTCAACCACGGCGACGGCGAATTCGCCGGCTGGCCGCCCGACCTCGGCATGGACGGGGTGCCGGTCGTCCGCACCGCCACCGTCGCCGACGACCTCGACGTCATCGTCATCATCGGCGCGAGCATCGAGGCCGACGAGCTCAAGGCGTTGCGCGCGCGCGGCATCCGCGTCGTCGGCTACAAGGGCGGCAACGGCGCGGTGATCTCGCTCGAGGCGATCACTGCGAGCCCGGTTCGCGGCGACGCCGAGCGTTATTTCGACATCGACTGCTATGACGCGTTGTGGATGACCCCGCAGCACCTCCACACCTATGCCGGCTGGTGCCGGACGCTGTACCGGGTGCCGGTCGAGACGGTGCCGCAGGTCTGGGCGCCGACCTTCATCGACAATCGCACCGCCAAGCTCGACGGCCGGTTCGGCTACCAGCCCCCCGCCGCGGGATGGCGGATCGGCATCATGGAGCCGAACATCACCGTGATGAAGACAAGCCACATGGCGATGCTGGTGTGCGAGGCGGCGTGGCGCGGCGAACCCGAGGCGATCCGCGAAGTCTATGTCTCCAACACCGCCAAGCACCGCGAGCAGCCGCATTTCCTCAGCTTCGCCAGTGCCTTGGGCGCGACCAAGGCTGGGGTGATGACCTTCGAGCCGCGCTTCGTCTCGGCCGACTTCCTTGCCAATTACTGCGACGCGGTGGTGACGCACCATTGGCAGAACGGCCTCAACTATTTGTATTACGAGGTTCTGCACGGCGGCTATCCGCTCGTTCACAACTCCGAATTTCTGCGTGACTACGGCTATTATTATCCCGATTTCGCCGCCGATGTTGGCGGCGAGGTGCTGCTCGCGGCGCATCGTTCGCACGACGCCAATCTCGCGGACTATCGCGCGGCAAATGCCGGTCTGGTTGCCCGGCTGGCGCCTGCCGAGCCGGCGAATGTCGGGCTCCACGAGCGGCTGGTCGAACAGGTTCTCGCCGCACCGCCGCGCCACTGAACGGGTGATCCACATTTAAATCGTCATCCCCACTTTCGCGGGGATGACGATCAAGTGGGTGGTGGCATTCTCTGCGAGGATGGCGTCAGCTTTAGTGGTTTCATCCCTTTGGGGACGTCGGTCAGGTCAATCACCGCCGTGCTCAAGCGAGCCGAACGCGGGTCCCGGCCCAACCTACCAGCGCGTCAGTCGCGGCAGGACCAGTCGTGCGACCCACGCGACGACCGCGATCGCCACCGCGAACCACAAGGCGACGTACAGCGGATCGTCGTGCGGGCAGGCAAGGACGAACACCGCGCCGCCCCATGCGGCAGCGGTCAGGCCGACCGCCGACGCGGTTCCGCCGGGGTCGGTCGGTGCGCCGCGCCGCATCAGGAGGCCGAGCGCGAGCAGCGCCGGCAGGCTGAGGACGACGACGGCGAAGACGCAACGCAGGCCGTCGCGCCAGTCGAGCCGCGCGACAAGTTCGGCGCTGCCGTGGCTCGCGGCGTCGATGCCCCAGCCGATG
>NZ_JANYGL010000048.1 GCF_025362435.1 Polymorphobacter sp.
CAAGGGCATGGTCCCCCTCCCCCGAAGACGGGGGAGGATTTTTCTTCCCGCCTTGCCGCCGCCGCCACGACCTACGGCTTCGCCGCCCTCGGCGTCGCCCCCGCCACCGCCGCCCCCCTCGCCGCCCAGCGCCTCCGCGAATGGCTTGACCTTGGCCGTCACGGCGACATGATCTGGATGGCCGAGACCGCAACGCGCCGCGGCTCGCCCCCGGCATTGTGGCCCGAGGTCCGCTCGGTTATCATGCTCGGCACCAGCTACGCCCCGGCGCTCGACCCGCTGCGGCTGACGGGCGACCCCGGCCATGCGGCGATCTCGGTCTATGCGCTGGGCAGCGACTATCATGACGGCGTCAAGCGGCGGCTGAAGGCGCTTGGCGGATGGTTGGCGCGCGAGGCCCCTGCCCCGCTCAAGGTCTTCGTCGACACCGCGCCGGTGATGGAGAAGCCGCTCGCTGAGGCCGCCGGGCTTGGCTGGCAGGGCAGGCACACCAACCTCGTATCGCGCGACCATGGCTCGTGGCTGTTCCTCGGCGCGATCTACACGACCCTCGATTTGGCTCCCTCAAAGCCCGGCCGCGACCTCTGCGGCAGTTGCGACGCATGCCAGCGGGCGTGCCCCACCGACGCTTTTCCACAGCCTTATCAACTCGATGCGCGGCGGTGCATCTCGTACCTGACGATTGAGCACAAGGGGCCGATCCCGGTCGAGTTCCGGGCCGCGATCGGCAATCGGATCTACGGCTGCGACGACTGCCTGAGCGTTTGCCCGTGGAACAAGTTCGCGCAGGCGGCGCACGACATCGCCTTCGCCCCGCGCGCCGAGCTCGTCCGCCCGGCGATCGCCGACCTGCTGCAGCTCGACGATGCGAGCTTCCGCAGCGTCTTCGCCGGATCGCCGGTCAAGCGGATCGGGCGTGACCGCTTCGTCCGCAATGTCTGCATCGCGGCGGGGAACAGCGGCAATGTCGCGCTGCTTCGCCCGCTCGGGGTGCTGCTCGACGACCCAGCGGCAGTGGTGCGCGGTGCCGCGGTGTGGGCGTGGCGGCGGCTCGGCGGCGGGGTCGATCGGGCGCGGATTGCGGCTGAAAGCGACCCTGAAGTGCGAACCGAATGGGTGAGCGCCCTGCTAAGTTCAAATTAAGTTCACACAAACGTCGGTGTTTTTCGCGTTCGCTGCTTCCCGATTGCGGAGGTGCCCGGGGAGAACGGGCCAGCTCTCACGATGAGAAACAACGATCGACGACGCCCGGTGGCGACTCGACCGCGAGCGTCGCATGATTGAGCAGGTGTAGGACAGCGTAATTGGTCCTCCCCGCCTTCGGGGAGGGGGACCATGCTCTTGCATGGTGGAGGGGCGGTCGAGCGAACTCACATTTCTAGCTCGCGCCGCCGCCCCACCACCGCGAAGACGCGGTCCCCCTCCCCGAAGACGGGGAGGATCAAGAACGGGGGCGGGCTGCTTGGTTAATACGGGTCCGCCGTCCGCGGCCTCTGCGCAGGCGCATTCAGCGTGTCGTTCAACCACCGGTCGTCGAGCCTCGGCTGGTCCGCGTCCCCCGGCTGGGGGTCACGCCGTCGCGGCTGGACGTCGACCTCGCCGCTATTGTCGGGCTGCACCCCCGGCGCGGCGCTGTCGGGCACCAGCCCATAAACCTGATCGTCGGGCTCGAGGCCGAGATCGGGCGCGGCGACGTCGGTCGTCAGCGGCGCGGGCGGGGTGCCGCCGACCGCGCGCGCCATGTACGCGGCGAAAGCCCGCGCCGGGGCGCGCCCGCCCTGGAGGCTCGCGACCGGGTGGGCGTCGTCGCGGCCCATCCACACGCCGGTGGTCAATTCGTTGGTGAAGCCGACGAACCAGCCGTCCTTATAGCTGCTCGTCGTGCCGGTCTTGCCGGCGAGCGGGCGCCCGATCTGGGCATTGCGCCCGGTCCCGGTCTCGACCGCCGCCTTGAGCAGGTCGGTCATCTTCGCCGCGACATACGGCGCGACGAGGACGCGCGGGCTCGGCGCTTCCCGGGTGTACAACACCTTGCCTGACGCGGTGGCGATCCGGGTGATCGCGTACGGGCGCGTCTCGACCCCCTGGTTGGCGACGGCGGCATAAGCGGTAGTCAGTTCGAGCAGGGTCACGTCCGACGCGCCGAGCGACATCGCCGGGCGGCGGTCGATCGGGGTGGTGATGCCAAAGCGGCGAGCGACGTCGGCGACGGTATCGAAGCCGACGCGCTGCGCCAGCTTGACCGCGACGGTGTTGATCGATTCGGCGAAAGCATGGCGGATCGTCACCGTCCCGGCATAGCTATTGCCGAAATTATGCGGCGACCAGCCATCGATCGTGATCGGCCCGTCGACGATGGTGTCGTCGGGCTGGACCCCGTCCTCGATCGCCGCGAGATAGTCGAACAGCTTCCACGACGACCCCGGCTGGCGCCGCGCGGCAACGGCGCGGTTGTAGTTCGAGGCGACGTAATCCCGCCCGCCGACCATCGCTTTGACCGCGCCGTCGCGCGCCATCGAGACGAGCGCGCCCTGCGCCCCCGCGGGCGATTCGGCGGCGATCGCGGCCTCGGCATAGCGTTGCCCGGCGGGGTCGAGCGTCGTCGACACCGACAGCGGCTCGACCGCCTCGTCGGTCAGATTCTCGACCTGCGCGAGGACCCAGTCGGTGAAATATCGCACCCCCGACTGACGTTCCTGCGGGGCGAAACGAAGCGAGGCGAAGTCGGCGGCGGCCGCCTGAGCAGGCGTAATCGCCCCTGATTCGGCCATCGTCTTGATGACGACGCTGGCGCGGTCGCGAGCGCGGACCGGGTCGGCCGACGGCGCATAGCGGCTCGGCGCCTTGACCAGCCCGGCGATGATCGCCGCCTCCTCGAGCGTCAGCGACTCCGCCGGATGGCCGAAGAACTTGCGGCTCGCAGCGTCGATGCCGTACGCGCCGCCGCCGAAATAGACGCGGTTGAGGTAGAGTTCGAGGATCGCTTCCTTGGTGAACTTGCGCTCGATCGCCAGCGCGATGACCGCCTCGCGGATCTTGCGGCTGTAGGTCTGGTTCGACGTCAGGAAGACGTTGCGCGCGAGCTGCTGGGTGATCGTCGACGCCCCCTGCCGCGTGCCGCGCGTCGCATTGCTGCGCAGCGACCGCGCCATGCCGATCGGGTCGACGCCGGGGTGATAGTAGAACCGCCGGTCCTCGACCGCGATCATCGCTGCGGTCATCGTCTTGGGGATGCGCGCGAACGGCAGCCACTCGCCGTAGCTCGGGCCGAGGCTGACGAGAACGCTGTTGTCGGCACCGCGAATCTCGACCGACTGGCCGTTCGGCGAGCGCTTGAGCTCCTCGAAGCCCGGCAGCGAGCCCATCGCGATCGCCACCGAGATCCCGAGGCCGATCAGCCCGAGGACGATCAGCGCTCCGGCCCATTTGGCGATCGTGGTCACGAATGCACCGAAGCCGCCACGAGGGGGCCGCGGCGGCGGCCGGCGGGTCTTCGCGGAAGGTGATCGGGTGGCCATCGAGGTGTATTATGCGGGTAGGCGAGGTTTGCAGCGGCGGCAAGCGGGAACCGTAAATCCTCCCCGCCTTCGGGGAGGGGGACCGCGCCGCTTGGCGTGGTGGAGGGGCGGCGGGGGAAGGCTCACAGTCCGAGACCGCGCGACCGCCCCTCCGCCATGCAAGAGCATGGTCCCCCTCCCCGAAGGCGGGGAGGATCAAGCCAAAAGTAGTTGGGCGTCCTCCGCCGCAGCGAGGAAACCGATCATCCCCCCGGTCGCTACGCCCGGCGGCAGGCGCGCCGCATCGATCCCCGTATCCGCCAGCCCGGTTTGGCAGGCAGTCATGCGGACCCCGAGCTCGAGTGCAGTCGCTAGCAGCGGCCCGGGAGGCGCGAGCGCGGCGACACTCGCCCCGTCGAACAGCATCGTGACGTCGCGCCCGAGCGCGGCGGCGGCGGCGGCGAGCGTCAACGCAGTGGTCAGGCGCGGCCCCGCCTCGCTGACGACGATCGCTAGTGGCAGGCCGGGCACGCCGGGTCCTTCGCCAGCTTCAACGTCCGCATTCGCATGCTCAGCGCATCGAACAGCAGCAGCCGCCCCGCCAGCGTCGGCCCGAAGCCGGTGATCTCGCGGATGACTTCGAGCGCCTGCAGCGCCCCCATCACTCCGGTCAGCGCGCCGAGCACGCCCTGGTCGGCGCAGCTCGTATCGTCACGACCGGGGGCCGAGCCGACGTAGCAGCGGTAGCATGGCAGGCCCGCCTCCCAGCCGCGGAAGGTGGCGAGCTGCCCGTCGAACGGCCCGATCGCCGCCGAGACGAGGGGAATCCTCAGCGCGAGGCAGGCGTCGGCGACCGTCAGCCGCGTCGCGAAGCTATCCGAGCCGTCGGCCACGACGTCGTGCCCGCCGAGCAGCACGGCGGCGTTGTCCGCGTCGAGCCGGACGCGCTCCTGCGTGACTACCGCGTCGGAGTTGATCCGCGCGAGGCCCTCGCGCGCGCTGTCGGTCTTCGCCCGGCCGACGTCGGCGGTGCCGTGGAGTATCTGGCGCTGAAGGTTCGACAGCGCGACCGTATCGTCGTCGATCACCGTCAGCCGCCCGACCCCGGCGGCGGCGAGGTACATCAGGCACGGCGACCCGAGCCCCCCCGCGCCGACCACCGCGACGGTGCTGGCGAGCAGCTTCGCCTGACCGCTGCCGCCGATTTCCTTGAGGATGATGTGGCGGGCGTAGCGGTCGAGCTGGTCGTCGGTGAGGGTCACGACCCCGTCGAGCCGAACCCGCCGCTGCCGCGCACGGTGTCGTCGGCGAGCGCATCGACCGCGACCCAGCGCCCGCGCACGACCGGCGCGACGACGAGCTGCGCGATCCGCATGCCGCGGGTGATCGTCACCGCGGCGTCGCCGAGGTTGGCGAGGAGCACCTTCAACTCGCCGCGATAGTCGCTGTCGATCGTCCCCGGCGCGTTCGCCACGGTCAGCCCGTGCTTGAGCGCGAGCCCCGAGCGCGGGCGAACCTGGACCTCGTAGCCATCGGGGATCGCGAGCTTGAGCCCGGTCGGCACCGCCGCGCGTGCTCCCGGGGCGATGACCAGATCGCGGTCGACCGCGGCGACGACGTCCATCCCCGCCGCTCCCTCGGTGGCGTAGGCCGGCAGGTCGAGGCCGTCGCCGTGGCGCATGATCTCGACGTCGATGACGATCTCGGGGGTCATGCGAGTTCCTGTGCGATGCGGTCGGCGAGGCGCCGTGCGACCTCGGCCTTGGGCAAGGTCGGCCAGTCCTCGACGCCCTCGGCGGTGACGAGATGGACCGTATTGGCGTCGCCGCCCATGACGTCGCCCGAGACATCGTTGGCGACGATCCAGTCGGCCTTTTTGGTCGCGCGCTTGCCGACGGCGTTGGCGATCGTCGCCTCGGTCTCGGCGGCGAAGCCGATGACGAGGCCCGGGCGGTCAACGGCGCGGCCGAGCGTCGCGAGGATGTCGGGATTCTCGACGAGATCGAGGCGCGGCATGCCCTCGACCTTCTTGAGCTTGGCGGGCGAGACGATCACGCCCCAGTCGGCGACGGCGGCGACCATCACCGCGACATCGGCGGGGAGCGCGGCCTCGACCGCGACCGCCATCTGCCGCGCGGTCTCGACGTCGACGCGGGTGCATCCCGGCGGCGTCGCCAGCGCGACCGGCCCGGCGATCAGCGTCACCCGGGCACCGAGGGCGGCGAGCGCTCCGGCGATGGCGAACCCCTGCTTCCCCGACGAGCGGTTGGTAAGATAGCGGACCGGGTCGATCGGCTCGTGGGTCGGCCCGGCGGTGACGACGGCGTGCCTGCCGACCAGCGGCTTGGGGCCGAAGTGCAGCGCGATCGCGGCGACGATCGCGGTGACCTCGGGCAGCCGCCCCGGACCGAATTCGCCGCACGCCATCGGCCCCTCGTCGGGCTCGACCACGGTAACACCGCGCGCCCGCAACGTCGCGACATTCGCTACCGTTGCGGCGTGGGTCCACATCCGGACGTTCATCGCCGGAACGGCGATCACCGGGGTGTCGGTCGCGAGGAGCAGCGTCGTCGCGAGGTCGTCGGCGATCCCTGTCGTCATTTTCGCCATCAGGTCGGCGGTCGCGGGGCAGACGACGACCAAGTCGGCGCTACGGCTCAGTTCGATATGACCCATGCCGCCGCCCTCGTCGAGGCTCCACAAGTCGGTGTGGACCGGGCTGGCGGCGAGTGCGGACAGGCTGAGCGGGGTGACAAAATGCGCTCCCCCCGCAGTCAGGACCGGGACGACCGTCGCCCCCTCACGCCGTAGCGCACGAACGAGTTCGAGCGCCTTGAACGCGGCGATTCCGCCGCCGACAATGAGAAGGACGCGTTTTCCTTGCATCCCGGCGGTGTAGTCGCCGCAAGCGATGCTGTCATCCCGGCGAAGACCGGACCCACGATCACCACGTCCGCGATCATGGGTCCCGGCCTTCGCCGGGATGACACGAGGGCTTACAGGTCGATGTGCGTGACCTTGTCGTCCTTCGGCGGGCTCTGCGTCAGGTTCGCCTTGGCGACCTTGACGAGCATCGCCAGCTTGCCCGGCGAATCCCAGATCGTCGCGTGGTCGGGGGTGACGTGGATCAGGCCGGTCGTCGGTGCCTCGGGGCCCTCGGGCAGCCAAGCCTCGGCGAACGGATTCCACAGTTCCTTCTGCTTCGCCGGGTCGCGGACGGTGCGCGCGGTGCCGGTGACCGAGACGTACTTGTTGGTCGACGAGTTGGCGAAGCCAAGGTTGACCTTAGAATCATCCTTGATCTCGTCGGTCTTGTTGCTGTCGATGCGGGTGATGAACCAGATGTCGCCGGCGTCCTTGTCGACGTACGCGCTCATCGGGCGGCTCTCGAGGCCGTTCGCGGTTTCGGTGGTCAGCATCGCGACGCGGAGGTCTTCGATCATGTCCCAGAACTTGCTCGTGTCGTCGGTCATCGTCCGGCCTTTTCATGGTTGACGGACCAAAGACGCGCGGTCGTTTCGGCTGGTTCCATCGCCGTCACCGACCCGGTTTGCCGCACTGCAAAAAAACTTCCGCGGGTGCGGAACCCCGATCGGGCATGTCCGTTTAGAAGACTGGACAGCGGTATATGCCCCCCCGCTCCCGCTGTCCTCCCAAGGGTCCGGCCGCATCATCCCCCCTGAATGCGGTCGGACCCACACTTCTAGAGAGGCCCGCGACCACCCCCCTGGTCGCGGGTCTTTCTATTTGCGGCGGCGATGCTGCATCACGGCAGGACGATGGGAACCTGTGCGGCGTCGCGGATGCGCTTGCGCTCGCTGAACCAGATGCCGATGATCGACGCCTCGTAGAGCGCAATTAACGGCACCGCGAGCAGGCACTGCGAGACGACGTCGGGGGGAGCGAGCACCGCCGCGACGACGAATGCCCCGACGATCGCATAACGGCGCCCCGCCTTGAGTTGGGTCCGCGTCACGATCCCGACGCGCTCGAGCAGCATCAACAGCACCGGCAGGAGGAAGGCGATGCCGAACCCCGCCATGAAATGCATGATCAGCGACAGATAGTCGTTCATCGCCGGCAGCGCGGTCTGGGCGAAGCCGGTGGTCGCGCCATTGTCATTGAACTTTAGAAAGAACCTGAACGAGATCGGCGCGACGACGTAATATGCGAGCGCCGCTCCGGCGGTGAACAGCACCGGGGTCATGATCAGGAACGGCAGGAAGGCGCGCTTCTCGTTCTTGTACAGGCCCGGTGCGACGAATGCCCAGATCTGGTTGGCGATGATCGGGAAGGCGATGACCAGCGCTGCGAACGCCGCGACCTTCACCTGGACGAAGAACGCCTCGTACAGCTTGGTGAAGATCAGTTGGGTGTGGACCCCGGGGCCCTCGGCGCGAACCAGCGGCTGGACGAGGAAGGCGAAGATCGCCTTCGACTGGGTGAAGGCGATGCCGAAGGCGACGACGAGCGCGACGATGCTGGTCAGCAGGCGTTTCCGCAGCTCGATCAGATGCTCCATCAACGGAGCCTTGGAGTCGTCGAGCTCGCTCATGGGGCTGCCGTCGGGGGCAAGGGTTCGACCGGCGTGGCCGCGTGTGTCGATTCGGCAACGTCGGCGTGGGCAAGGATCGCGGCAGGCGACGGGCGCGGGCCGGTCATCACACCGCTGGCTGCTGCTGTCGCGGCGACTGCTCCGCCCGCCGAAGCGCCGCCGTGATCTACCGAAGCACCGCTGCCGTAGTCATAGTTCGCCGGCACGTCGGCGACGTTCGGAGCAAAAAGCGCGGCATGCGGCTCCGTCGGGATCGCGTCGGCATGCGTCGAGTGACTGTCAGCTAAAGGGGTCGAGCCCGCAACATCGTCGTGCGCCACAACCGGCGCATCGTAAACGTGCGGCGCAACCGAGGCGACCGTCGTCGCTGCCATGATGTCGGCGTTCTGCTGCGCCCACTGCTTCTGCATTTCCTCGAGCTCGGCTTCGCGCATCATCGTGTCGAAGCCGCTGCGGAGGTGGCGCGTCATCGCGCGGCCACGCCCGACCCAGCCGCCGACCATCCGCATCACCCGCGGCAGGTCCTTGGGGCCGATGACGACGAGCGCGACGATCGCGATCAGCAGGAACTCAGTGGAATCGATGCCGAACATCGGACCGTGTCGCCAAGCCTGTCCTGCGTCCGCCTAGCTCCGCGGAACCTCGTCACGGACCGGCGCGGGGGGAGCGGTGACTGGCGGGGCGATGTGCGGGGGGGCATAGGCCGGGGGCGGCGCATAGCCCTGCGGCGGCGGCGGATAGGCGGGGGGTGTGCCGTCGTCGGCCAGCCCCTTCTTGAAGCTGTTGATGCCCTTGGCCATGTCGCCCATCAAATCCGAAATCCGCCCGCGCCCGAACAGCAGGATGACGACGAGGATGACGATGAGCCAATGGACGAGGCTGAACGAACCCATGATCTAGAACTCCGCCTAGCCCCGCGGGGCCACGATCCCGAGCCCAACCGAGGCTCTAACCCTTGCTATGTAGTCCAGCCCCGGGGATTTCGCCAGTGGCCGGGGGCGCCCGGTCGAGCAGCCCCGCCGCGCGCAGGTCGGCGACGCCGGGCAGGTCGCGACGGTCGGCGAGCCCGAAATCGGCGAGGAACCCCGGCGTCGTCGCGAACTGGAGCGGGCGGCCAGGCGACTCGCGGCGGCCAGCGGGGCGGACCCAACCCGCCGCCATCAGCACGTCGACCGTCCCCGGCGACACCGCGACGCCGCGAATATCCTCGATCTCGGCGCGGGTCGCGGGCTCGTGATAGGCGATGATCGCGAGCGTCTCGACCGCCGCCCGCGACAATTTGCGCGGCGCCTCGCGCGTCCGGCGGAGGACGTGGCCGAGGTCGGGCGCGGTCTGGAACAACCACCGCCCGCCGCGCTCCACGAGGACGATCCCGCGCGGCGCGTAGCTCGCCGCGAGGTCGGCGAGCGCGGCGGGCACGTCGCCGGGCTCGGACAAATGGCGGGTGATTTCAGCGGCGGTGATGGGGGTTTCGGCGGCGAAGACGATTGCCTCGACTTCGCGGATGAGGGCGGGGTCGGTCATGCGATTGCCCTCACCGCGCCCGCACCAGCACCGGCGCGAACGCATCGCTCTGCGACAGATCCGTCCGCCCCTGCCGCGTCAACTCGAGCGCGGCGAGAAACGTGCTCGCCAGCGCCGAGCGGCGGTACGCCTCGTCGGGCGCTGGCGGCAGATACGCGGCGAGGTCGGTCCACTTGCGCGCCGTCCCGACCAGCCGCGCCAACCGTTCGCGCGCCTCATCGAGCGCGAGGACGTCGCGGCGGACGACGCTATAGCCGGGCCGCTCGCGCCGCCGGACGATGCGGCCCTAGGCGCTGAGGACATCGTACAGGCTGCAGTCGACGGTATTGCTCGCAACCAGTCGCAGTCCCTCAGGGGCGGCGCGGCGGAAGGTGTCGTGCCCGGCACGGTCGCGCGCCATCAGCCGCGCCCCCGCCTCGCGCATCGCGTCGAGCCGCTGGAGACGGACCTGCAGCCGCAACGCGAGGTCGTGCGGGTCGGGATCGGCCTCGGGATCGGCGGGCAGCAGCAGGCACGACTTGAGGTAGGCGAGCCACGCCGCCATCACCAGGTAATCGGCGGCGAGTTCGAGCCGGATCGTCCGCGCCTCGGCGACGAAGGCGAGATATTGGTCGACGAGGGCGAGGATCGAGATCGCCTTGAGGTCGACCTTCTGCGCGCGGGCGAGTGCGAGCAGCACGTCGAGCGGGCCTTCCCACGCTTCGAGAATTAAGGTCAGGGTTTCAGGAGGAATCCTCCCCTCCCCTTCAGGGGAGGGGCGAGAGACATCGCCCTTGCGATGGCCCGGGGGTGGGGCAGCCCCAAGCTCGATGCTCGTGGCGACTGCCCCACTCCTCGCCCCTCTGAATGGAAGGGGAGCAGGAAGAGGAGGGTCCTCAGCCAAACGCCAGCAGCGCATCACGCTGCGCGGTCAAATCCGCGATCGACAGTTCATGCGGCGGTATCGGCCACAGCATCGCCGCACCCAGTCGGCTCGTCGCGTCGTGGCCGATCGGCGGGGCGGCGGCGGCGACCTCGACCATCTCGGCGAACACCCCCGAACAATGCAGCGCGATATCGCACCCGGCCGCGAGGCAGCCGCGAGTGCGCTGGGCGAAGCTGCCGCCGATCGCCTTCATGCCGATGTCGTCGGACATCAGCAGCCCGTCGAAGCCGATGTCGCGGCGGATCGTCTCGGCGATGACCGTCGCCGACAGCGTCGCGCAATGTTCGGGGTCGAGCGCCGGGTAGACGATGTGCGCGGTCATCGCCATCGGCGCGGTGTTGAGCGAGCGGAACGGCTCGAAGTCGACCTCAAGCTCCTCGCGGCTCGCGGTGACGACGGGCAGGCCGAGGTGGCTGTCGACCGTCGCGCGGCCATGCCCGGGGATGTGCTTGACGACGCCGATGACGCCGCCGGCGCGCAGGCCGTCGAGGGTCGCCTTGCCGAGTGCTGCGACGCGCATCGGCTCCTCGCCATAGCTGCGGTCGCCGATGATGTCGTGGCCGCCCGGGGCACGGACGTCGAGCAGCGGCAGACAGTCGACCGTAACCCCGGCGTCGCGCAGCGTCAGCGCGAGGACCAGTGCATTGAGCCGCGCCGCCTCGATCGCGGTAACCGGGGCGACGTCGTACAGCGCCCCGAAGCGGGCCGCCGGAGGAAATTCTGCCCATATTGGCGGCTTCATCCGCGCGACGCGCCCGCCCTCCTGATCGATCAGGATCGGCAGGTCACGTTGGGCGAGGCTGCGCAGGCTGTCGGTCAGCGCGAGCATCTGGTCCGGATCGATGCAGTTGCGCGCGAACAGGATGTATCCCGCGGGATCGCACTGGCGGAACAGCGCGATCTCGTCGGGGGTCAGCACCGGGCCGGACAGGCCGAGAAACAACGGGGTCATCGCATCACTCCGCCACGAGGCAGGCGTCGCCGCCGGCCTTGACCTTCGCACATAGCTCGCTCGCCGCCGCCTTCGACGCGACGCCCCCGGCACGGAGGCGGTACAACGTCTTGCCGTCGCGCTCGATCGGCTCGACGCGCTTGCTCAAGCTCGCGAGCGCAGGGGCATGGCCGACGGCGGCGGACCATGCGGCGTCGGCCTTGGCCTCGGTCGAGAACGCGCCGAGTTGGAGCGCCGCGCTGCCGCCGCTGGCCTTTGCGGGCTTGGGCGGCGGGGCACTCACGGCCGTATCGGCGAGCGGGTCGAACTTCGGCCTGGCCGGCTCGGGCGCGACCAACGGCTTCGGTTTTGGCTTGGGCTTGTCGGCGACCGGCGGCGTCACCGGCGCGGCGATCGGCGCCGGGGCGATCTTCACCGGCGGCACGATTGCCGGCTTGACCGTCGCCACGACAGGGGGCGCCGGACGGGCGGACGGCGCGACAACGGGAGCAGCCGGTGCGGTCACTTGTGCGGGCGTGTGCGGCAGGAGATCGGTCGGCGGCTCGGGCGCGGTTCCGGGCCGGGCGAGCGGTTCCTCAGGCGTCGCCGTCGTGTCGATCGCGCTGCCCGGATCGTCGCCGCGCCCCGCCGCGGCGATCGAATCGGTGATGCCAGCCACAGACGCCCCGCCGGGATCGGTCGGCGCGAGCTTGTACGGCCCCGGATCGGCAGCGATCAGCGGCGCATCCTCGGCTCGCTTGAACCCGCTCGAACCGTCCTGCTTGCGCGCCGAAATCAGGTAGATCCCCAGCACGATCAAGACGATGAGCGCGACCGCGACGAGCACTCCGCCAATGATCCGGCCGCGCGGCACCATCGTCGAACCGCGATTCTCGCGCACGCCCTCGGCGAGCCACGGGGCGTCGTCGTCGAGGTCGTCGCCGGGATCGGGCTGGCGTGCCATCAGTGCATTTCCTGCGCCGGCTCGACGCTCATCACCCCGAGCCCGTTGGCGATCACCTGCGCCGCCGCCCGCGCCAGCGCCAACCGTGCAGCGGTCAGCCCGACGTCGTCCTCGATCAGGAACCGCCGCGACGGATCGTCGTTGCCGCGGTTCCATAGCGAGTGGAACGCTGCGGCAAGGTCGTTGAGATAGAAGGCAATCCGGTGCGGCTCGTTCGATGCCGCCGCCGCCTCGACGATCTTCGGCCACTGCGCCGCGAACTTGACCAGCCCCAACTCCTCGGCATCGAGCCGGGTCAGGTCGGCTTCGGGCAGGACCATCCCCGCCTCCGCCGCGCGCCGCTGGAGCGAGCAGATCCGGGCATGAGCGTACTGGACGTAGAACACCGGATTCTCACGCGACTGCTCAACGACCTTGGTGAAGTCGAAGTCGAGCTGGGTGTCCGACTTCTTCGTCAGCATGATGAAGCGAACCACGTCCTTGCCGACCTCGTGGACGACATCGGCGAGGGTGACGAACGACCCCGACCGCTTCGACATCTTGACCGGCTCGCCGGCCCGGAACAGCCGGACCATCTGGACGATCTTGACATCAAGCGCGACCTTCCCGTCCGACAGCGCCGCGACCGCCGCGGTCATCCGCTTGACGTAGCCGCCGTGGTCGGCGCCGAACATGTCGACGAGCCCGGTGAAGCCGCGGCGCAACTTGTCATAGTGATAGGCGACGTCACCGGCGAAATAGGTCCAGCTGCCGTCGGACTTCTTCAATGCCCGGTCGCTGTCGTCGCCGAACTGCGAGGCGCGGAACAGCGTCTGCGGGCGCGGCTCCCAGTCGTCGGCGGTCTCGCCCTTCGGTGCTTCGAGGACGCCTTCGTAGATCAGCCCCTTGGCATCGAGGTCGGCGAGCGCCGCGCCGACCGCGTCGCCGAGGCTCGCCTCGGAGAAGAAGCGATCGTGGTGGATGCCGAGCAGCGCGAGATCGTCGCGGATCAGGTCCATCATCATCGCCACCGCCCGGGTGCGGAACAGCGCGAGCCACTGGCTTTCGGGGAGCAGCGCATAATGATCGCCGAGCTCGGCGGCGAGCGCCTGCCCGACCGGGACCAGATAGTCGCCGGGATAGTATCCCTCGGGGATCGTCACGACGCCGCCGAGCGCCTCGAGGTAGCGGAGGTGGACCGACCGCGCGAGCGTATCGACCTGCCCCCCGGCGTCGTTGATGTAATATTCGCGCGTCACGTCGAACCCGGCGTAGGCGAGCAGCGATGCCAACGCGTCGCCGACGACCGCGCCGCGGCAATGCCCCATGTGCATCGGCCCGGTCGGATTCGCCGAGACATACTCGACGTTGATCGGCTTGCCCGCCCCCATCGTCGAGCGGCCATAGTCGGCCCCGTCGGCGAGGATCGTCCGCAGTTCGGCCTGCCAGACGCGCGGGTCGAGGGTGATGTTGAGGAAGCCCGGCCCGGCGACTTCGGCGCTGGCGACGTCGGGCAGGCCAACGAGATACTGCGCGATGCCGACCGCAATCTCGCGCGGCTTCATCCCCGCGGGCTTCGCCAGCACCATCGCCGCATTGGTCGCGAGGTCGCCGTGGGTCGGGTCGCGCGGGCTTTCGACGGTGGCGTGGCGCGTATCGAGCCCCGGCGGCAGGTCGCCCGAGCGGACGAGGTCGGCGAGCGCGTCGGCGACATGGGCAGCATAGCGGTGATAGACGGTGGTCAAGGCGGTTCCGCGCGGTTCGGTGGCAAAGGCCATGACTAGCGGGGATTCGGGCTCGGGTCACGCGTCGATCCGGCCCGACTGGCTCCAGGGATGCCGGTTGCAGCGATGACTGCCCTTGGATAGTGTTGCCGCGCTGGTGGAAGGGGAATCCGCAGCGGGGGAAACGTAAATGATATTCAGGCTGGCTTTGATGCTCGCGATGATCGTGTCGGGGGCAGCGTCATTGCCGGCTCCGGCCGTCGCGCAGGGCGGCAACTGGCAGCAGGTCCAGTGCGCATCGTTCCGCGAGCCCGCGCGCTGCCCGGTCGACATCGGCCGCGCCGGCTTCGTCAAGCTGATGCAGGTCACCAATCCGCCGTGCGACCAGGGGCGGACGTGGGGCTGGGACGCGAACAGCATCTGGGTCAGCGGTAACTGTCGTGCGGTGTTCTCGGTCAGTCGCGCCGGCGGCGGTGGTGGTTACCCCGGCGGTGGTGGAAATCCTGGTGGCGGTGGCTACCCCGGTGGCGGTAACCCGGGCAGCGGCGGCTACCCCGGTGGCGGTGGCGGCAATCCCGGCGGCGGCTACCCCGGAAACGGCGGCAACAATGGCGGCAATTATCCGCCGCAAGCGCGCCAGATCACCTGTGAATCGTGGCAGTTCCGGCCGAACGAGTGCCCGGCCGACACGCGCGGCGGTGTCCGCCTGCTCCAGCAGACCGGCGGGATGTGCACGCAGGGCCAGACGTGGGGCTTCACCCCGCGCGGCATCTGGGTCAACAACGGCTGCCGCGCGATTTTTGCGGTCGTCGGCGGACGGCCTAGCTTTGGCCCCGGCCCCGGCATTCCCGACGCCCCGGTCAACGGCGGCGGTCGCTCGATCGTCTGCGAATCGTGGCAGTTCCAGCCGAGCCGCTGCGCCACCGACGTCTATCGTCGCCCGCAGGTCCAGGTCATCGCCGGCAACTGCGTTCAGGGCCAGACATGGGGCTGGGACCGCGGCGGCGTCTGGGTCAACCGCGGCTGCCGCGCCCGCTTCCTGCTCGGCTGACGCATTTCGGGGACGTCCGGACGTTCGCGTCCATTCGGGGGAAATAGCATGATACCACTGCCCAAGCGCCTGTTCGCCGAAGGCTTCGGCACCTTCTGGCTTGTCTTCGGCGGGTGCGGCAGCGCCGTGCTGGCGGCGGCATTCCCCGGGGTCGGCATCGGGCTGGCGGGGTCAGCCTCGCGTTCGGGCTGACCGTGCTGACGATGGCGTATTCGATCGGGCACATCTCGGGCTGCCATCTCAACCCGGCGGTGACGATCGGTCTGTGGGCGGGCAAGCGCTTCCCGGCGAAGGACATCGCACCGTATATCGTCGCGCAGGTTCTTGGCGCGATCGTGGCCGCCGCCGTCCTGATGACAATCGCGCAGGGCGGTCCCGACTTCGCGATGGGTCCGACGAGCCTCGCGGTCAACGGCTACGGCGTCCAGTCGCCGGGGCATTATACGCTGGTGTCGGGGCTGATCATCGAGGTCGTGCTGACCTTCGGCTTCCTCATCGTCATCCTCGGCGCGACCGACACGCGCTCACCGTCGGGCTTCGCCCCGATCGCGATCGGCCTCGCGCTGACGCTGATCCACCTGATCTCGATCCCGGTGACGAACACCAGCGTCAACCCGGCACGGAGCACCGGCCCGGCGCTCCTCGTCGGCGGCCTCGCGCTGCAGCAGTTGTGGCTGTTCTGGCTCGCTCCGATCGGCGGTGCGCTTGCCGCCGGGGGTGCCTACCGCTGGCTCGCCGGCGAACCCGCCGCGCCGCCGGTCGTCGGCGAGACGATGCTCGGCGCCGATCAGTAGCCCGGCATCGGGCTCGGCCCGACGACCCGGCTGTATTCCCGCAGCGCGTAGCGGTCGGTCATGCCGGCGATGAAGTCGCCGCCATGACGCGCACGCGCAGGTTCAGCCAGCGGCATCGTCGCGCGCCAACGGGGCGGGAGCAGGCCGGGGTCGGCGTCGAACGCGGCGAACAGCCCGGCGACGATCTCGACCGCGGGGTCGCGCAGGCGGGCGACCTCGGGGTGGGTGTACATTCGGGTCCGCAGGAAGGTCTTGAGCGACACTGCGCTCGCCGCCATGCCGTCCGAAAAGCCGATCAGCGCGTGTCCCGCCGCGCGGACGTCGGCGACCGACCGCGGCGCGACGGCGGCGATGCGCGCTCGGCTGGTCGCCAGCAGGTCGTCGACCATTCGACCGATCTGGTCGCGGACGAGTTCCGGGACGAGCCGCCGCCGCTCCGCTACACCGGGAAAGCGCGCCGTCACTTCCGCCCAGCAGTCAGCGACGAATGGCACCGCGATGACATCGTCGATCGTGAACAACCCGGCGCGGAGCCCGTCGTCGAGATCGTGGTTGTCGTAAGCGATGTCGTCCGCCGCTGCCGCGACCTGCGCCTCGAGCCCCGGCCATGTCGCGAGGTCGAGCGCGAAACCGGCGTCGGCCTCGGCCAGCGCCCATGTCGGCGCGACGACCGGACCGTTGTGCTTGGCCAGCCCCTCGATCGTCTCCCAGCTCAGGTTGAGCCCGTCGAACCCGGGGTAACGCTGCTCGAGCCGGGTGACGATCCGCACCGTCTGGGCATTATGGTCGAAGCCGCCGAACGGGGCCATCGCGGCTTCGAGCGCGTCCTCGCCCGAATGGCCGAACGGCGGGTGGCCGAGGTCGTGGGCGAGCGCGCAGGCTTCGGTCAGGTCCTCGTTCAGCCCGAGCGCGCGGGCGACGGCGCGGGCGATCTGCGCGACCTCAAGACTGTGCGTCAGGCGGACGCGAAAATGGTCGCCGTCGGGGGCGACGAAGACCTGCGTCTTGTCGCGCAGCCGCCGGAATGCCGAGCAATGGACGATGCGGTCGCGATCGCGCTGGAACGCGTCGCGGGTCGCCGAGGCGGCTTCGGCGAAGCGCCGCCCGCGCGAGGCGGCGGGGTCGGTGGCATACGGTTTCATCCGCGGTAGTCCAGCCACACACTGCGCGCCGCAAAGTCGGTGACGATGCCGAAGCGCTTGAGAAGCCTCACCCCGATGTTGGCGTCGGCGGCCGTCGGGTTGGTGTCGATCGCGGCGGGCACGTCGTGGAAACGCCGTCCGCCGAGGTCGAGGGTGCGCAGGACGAGCGTCGTCTGGAGCGTCGCGCCGCCGATCCCGCCCCCCGGAATCGTCGCGAGCGTGCGGCCGTCGTCGAGCATCCGGTGGCGGTTGGCGAAGGCCGCACCGATGAGGACACTTCCGCCGTTGCCGAGGTCGAAATCGGCCTGCGCGGGGGAGCCCTCGATCAAGACTGGGATGGTTTCTACACCGCGCATCGGCACGAGCCGGAGCCGGACTCCCGCCGGGACGATCGACGGCCCCGCGCGCACACTGCCCGCACGCAGGTCGATCGCCAACCTCGCCGCATCGAAGAGATCGCGCCCGATGAGCACGTCGATCCGGTCGTGGAGCTGGCGCGAGATGTCCGCGAGGTCGATCACCGCGACGGTTGGCGAGCGCAAGCGCACTCCGGCGACGATCACCTCGACCCCGCGGACAAGGCGCGCGTCGGTGGTCGCCTCGCCGGTCCCGCGCGCCGTCGCCGCCGACCCGCCGGTGATGCCTAGGCGCTCGGCGAAGGCGCGGTCAAGGACGGTCACCTCGGCCCCTGAATCGAGCAGCGCGACGGTCGGGCGGCCGTTGACCACGGCGTCGACGAAGACGCGGTCGTTGACGATGCGCAGCCGGGTCGGCGCGATCTCGGCTTGGGCACCCGCCGTCAGCGCCGCCGTCATCGCCGCCGCGCCGCCCGCCAGCAGCGCGCGGCGGTCGAGCGTCACCTGACCGTCCCCGCCGCGGTCAGTGCTGCGATCCGCGCGGCGTCGTAGCCGAGCCCGGCGAGCACCGCACCGCCGCTGAAGCGGGTCGTCATCGCCGGGTCGACGGTCGCGCTGACCGAATAGCGCGGCGCCGGCGCGGGCTGGACCACTCCGCCGGCCTCGACAAACGTCCCCCTGGCGGCATTGTGCGGGTGCGACGGAGCCTCGGCCATGCTCAGCACCGGCGCGAAGCAGACGTCGGTCATCTCCATCATCTCGCACCACTCGTCGCGGGTCCGCGTCAGGAACAAGGCGGTGAGCGTGCCCTTGAGCGGCCCCCAGCTCGCCCGGTCCATCTGGGCGTCGAATGCCGGGTCGGCGTCGAGTCCGGTCAGGCGGCGGAGTTCGGCGTAGAACTGCGGCTCGATCGACCCGATCGTGATCCACTTGCCGTCGCGGGTCTCGTAGCTGTCGTAGAAATGCGCGGCGGTATCGAGCAGGTTGGTGCCGCGGTTGTCGGTCCACATGCCGTTGGCGCGGAAGCCCCAGATCATCGACATCAGCACCGCCGCGCCGTCGGTCATCGCCGCGTCGATCACCTGCCCCTCGCCGGTCTTTGCCGCGTGGAGCAAGGCCGCGACCATGCCGAAGGCGAGCATCATCCCGCCGCCGCCGAAATCGCCGACCATGTTGATCGGCGGCGTCGGCTTCTCCCCCGCCCGCCCGAACGCATGGAGCGCTCCAGCGAGCGCGATGTAGTTGATGTCGTGCCCGGCGGCAGCGGCGTACGGGCCGGTCTGCCCCCAGCCGGTCATCCGCCCGTAGACGAGCTTCGGATTGTCGGCGAGCAACACGTCGGGGCCGAGACCGAGGCGTTCGGTGACGCCGGGGCGGAACCCCTCGATCAGCCCGTCGGCGGTGCGGACAAGGTCGCGGACGACAGCGATCCCGTCGGGCGACTTGAGGTCGACGCCGACGAGCGTCCGCGACCGCAGCAGCGGGTCGCGCGCATCGATCCGCGCGCCGGGACGGTCGACGCGGATGACCTCGGCGCCGTGGTCGGCGAGCATCATGCCCGCGAACGGCCCGGGACCGATCCCGGCGAGTTCGATGATGCGGAGCCCGGCGAGCGGTCCAGCCATTCCAAGTCTCCCCAAGCAGTGCCGCGTGATGGCGCAGACCGGGGCGTCGCGGCAAGCGAAACCGTCGAACGGGCGGCTGGCTCCAAACGGCTATGTTCGGATCGTCAGCGGCATGCAAACCCGGTACACGGCGGGGCGGCATCGCGTCGCAAGCTTCAGGGTGGTCATGGCAATTGAAACGCGAAGCCGTCCCGTTGCGGTGCCTGCGCGCGACCGAGCACTCCGCTCGCTCGCTCGTATCGCGACCTTGGCGGTACTCCTCGCGAGCGCTGGCTGTCATCAGCCGGTGGCCAATCCGCCGCCGTCGGTCGCCTTCGACGGCCTGCCGGTCAGCGGCAAGCTGATCGACGCCAAGCGGGCGAGCTTCAACGACTGCGTGAACCTCGACGCGGTCCATATCCGCTGTCGGCGGCACGGGGTCATGGTCGGGGATGCCGGTCCGTACGAAGCCGCGG
The DNA here is from genome assembly GCF_025362435.1 of Polymorphobacter sp. GTDB lineage: Bacteria > Pseudomonadota > Alphaproteobacteria > Sphingomonadales > Sphingomonadaceae > Polymorphobacter_B. The sequence continues at coordinate 19,523 of NZ_JANYGL010000048.1, forward strand.
TCGATCTTGCGGGGAGCGACGGCGAGGGCGGGTTCGACCAGCTGACGTTGTGGCACGACAGCGACAACAACGCGGTATTCAAGCTGACCCAGGCTCTCGAAGCGTCGGGTTGGGCGCGGTGCCTGACTGGGAATGGCAGGACGGGAGACCAGGCGATCTACATGCGCAAGGGTGCGCCGGTCCGGATCTCGATGGACATCAGCTATTGGTCGAAGCGCCGGGTCAGGCTGATTCCGGAGTGGAACCAGCGGGAAGGCCACTGCACTCCGGTTTAGCGCGGATAAGTGATCACAAATGAAGCCGTCATCCCCGCGAAGGCGAGGACCCATCATCCCAACATTCGGGTGATGGGTCCCCGCCTTCGCGGGGATGACGGCGGAAGTGTGTACCGGCAAGCGAACCGGGCAGAGCGTAAGCGGCAAGCGAACTTCGAAGGGACCGACGGCAGCAAATAACGGAGGTCGATCCGCTACGCGGTGTCATCCCGGCGTAGGCCGGGACCCATGAACTCGACTTTCAGTGATCATGGGTCCCGGCCTGCGCCGGGATGACAATATTAGGCTAGAAGGTCTTCCAGCTTAGTTATTCGCCTGCTTCTTGAAGAACGACGGGATCGCAACCTCCGGCTGGGTGTCGGGTTCGCCTTCGGCGTCTGGGGCGAGGGTCGTCACGGCCGGGCGCGGGGCGGGCTTGCGGCTGAGGTTCATCATCTTCTCGAACAGCGTCAGCGGCTTCTCCTCGACGTCGGGCTGCGGCCGCATCGGCGGCAGCGGCGCGGCGGCGACCGGCGAGACCGGCGCGACGACGGGCGCGGGTGCCGGGGTAAAGCGGATCTGCGGCTCGGCGGGCTCCTCGACGACGTCGTCGAGGCTGAGGTCGAGCGGCTCGGGCTCGGGTTCGACGACCGGGTTGGCGCTGGCGCTGACGGCTGGCTCGGCGACCGGTGCGCGCGGCGTCGCGCCGGTCGGGAAGGCCGACGCGGTGCCGCCAAACGCCGGCATCGTCCGCGTCGTGCTGACCGCCGGGGTCCGCGCGACGACGTCGATCCCGGTGGCGACGACCGAGACGCGCATGACGCCGTTCAGGTCGGGGTTGAACGCCGAGCCGACAATGATGTTCGCCTCGGGGTCGACCATCTCGCGGATGTGCGTCGCGGCTTCGTCGACTTCCATCAGGCGGAGGTCGTCGCCGCCGGTGATGTTGATGATGACGCCCTTGGCGCCGCGCATCGAGACTTCGTCGAGCAGCGGGTTGGCGATCGCCTTCTCGGCCGCCTCGATCGCGCGATTTTCGCCCGACGCTTCACCGGTGCCCATCATTGCCTTGCCCATCTCGGACATGACGGTGCGGATGTCGGCGAAGTCGAGGTTGATCAGGCCGGGCATGATCATCAGGTCGGTGATGCCGCGGACGCCCTGGTGGAGGACCTGGTCGGCCATGGCGAACGCGTCCTTGAAGGTCGTGTTGGCGTTGGCGATGAGGAACAGGTTTTGGTTCGGGATGATGATCAGCGTGTCGACGTGCTTTTGCAGCTCGACGATGCCTTCCTCGGCCGAGCGCATCCGCTTCAAGCCCTCAAAGGCGAACGGCTTGGTGACGACGCCGACGGTCAGGATGCCTTTTTCGCGCGCGGCGCGGGCGACGACCGGGGCGGCACCGGTGCCGGTACCGCCGCCCATGCCGGCGGTGATGAAGCACATGTGGCAGCCGTCGAGCGCGGCCTCGATCTGCTCGATCGTTTCCTCGGCGGCGGCGCGGCCGATCTCGGGGCGCGACCCGGCGCCGAGGCCCTGGGTGATCTTGAGCCCGAGCTGGATCCGCGTTTCAGCTTCGCTGACCGCAAGGCTCTGCGCGTCGGTGTTGGCGACGACGAAGTCGACCCCCTGGAGGCCGCTGACGATCATGTTGGTGACAGCGTTACCGCCTGCCCCGCCGACGCCGATGACGGCAATTCGCGGCTTCAGCTCGGTCAGCTCGGGACGCTTGAAGTCCACCATATCTCGTCTCCTCTTAGAGCTGTCATACTACGGACGGTGAGTCTGGTCCAAGAACTTCACAGGCTGGAACGCAATTTATCGACCATCTGCTGCAGTCGACCCGACGGCTTGCCGTTCTTCGCGTCGGACGGGTTCACGGCCTTTGCATTCCACATGTCGGGCAGGTCTTCGGCGGCGAACAGCGCCAGTCCGGCGAGCGTCGCGAACGCGCAGCCCGACTGCGCATCCGGCAGCCCGGTCAGCCCGCGCGGGCGGCCGAGGCGGACATTCTTGCCGAGCACGCCCTGCGCGAAGTCGGCGATCGACTTGATTTCGGCGCCACCGCCGGTGAGCACGACCTGCCGCGCCTGCGGTCCGGCGAAGCCCATCTGCGGCAGCCGCAGCGCGACCTCGCCGAACAACAGGTCGAGCCGATGGCGAACGACCGCGACAATCTGCGACTTGGGCACGCGCAGCGGCTCGGCGGTGTCGTCGTCGCTGATCGGCGGCACCTCGATGATGTCGTGATTATCCTTCTGCGCGGTGATCGCGGCGCCGTGGAGCGTCTTCAGCCGCTCGGCATGGCTGCGCCGCGTCGCGAAGGCCGAGGCGATGTCGTTGGTGATGTCGCCCGCGCCCATCGCGATCGAAGCGACGCCGACGAGCTGCCCCATCATGTGGACCGCGATGTTGGTCACCCCGGCGCCGATCTCGATCAGCGCGACGCCGAGTTCGCGCTCCTCCGCCGCCAGCACAGCGAGGCTCGACGCGGCGGGCGAGGCGACCATCGTCCGCACCCCGAGATGCGCGCTGCGAACCGCGAGGTCGAGGTTGCGGATCGGCGGCGTGTCGGCGGTGACGATGTGGATGTCCATGCCGAGCCGGTCGGCGTGGAAGCCGACCGGGCTTTGCACGCCCGTCAGCCCGTCGATCGAATACAGCGCGGGCTGGGCGTGAAGGACGGTGCGGCTGCCGGGGTCGATCCGCGCGCGTCCGGCGGCGAGCAGCGTCGTCATGTCGGCGGCGGAGATCTTGTGCCCCGCGATGTCGATCTCGACGCTCTCGACCTCGCTGCGCAGGCCCCCCGCCGACATGTTGACGTAGACCGCCTCGGCCTGGACCCCGGCGTTGCGCTCGGCCTGGTCGACCGCGGCGCGGATCGCGCTCTCGGTCTTCTCCATGTCGGCGACGAGCCCGCGGCGGACGCCGTGGCAGACGCGCTGGCCGACGCCAATGACGCGCGGGTCGGCGCCATTGGCCCCGATCAGCGCGATCAGCGCCGCGACCTTCGAAGTGCCGACGTCGAGGACGGTGACGGTGCGTTCGCCGCGCTGGCCGCTGCGCGGGGGCTTGCTGCTCATATCGTCACCGGCTTGCCCGACGCCTTCTTGCCCGCCGGTTTGACCGGAGCGGGAACGCGCACCGTCATCTGCCCCGGCTGGCGAAGGTCGAACCAGACATAGCCCTTGCCGAGCATTCCGGTCTTGCGATCGAGCGCGTCGAACTTGGCGAGTGCCGCCGGTGCCAGCGCGCCTTCGGGGAGCGCCAGCGTCTCGCCCGACTTGAAGCGCAGGTCCCAGCGCCGCTCGCCGACGAAGGTCGCGGCGTCGACCGTCGCGGCAAGGCGCGGCTGGGCGCCGAGCAGCGCGAGCAGGTCGTCGACATGCTCGTTAGCCCCCGCGCCGACGATCAGCGGCAGCTTGGCGAAGCGGTCGAGGTGGTCGCCGGTCAGCGCGATGCCGCTACGGTCAACCGCCGCGAGCTTGTGATGATACTGCCACAGCGCGACCGGGCGGCGCTCGACGATGTCGACGATCAGCGTGTCGGGCAGGCGCCGCGCGACACTGGCATCGGCGACCCACGGCAGCGCGCGGAGGCGGGCACGGGCCGCCGACAGGTCAACGAGCAGCATCGAGTTGGTCGGGCCCTCGAGTGCAGCAGTGACGACCGCAAGGCGCGGCGCGTTGGCGACTCCGTGGACGTCGACGTGGCGGACCTCAAAGCCAGCACGGCTGGCGGCCTGCGCCGTCGACAGCCACGCGCGCTCGGGGACGTGGAGCAGGATCGCGACGACCGCGGCCGCGACGAGCGCGAGGACGACGAAGCCGGTCGCGACATGCCGCCACAACCGACCGGCGGCGACGGGGACGCGGACCATCGGCTTCGGCTCGGGACGACGCTTCGCCGCCGGGCGCCGGGCGGTCGCGCCGCGCTTGATCACCGCCGTCGTCATGCCGCGCTCGCGAGGATACGCGCGACGAGAGCGTCATAGTCGATGCCGCGAAAGCGCGCCTGTTCGGGGACGAGGCTGAGCGCGGTCATGCCGGGCTGGGTGTTGACCTCGAGCAGGTACAACCCGCCGACTCCCTGCGCCGGATCCCAGCGGAAGTCCGATCGCGACGTGCCCCGGCAGCCGAGCGCGACATGGGCGCGGACGGCGAGGTCGAGCGCGGCGGCGGTAATCTCGGCGGACAGGTCGGCGGGGCAATGGTGGACGGTGCGGCCTTCGCTGTACTTCGCCTCATAATCGTAGAAGCCCTGCGCCGTCGTCAATTCGGTCACCGCGAGCGCCCACGGTCCGTCGGGACCGTCGAGGACGGCGGTGGTCAGTTCGCGCCCGGCGATGAACGGCTCGGCGAGGAGTTCGCCGAAGCTTTGCCACGGGCCGGGGACGTCGCGGGCGATCGGGTTGCCATAGTTCGACGCGTCGGTAACGATCGCGACGCCGACACTCGACCCCTCGTTGACCGGCTTGAGGACGTACGGGCGCGGCAGCGGGTCGCCGTCGTGGAGGCTCGCCGAGGTCACGACGCGCCCCCCCGGCATCGGGATGCCGAGCGGCACCAGCACCGCCTTGGTCAGCACCTTGTCGATCGCGATCGCCGACGTCCGCAGCCCCGAATGCGTGTATCTGAGCCCCATCAGGTCGAGCAGCCCCTGGACGCTGCCGTCCTCGCCCGGCGTGCCGTGGAGCGCGTTGAACACGACGTCGGGGGCCGCAGCGGTCAGCCGCGCGGCGACGTCGTGCCCCATGTCGATCGCGGTGACGTCGTGACCGAGGCGTTCGAGCGCGGCGGCGATGCCGGCGCCGGAGGTCAGCGACACCTCGCGCTCGGCCGACCAGCCGCCCATCAGGACCGCGACCTTCATTGCTGGCCCACCCGGGCGATTTCCCAGTGGAGGTCGACGCCGCTGTGCGCGAGGACGCGGGCGCGGACGTCTTCGCCGAGCGCCTCGATGTCAGCGCTGGTCGCATCGCCGGTGTTGATCAGGAAGTTGGTGTGCTTCTCGCTGACCTGCGCGCCGCCGCGACGCAAGCCGCGGCACCCGGCGGCATCGATCAGCCGCCACGCCTTGTCCCCGTCGGGATTGCGGAAGGTCGAGCCGCCGGTGCGCGAGCGCAGCGGCTGCGATGCCTCGCGCTCGGCGGCGATCCGGTCCATCTCGGCGGCGATCGTCGCCCGCTCGCCGGGGGTGGCGCGGAAGACGGCCTCGACAACGATGCTGTCGGCGGGAAGCGCGGAGTGGCGATAATCGAAGCCGAGGTCCGTGGCGGTAACCGTCGCCATCGATCCGTCGCGCGCCACGACGGTCGCCTCGATCAGGCAATCGGAGACGTCGCGGCCATAGGCTCCCGCGTTCATCCGCACCGCGCCGCCGACCGTACCGGGGATGCCCCGCAAGAATTCGAGCCCCGCCAGCCCGGCATCGCGCGCGGCGCTGGCAACGGTGATGCCCATCGCTGCGGCTCCGGCGCGGACGGTGTCGCCCTCGATCGTCACGGTGGCGAACGACTTCGGCAGGCGGACGACGGCCCCGCGCACGCCGCCGTCGCGGACGATCAGGTTCGAACCGACCCCGACCGCCATCGCCGGCACGTCGCGCGGCAGGTCGGCAAGATAGCCGCGCAGGTCGGCGAGGTCGGCGGGGCGGACGAGCCATTCGGCCGGGCCGCCGGTGCGGAACCAGATGAAGTCGGCGAGCGAGCCGTGCGGCTCGACCGTGCCGCGAAAACCGACTTCCCTCCCCCCTTGGGGGGGAGGGACAGGTCGCGCTTGCGCGACCAGGGAG
>NZ_JANYGL010000122.1 GCF_025362435.1 Polymorphobacter sp.
GCCGAGCCCGACGACCTCGAAGCCCATCTCCTCCGACGCGACACGGGCGGCGGCGATGGCATGGGTGGCGTCGCCGAAGATGAAGACGCGCTTGGCGGTTAGGTAGGTCGAGTCAACTGAGCGCGAATACCACGGCAGGCGTGACGGATTGCTGCGCAGCATTACTGCAGCATCGAACCCGGTGATCGCAGCGATTTCACGGACGAAATCGCACGTTGCGCCATAGCCGATCGGAACAGTGCGGACCGTCGGCTGCTTAAAGGTCTTCTCGAGCCAGCGCGCGGCGGTGTCGCCGGTCTCGGGGTAGAGCAGGATATTGAAGTCGGCGGCGCCGAGGCGCTTGAGGTCGGCGGGTGATGATCCCATCGGCGCGGTGACGTTGACGTCGATCCCCATACTGCCGAGCAGCTTGCTGATCTCGGCGATGTCGTCGCGGTGGCGGAAGCCGAGCGCGGTCGGCCCGAGCAGGTTCGCGCTCGGCCGACGTCCGTCCATCGGGGTCCGCACGATCGACGTGTCGGCGAGCGTCCGGACGAGCGCGTAGAAGGTCTCCGCCGCCCCCCAATTCTCCTTGCGCTGGTACGACGGCAAATCGAGGTTGATCACCGGGATCGGCAAGTCGAGCGCCTTCGCCAGCCCTGCCGGATCGTCCTGGATCAGCTCGGCGGTGCACGAAGCGCCGACGAGCAGCGCCTGCGGCTCGAAACGCTCATAGGCATCGCGGATTGCCGACTGGAGCAGTTCTGCAGTGTCCTTGCCGAGGTCGCGCGCCTGGAAGGTCGTGTACGTCACCGGCGGGCGGGCGTCACGGCGCTCGATCATCGTGAACAGCAGGTCGGCGTAGGTGTCGCCCTGCGGCGCGTGGAGGACGTAATGCACCCCGGTCATGCCGGTTGCGACGCGCATCGCCCCGACGTGCGGGGGTCCTTCATAGGTCCAGACGGTGAGCTGCATGACTACACCGCCAGCCGGTCGCGGCGGTTGAGCGGCCGCGCGAAGAGTTCGGCGAGGTCGCCCGCTTGGTCGAAGCCGTGGACCGGCGAGAAGACGAGCTCGATCGACCATTTGGTCGTGATGCCCATTCTTTCGAGCGGATTGGCGAGGCCGAGGCCGCAGACCGCGATGTCGGGGGCGGCGGCGCGGCAACGGTCGAGCTGGCGGTCGACGTCCTGCCCCTCGCTGAGCTGCGTGCCCACCGGGAGTGCGGCGAGTTCGTGGACCAGATGCGCCCGGTGAAGGTACGGCGTCCCGACCTCGACCGGGATCATGCCGAGCTCGTTGGCGAGGAAGCGCGCGAGCGGCACCTCAAGCTGCGAGTCGGGGAAGAAGAAGATGCTGCGCCCGCCGAGTTGCGCGCGGTGGCGCTCGATCGCGCGCTTGGCGCGCCCGCGGCCGGGGGCGACGACGCGGTTGATAGTCATCTCGTCGATGCCGAAGGCGACCGCGGCGGCGCGCAGCCACGCGGTCGTGCCCTCGGCACCAAACGGGAACAGCGCGGGAAGGTGCGACGCGCCGCGGTCTTCGAGGGCGCGCGCGGTGTCGCCGAGGAACGGCTGGGCGAGGAGGAACACCGTGTTCGGTCCGACCGGAGCGAGGTCGGCGGCGCGACGCGGGGGCAAGGTGAAGACGTGTGGGATGCCGAGTTCGCCGAGCAGGCGGCGGAACTGGTCCTCGACGACGTCGGGCAGCGAACCGACGATCATCAGCGACCGCGGCGCTCCCGGGGCGGTGTCGGGCATCGACGGGACGAGCGCGGCAAGGCAGGCGTCCTCGCCCTGGGTGAAGGTCGTCTCGATGCCGCTGCCCGAGTAATTCAGGATGCGGACATCGGGGGCGTGCTTGGCTTCGAGCCGGCTCGCGGCGCGCGACAGGTCGAGCTTGATGACCTCACTCGGGCACGATCCGACGAGGAACAGCAGCTTGATCTCGGGGCGGCGGGCGAGAAGCCGGTCGACGACTCGGTCGAGTTCGTCATTGGCGTCAACTAGCCCGGCCAAATCGCGTTCTTCGATGATTGCAGTCGCGAAACGGGGCTCGGCGAAGACCATGACCCCTGCGGCGGATTGCAGCAGGTGGGCACAGGTGCGGCTGCCGACAACGAGAAAAAAGGCGTCCTGGATCTTCCGGTGAAGCCAAATAATGCCTGTCAGTCCGCAGAAAACTTCACGCTGGCCGCGCTCGCGCAAGACCGGCGGGTTTGTACGGTCGAGAATTTCGACACTCATGCGGCGGCCATTTCGGGCGATCCGCCAGCGGCCTGGGCCGCGGCTCCGAGCCGTGCCGCGCGGAGCTTGAGAATAAACTGACCGGCGTTGATGACGTACGTCGCATAGGCGGCGAGGGCGAGGATCAGCCGCTCGCGGTCGGTGCCGATATCGAGCAGCAGCGCCGCGACATACGCGGTGTGCAACGCGATCACGAGCATGCTGAAGACGTCTTCCCAGTAGAACGCCGCGGCAAACAGGTAGCGGCCGAAGACGACCTTCTCCCAGATCGCTCCGGTGACCATGATCGTATAGAGCGCGATCGTCTTGGCGATCACCGAAGCGGTCGCCAGTGCGAGCCCCTCGGCGGTGACCAGATAGCGGATCACGAGGGCAAGGCTGACCGCGAAAATCAGGAACTGGACGGGGGCGAGGATGCCCTGGACGAGGGTCCAGACGGTCGCATCGCGGCGCTCGCGTTCGGCGGGAGTGTACAAATTGGTACCCTCGCCTCGACGTCCGTTCCGCTTGCCGTCATCTGGCTGCATTCTTGTCGCCTAACCCATCACTGCGATGCCGAAAGTTACGTCGCGAACAGGATGACTGTCAACACGGCTTTACGTCCAATTATTTTGACACTACGGTGCGGGAATACCATTCATGAAGCGTTGCCAAATGCCCGAGCTTTCCATAGCCTCGATAATATTGGGAGAAGGCAGCCGCCAAGGCTGCTCCTCGACGTCGGCGACAGGGGATCGTTGTGATGGCATCGATGCATCAACCCGAGCAGCATCGTGGTCCCGAGCAGCGACGGTCGGAAGCCTCGCCGTTGCGAATGGCGCGACTGATCGAGGGCGAGATCATTCCGCGTCTGTTGATGGCGCATCGCGGCGATCAGGTAGAACTGCCAAAGCCGCAAGTGGTGTTCACTGCGGTCGAACCAACCGAGCTGGCGCACATGACGTTGCGACTCGAAGTGTTCAGCCTGCTTGCGCACATCGACTCGTATCTGAACAACGGGGTGCCGATCGAGTCGATCTACCTCGACCTGCTGGCACCGACGGCGCGAGTGCTGGGCGACTTCTGGGACAACGACGTCTGCGACTTCGTCGACGTGACGATGGGACTGTGGCGGCTACAACAGGTGGTGCACGAGCTCGGCAGCCGGACACCGTGCCCCAGCGTGCGGACGCGCGCCGACCGGAGGGTGCTGTTCACCGTTCCGCCGGGCGATCAGCACAGCTTCGGGCTGGTGATGATCGAGGACTTTTTCCGCCGTGCGGGGTGGCGAACGTGGAGCGCGCCCGACGCCGGGCTGCCCGAGTTGTGCGCGATCGCGGGACGCCAATGGTTCGAGCTAATCGGGCTGACGGTCAGCAACGCGGACAGTTTGACGCAACTTCCCGCGATCTTCCGGGATTTGCGTCGCGCGTCGCAGAACCCGGCGGTCGGGATCATGGTCGGGGGGAAAATCTTCAGCGATCACCCCGAACTGGCCGAGCGGGCGGGAGCGGACGCGACGGCGGCGGACGGGGCCATGGCCTTGCTCGCGGCGGAGCGGCTCGTTGACCGGCTCGCTTACCGCAGCGGCCCCGCCGTTTGAACCACGGATCGATTTCGCGACTCCCGAGGCGACGCTCGGCAGCTTCGATCACGACCTCGCCACCCGGCTGACGACCGTCTCGGCGGACATCGCGCTGGTGATCGACGCGGCGGGGGTCATCCGCGACTATGCGATCGGCGACCCGGGCCTCGCGCGCGCCGATCTGGTTCCGCTCGTCGGCCGCCGCTGGGTCGACACCGTCGGGGCCGACAGCCAGTTCAAGGTCGCCGACATGCTCCGCGAAACCCCGCCGCGTGGGGTCGGGCGCTGGCGCATCGTCAACCAGCTTTCGGCCAGTGGCGACGCGGTGGTGACGCTGCGCTTCATGACGGTCGGGGCGGGCGACGACGGCAGGATCATCGCGCTCGGCCGCGACCTGCGCTCGACCGCGGCGATGCAGCAGCGGCTGCTCCAGGCGCAGCAGTCGATGGAGCGCGACTATATGCGGCTGCGCGCCGCCGAGTCGCGCTACCGGCTGCTGTTCGACCTGTCGAGCGAGGCGGTGCTGATCGTTGATGCCACGACCAGCCGCTTCGTGGAGGTAAATCCGGCGGCGAAGCGGCTGATCGGCAACGACGCCGCGACGAGCGCCAATGCCGCTTTCGCCGGGGTGTTTGAACCGGCCAGCCGCGACCGCGCCGGCGCGCTGATCGTCGCGGCGATGAACGCGGCAACGGTCGACCCGGTCGATGTCCGGCTTGCTGGCGGCCGAGAATGCATGATGACCGCGACGGTGTATCGGCAGGACAAGGCGACGTATGTCCTCGTCCGGCTTGCCCCGGCAGCGGGCGCGAGCGAGGTCGTCCCCGACGGTCGGCAGATGCTGATCGACGTCCTCGAGCGGCTCCCCGATGCCTTCGTCGTCACCGACGAGTCGCTCGACATCCTCGCCGAGAACGGCGCGTTCCTCGATCTCGCCCAGCTTGCCCGCCGCGAACACGCACGCGGCCAGTCGCTCGCGCGCTTCCTCGGACGCCCGGGGATCGACATCGACCTTCTCGTCGCCCACCTCCGCGACCACGGTTCAGTCCGCAACTTCGCGACGGTGTTTCGCAGCCAGTTCGATACCGTCGACGAGGTCGAAGTCTCGGCGGTCGCAGTCCGCGAGGGCGAGCAGCCGTGCTTCGGCTTCACCATCCGCACCGTCGGACGGCGGCTGCGCGACGATCCGGCGGCGGGGCGAGACCTGCCGCGGTCGGTCGAACAGCTCACCGAACTCGTCGGGCGGGTGTCGCTCAAGGAAATCGTCCGCGAGTCGAGCGACCTGATCGAGCGGCTGTGCATCGAGGCGGCGCTTGCCTACACCGGCGACAACCGCGCGTCGGCGGCCGAAGTCCTCGGGCTCAGCCGTCAGAGCCTGTATTCGAAGCTCCACCGCCACGGCCTCGGCAATCTCAGCGGCGAGGAGCCGTGAGCCAGACGGCGGCCCTGACGACGCGGGCACCCGCCCCGGCGGCGATCCTCGAGCTGGCCAAACCGGTGACGTGGTTCCCGCCGATGTGGGCGTTCATGTGCGGCGTCGTGTCGTCAGGCGTCGCGCTCGGCAGCCGCTGGCCGTTCCTCATCGCCGGGTTGCTGCTTACCGGGCCATTGGTCTGCGGCACCAGCCAGGCGGTCAACGACTGGTTCGACCGCCACGTCGACGCGATCAACGAGCCGAACCGCCCGATCCCGTCGGGGCGCATCCCCGCACGCTGGGGGCTATGGCTGGCGATCGGGGGGTCGATCGTCTCGGCGATCGTCGCATCATCGACCGGGCCATGGGTGTTTGTCGCCACGCTCGTCGGACTGGCATCGGGCTGGGCGTATAGCGCGCCGCCGTTCCGCCTCAAGACCAGCGGCATCTGGGGCCCGGCGGTCTGCGCGCTCAGCTACGAGGGGCTGACGTGGTTCACCGGCGCGAGCGTGATGGCGGGGGGCCTGCCCGACGCGCGCATCCTGTGGCTGCTCGGGCTGTACAGCCTCGGCGCGCACGGCATCATGACGCTCAACGATTTCAAGGCGGTCGAGGGCGACCGCGTCATGGGCATCCGCTCGCTGCCGGTGGTCCTCGGCACCGACCGCGCGGCGCGGGTCGCGTGTCTCGTCATGGCGGTGCCGCAATTCGTCGTCGTCGGGCTGCTGGTCCACTGGCAGCTGTACTGGCATGCGGCCGGGGTCGGCGTACTTGTCCTCGGCCAGCTCGGGCTGATGGTCCGGTTGCTCGGCGATCCGCTTGCGCGAACGCCGTGGTACAACGCCACCGGCACCTCGCTTTACGTCTTCGGCATGCTCGGCTCGGCGTTCGGCGTCGGCGAGATGATCCGGGCCGGACTATGACCGGACTCGGCTGGCCCTCGATCATCCGCCTCGGACTCGTCCAGAGCGCGATCGGCGCGATCGTCGTGTTGATGACCTCGACCCTCAACCGCATCATGGTCGTCGAATACGGCCTCGCCGCGACGGTCCCGGCGGGCTTCGTCGCGTGGCATTACGCGGTGCAACTGTCGCGCGCGCGCTGGGGCCACGGCTCGGACGGTGGCGCGCGGAGGACTCCATGGATCGCCGGGGGCATGGCGGTGCTCGCCATCGGAGCGCTTCTCGCGACAGTGGCGACGACGCGGCTTGCGGGATCGCCGGTGTTCGGCGTCGCGCTCGCGGTTGTCGCTTTCGCGCTGATCGGCGTCGGTGTCGGCGCAGCGGGAACGTCGCTCCTCGCGCTGCTCGCGAGCCGGGTCGCGCCGGCACGTCGACCGGCGGCAGCGGCGATCACGTGGATCATGATGATCGTCGGCTTCATCGTCACCACGGGGGTCGCGGGCAAAATGCTCGACCCGTTCTCGCCCGACCGCCTGCTCGCCGTCGTCGCCGGCGTCGTCGGCATCGCCTTCGTCGTCTCGCTTGTCGGCATCGTTGGCATCGAGCGCCGCGACGCAATGCCCGCCAGCACGCGCCCCGCGATCCCGTTCGCCGTCGCGCTCGCCGAAATCTGGGCCGACCCGCAGGCGCGGCGCTTCACGGTTTTCGTCGCGGTATCGATGCTCGCCTATAGCGCGCAGGAGCTGATCCTCGAGCCCTTCGCCGGGCTGTTGTTCGGCTTCACCCCCGGCCAGTCGACGAGCCTCGCCGCGCTCCAGCATGGCGGCGCGCTCGTCGGGATGATCGTCGCCGGGGTTGCGGGCAATGCCTTCACCGGGCGCGCAGGCTGGATGCGCGGCTGGACGATCGCCGGCTGCATCGGCTCGGCGGCGGCGCTCGGCGTCCTCGCCTTCGCCGCGACCGCCGGACCCGCGTTCCCGCTGCGCCCGACGGTGTTCGTCCTCGGCCTCGCCAACGGTGTCTTCGCCGTCGCCGCGATCGGCTCGATGATGGGTCTCGCGGGCGGCGGCGGAGCGGGGCGCGAGGGTGTCCGCATGGGCGTCTGGGGCGCGGCGCAGGCGATCGCCTTCGCGGTCGGCGGCTTCGTCGGCGCGGCGGGCATCGACGTCGGCCGCCGCGTGTTCGGCTCGACCCCCGATGCCTTTGTCGCGGTGTTCGCCGCGGAGGCTGCCGTGTTTCTCGTTGCCGCCATGCTCGCCGCGCGGATCGATACTCAGGTCCTGGCGCGGTCGCCGCGCCTCAACCCCTCGTTTGCCGAAGGATAGATCATGCAGACCAGCGATATCGTCGATGTCGTCGTCGTCGGCGGCGGGCCGTCGGGGGCGACCGCCGCCGCCGATCTCGCGCGCGCCGGGCGCTCGGTCGTGCTGCTCGACCGCGGCGGGCGGATCAAGCCGTGCGGTGGCGCGATCCCGCCGCGGCTGATGAAGGATTTCGCGGTCCCCGAGTCTGTCCTCGTCGGCCACGCCAAGGCAGCGCGGATGATTGCACCGTCGGACCGCGCCGTCGACATGCCGATCGAGGGCGGCTTCGTCGGCATGGTCGATCGCGGCGAGTTCGACGAATGGCTCCGCGAGCGCGCCGCCGCCGCCGGGGCAGAACGCCGGACGGGCACCTACGAAGCGATCGAGACCGACCCCGACGGCACCACCGTCGTCGTCTTCCGCCCCAAGGGCGCGGCGAAACACGAGGCGCTGCAACGGCTGCGGACGCGGTCGGTGATCGGGGCCGACGGCGCACGGTCGGGGGTCGCCCGCGACACGCTCAAGGGAGCCGAGCGCATCCCCTGCGTCTTCGCCTATCACGAGATGATCGCGACGCCGCCGGGGAGCGACTTCGACCGCGAGCGTTGCGACATTTATTACCAGGGTAAGCTGTCGCCCGACTTCTACGCGTGGATATTCCCCCACGGCGACACCACCAGCGTCGGCGTCGGCAGCGCCAACAAGGGCTTCTCGCTCAAGGACGCGGTGGCGACGTTGCGCGTCGACACCGGGCTCGACGCCTGCGCCACGATCCGCCGCGAAGGCGCGCCGATCCCGCTCAAGCCGCTGAAGAAGTGGGATAATGGCCGCAATATCGTCGTCGCCGGCGACGCCGCCGGGGTTGTCGCCCCCGCATCGGGGGAGGGCATCTATTACGCGATGACCGCCGGGCGCTATGCCGCCGAGTCGGTCGACACCTTCCTCGCCACCGGTAACGCCAAGGCGCTCGCGGGGGCCCGCAAGAAATTCATGAAGGCGCACGGTCGCGTCTTCTGGATCCTCGGGATGATGCAGTATTTCTGGTATTCGAGCGACAAGCGGCGCGAGCGCTTCGTCAAGATTTGCGACGACGCCGACGTCCAGCGGCTGACGTGGCAGGCGTATATGAACAAGGAGCTCGTCCGCGCCGACCCGATGGCGCACGCGCGCATCTTCTTCAAGGACCTCGGCCATTTGTTCGGGATCGGCACGACGGCGGCATGATTTCGGTGATAAGGCGACAGCGTTGAGCGCGGCACGGCCACTGCTCAAGCCGATCGCGGTCGGCATCGGCGCGGCGTTCGCGGTTGCCGCCGTCGGGTCGACGATCACCGATCTCGGCCCGTGGTATCGCAACCTCAACCAGCCCGACTGGGCACCTCCCGACTGGGCGTTCCCGGTCGGCTGGACCACGGTCTACGTCTTCACCGTCGCCGCCGGGGTAACGGCGTGGCGCTCGGCGACAGGTGACCGCGAGCGCTCGCGGATCGTCGGGCTGTTCGCGTTCAACGCCTTCCTCAACGTCCTTTGGAGCCTGATCTTCTTCCGGCTGCACCGCCCCGACTGGGCGTTCGTCGAGGTCGTCGTCTTCTGGCTGTCGATCATGCTGCTCGTCGTCATTGCGGCGGAGCGCTCGCTGACCGCGAAGTTCCTGCTGCTGCCGTATCTCGGGTGGGTCAGTTTCGCGAGCCTGCTCAACCTCGCGGTGGTGCGGCTCAACCCGCCGTTCGCGTGAGCGCGCTGTTCGCCAGCGGTCATGCGGTCGACATCGTTCTCGCGGTGATGCTGGTCGAGATGATCGTGCTGATCGTGCTGCGGAGTAAAGCTGCGACGATCATCGTCGCCTTCCTGCCCGGGGCGCTGATCCTGCTCGCGGTTCGCGCGGCGCTGACTGGGGCGGGCTGGCAATGGATTGCGCTGGCGCTGGCCGCGTCGTTCCCCGCCCATATCGCCGATATGCGCCGGCGCGGGCTTTAACCCGCGCCGGCAAAAGTCTTTACGAGGTCGGCTTCGACTTCAGGTAGGCGATGACGTCGGCACGCTTCTGCGCGTCCTTGAGGCCGGCATAGGTCATCTTGGTGCCCGGAACGTACTTCTGCGGCGCGAGCAGATATTCGTACAGCACCGGCTCGGTCCAGACGATGTGGCTGTTCTTGTTCGCCGCCGAATAGGTGTAGCCCGGTACCGAACCCGACGGCCGGCCAACGACGCCGTACAGCGACGGCCCGATCCGATTCTGCCCGGGGGTGACGACGTGACAGGTCTTGCACACGGTGAAGACCGCCTTGCCCGCGGTCGCGTCGCCCTTGAGCGAGGCATAGGCCGGGGTGCCGGGCGGCAGCGGCGGCGGCGCGGCGACGGCGGCGGTTCCAGCCAGCGCAACGGCAACTGCGGCAACATGAATAAGCTTGGTCATTATCTCTCCCACGATCAACTCCCCGGTACATCGGCAACATACACACATCGTTTCGGGCAACAACGGCCCGAACATGCGGCATGACGCCGTCAACGATCTACGCTCCGCCGGCTTGCGTGTTCCTGAATGTCAGCCATTCGGATCGTGGAGCGGGCGAAGGGAATCGAACCCTCGTCGTAAGCTTGGGAAGCTTCTGCTCTGCCATTGAGCTACGCCCGCATTTCAACGAGTTGCCAACTTCTTGCTTAGCCGGTCTTGAAGCCGGTTTGCAGAAGGTCGCTCGATCGTCCAGCCGATTGCCACGACCGTCCGTTGCCGGTCAACGTAAATTCTGCTGCATCAGCCTGCGCCCTCGATCGAGATGCCTCGTTGGGAGCTCGAGACGGTGCGCCTGTCCGCCTTCAGCCCCTTACTTCGTGGTCGATGGCGGAAAGGGTGTGGAAGCCGTCTGCGATATGTTTCCGCATGGCCGCCTCGGCGGCGTCGGGGTCATTGGCATCGATCGCGGCGATGATCAGCGCGTGATCTGCGATCGCAACGCGAAGCCGGTCGGCGTTGTAGAAGCTCTCGAATAGCAGCCGATGGATCGGCACGTTGAGGCGGCGCAGGACGTCGGCGATGACGGCATTGCCCGAACCCTCGACGAGCAGTCCGTGCCATTCGGTGTTGAGCCGGCCGAAGCGTTCGGGCGCATTGCCGGCGACGCAGCTTTCCAGCTTTTCCTGAAGCTCGCGAAGCCGTGCCCGTTGCCCAGCATCGGCGTTGCGAACGAAATCACCGGCGGCAATGCCTTCGAGCGCGATGCGCGCGCGGTAGATCTGCCGCACTTCCTCGATGCTTGCGGTCCGCACCGACGCCCCGCGGAACGGGTCGATCTGGACAAGCCCTTCGCCTTCCAGTCGCTGGAGCGCCTCGCGAACCTTTGATCGGCTGGCGCCGGTCTGGCGCGTGATGTCCACCTCGACGAGGCGCTGACCGGGGACCAGCCTGCCTTTGCGGATACGATCACGGGTCCATTCGGCGATGTCGATGCCGGAGGGACTACGCGGCGGACTTGTTATCTCTGTCATTCCCGCACTGTAATTTCCGACACAATATTGTCAACAATTTCGTCGGCCATTTTCCGCTTGAGTTCGGTGAGGTGATTGCCGATGACATTGTCAACAAAAGACGAACGGGGAGGGTGGATGTGATTCGATATACGATCGGACTGATCGCGGCGCTTGCCGCCACCGCTTCCGGTGCACGCGATTGGCCAGACGTGGTGCGCTCATCGATTTACGTGCCGGTCAGCGACGGAACCCGCCTAGCGGTCAATATCTACCGCCCGGCGAACGCGACCGAAGCTGCCGCCGACAAGCTTCCGGTGATCTTCTCGTTCACCCCGTACCGGGCACGATTTCGCGATGACAAGGGCCACGTCGTCGAACTCGCGCTCGACGATCGCCTCGCGCTGCGGTCGCTGATCGCTGCGGGCTACGTCGTCGCCACCGCCGACATTCGCGGTAAGGGAGCCTCGTTCGGGCGCCGCCGCGGCTTCCAGGACCGGACCGAAGCGCGGGACGGCTATGCATTGATCGAATGGCTTGCGCGCCAGCCGTTCTCGACCGGAAAGGTCGGCATGATCGGCTGTTCTTACCTCGGCGGCACGACCTTCCAGACGCTGACGACGCTGCCGCCGTCGCTCAAGGCCGCCTTCATCGGCGCGTCCGACTTCGACAAATACGCCTTCGTCCGTCGCGGCGGCATCCCGACGCAATTCAACACCCGCCCCGATGAGCCGCCTGCTGTCGATCTCGCGTCGATCCCGGTCGACGCCGATCGCGACGGGGCCGAGCTCAAGGCCGCAGTCGCGCAGCACGCGGCGAACACACCGATGGCGCCTTTGTGGTACGGCATGCCGTATCGCGACAGCGTCTCGCCCCAAACCGGCAACCGGTTCTGGGACGAGGTCGCGGCGTATCCATACTTCAAGGCGATCCGCGCGAGCGGCGTGCCGACCTACTTCTGGGGCAACTGGCAGGACGAGCCGACCGCGCAGGTGATCGAGGGCGCGGCGAACGTCGGCGGCAAGTTCCTCGCCGGTCCCGGGAGCCATTGCGTCCCGCCGCCGGGATTCGACTTTACCGGCGAAGTCCGGCGCTATTTCGACCATTATCTCAAAGGCGTCGACAACGGCATCGACCGTGCGCCGCGAGCGACGTGGTGGCTCGAGCGCGGCGACGGCACCGGCAGCTTCCAGAAAACGTCATGGCTCCCGGGCACCACATCGAAGCCCCAACGCTGGTTTCTCGCCGGCGCGCGGAGCCGCACGGCCAAGTCGAGCAACGACGGCATCCTCGATCGCACTGCGGGGGATACCGGCAGCGACAAGTTCACCGTCGACTACAACCTGCCATCGGCCGATTATTTCGCGTTCTGGGCCGGCCCGATGGACGCGCACGGGCTGAGCTACACGAGCAAGCCGCTCGCTGCGCCGGTTACGCTGGTCGGAGCGCCGGTCGCGCACCTCGCGGTCTCCGCCGACAAGCTTGATGCCGATGTGTTCGTTTATATCGACGAGATCCATCCCGACGGGAAGGACGAGGTCCTCGCTTTCGGCCGGCTCAAGCTGTCGCACCGCAAGCTCTCGGCGGCACCGTACGATACGATGGGCCTGCCGTGGCATTCGGGAATGACCGCCGATGTCGCGCCCTTGCCGATCGGCACAGTTGCCGAGCTGGCGATCCCGCTGACGCCGGTATCGCGCGAGCTGCCGGTCGGCGCGCGGCTTCGCTTTACGATCACCGGTGCCGATCCACGGCAGCGCGACCTCAAGGCGATCCAGCAGGTGCCGCCGCCGGTCCTAACGATCGCGCGGGGCAGCGCGTCGAGCGTCGACCTGCCCGTCCTTCCGTAGCGACCGAAAATGAAGACGCTAACCGGGCGGAGTCCCGGGAGCCAAAGGGAGAAGAACCGATGACCGACCAAGCCTCTCGCGCCAGACGCGCCGCCCTCCGAGTTGGAACCGGCGTCGCACTTGTCCTCGCCACCACGACGCAGGCGCAGGAAATCCTGTCGGCCCCCGCGTCGGCCGCGGCACCAGCCGATGACATCGTCGTGACCGGCAGCCGCATCCGCGTCGAAGCTCCCGTCGGCTCGCCGATCACCGCGCTCAACCAGACCGACATCACCCAGTCGGGGCGGACGACGATCGAAGACGCGATCCGCCAGCTTCCGCAGGTGTTCGACCTCGGCGTCTCGGAGAATTCGCGCGGCCAGTCGGGCGGGTCGGGCAACATCACCTACGGCAACTCGGTCAACCTGCGCGGCATCGGCCCCAACGCGACGCTGATCCTGATCGACAGCCACCGCGTCACCAATAACGGCCGGTCGACCGACCCGTCGGTGTTGCCGACGCTCGGGGTCGAGCGGATCGAGGTCGTCGCCGACGGCGCCTCGGCGATCTACGGGTCCGACGCCATCGCCGGCGTCGTCAACCTGATCCCGCGCCGGTCACTCAACGGCGTCGAGGCGTTCGCGCGCTTCGGCGTGTCGGACGACGGCGTCTACAACGAGAAGTCGGCAGGCATCGCGGCGGGCCACAAATGGGCCAACGGCCAGATCATGGTCGCCTACGAACACGTCGACAAAAGCAGCCTGAACGGCCTCGATCGGCCCTTCTTCAGGTCGAACCAGACCGCCTCCGGCGGAAATAATTACAGCGTGACCCGGTGCGATCCGGGAACGATTCGCGCAACGCAGGGCGGGACCACGACGTCCTACGCGATCCCGCGGGGCGGCGTGACACAGGCGGGTGCCGCAGGCCTCACCGGCGGGACGAGCAATACCTGCGACGATCTCCGCGGGCAGGACCTGATCCCGCGCCAGCGCTACGATTCGGCGAACGCCACCTTCACCTACGACATCACCGACTGGCTGTCGGTCTTTGCCGACGGCTTCTACAGCTACCGTGCGTTCGTCCGGCTGCCGGCCTATGCCAACGCGACGGTGACGGTGCCGCAGACCAACGCCTTCTTCGTTCGTCCGCCGGGCTTCACCGGCACCTCGTATCTGCTCGACTATAATTTTGGCAGCGACGTCGGACGCAACAACAACCCCGGCCATTCCGAAAGCTGGCAGATCACCCCTGGGATCCGGGTCAAGCTCCCGGGCGACTTCCGGCTCGAGGCGTTGGTCGACAAGGGCATGACCTTAGACAATTCGATCACCCTCAACGGCATCAGCAACGCCGCCCTCAACGCCGCGGCGGCGAGCAGCAATCCCGCGACGGCGCTCGATCCCTACGGCCTGCACCGGACCTCGCCGGCGACGCTCGCGGGCATCTTCAACCAGATATTCATCGCGCCGACGACGGGGCACTTCACTGGGTACGAAGCGAACGTTAACGGCACGCTGTTCAGTCTGCCGGGCGGCGGGGTCAAGATCGCGGCGGGCTACGAAGGCCAGGAGTTCAGGGTCGACCTCGGCTCGGCGCGCGGCAATCCGGGGACGCCGACGGTCTATACGCACCCTCACCGCCGCGTCGATTCGGGCTATGCCGAGCTCTATGTCCCGATCTTCGGCCCCGACAATGCGACGCGATTTTTCCAGCGGCTCGATATCGACGCGGCGTTTCGTTACGATCGTTATTCCGATGTCGGCACCACGACCAACCCCAAGGTCGGCGTCAACTGGGAACCGTTCGACGGCGTAAAGCTGCGTGGCAGCTATGGCACGTCGTTCCGCGCGCCGACGCTGCCGCAGATCTACGGCAATTCGTCGGCGCTGTTCGTCCAGAATTACCAGAATCCCGCCAGCGGCGCGCCGATCGTCGGTGTCGCCCAGTCAGGCGGCAACTTCGGGCTCAAGCCGGAGACGGCGACGACCTATTCGTTCGGGACCGACCTCGAACCGATCCACGGGCTCAAGCTGGCGGCGACGTACTTCAGCGTCGATTATAAGAACCAGGTCATCGCGCTGCTGTCCGACCTCGCGGTGCTGACGCGCGCATCGCAATATGCCGGTACCGGGCTGATCATCACCGGGCCGGCGGCGGCGACGCAGGTCGCGTCGCTGATCGCCCAGGGCATCACGGTCAACGGCGCCCTGCCCGGCGGCAGCGCAGCGAACGTCACGACCTTCGTCGACGGGCGCAGCCAGAATCTCGGGCGCTCGGTCACCCGCGGCATCGACTTCCAGGCGACCTATACACTGCCGACCCCGAGCCTCGGCGAGTTCGCGTTCAACCTGTCGGGCACGTATCTCACCAAGTACAGCACGCAGCAGAGCCCGGCCGCGCCCTTCGTCAACCAGCTCAACCAGATCTTTCAGCCGATCCGCTTCAAGGCCCGCGGCCAGGTCGACTGGCAGAAGGGTTTCCTCGACGTGCTGGTTCGCGCGACGCATATCGGCGGCTACACGAACACCGCGGTCACCCCGCTCCAGCAGGTCGCGAGCTATACGCCGGTCGATTTGATCGTCAGCGCGAAGGTCGGCAACCCGGATAAGCCAGTCGTGCTGTCGGTCGAGGTGCGCGACCTGCTCGATGTCAGCCCGCCGTACGTCAACATCGCGCCGAGCGTGAACGGCAGCGGCGGGTACGATGCGACGACGACCGATCCCGTCGGGCGGCTCGTCGCCGTCAGCGCGCGCATCAAGCTCTGACCAGAAAGACGATGTAGAGAGATTGCGTGGCGTTCGCTGAAAACCTTTCGATCGTCTTTACCGGCGATCTCGTGCTCGACGAGCCCGACGGCGCGTATTGGCTGGCGGGCATCGCGCCGGCCCTGCGCGCCGCCGACCTCGCTATCGGCCATCTCGAAGTGCCGCATACAAGGCGAGGGGCGGAGCTTGCCGGTGACGTTCCAGCTCCGGGCGCGCCGCCGGAAAACCTCGCGGCGATCGCCGGTGCGGGCTTCGCGATGGTCAGCCTTGCCGGCAACCACATTGCCGATTGCGGAGCCGAAGGTATCGCCGATACGTGCGAAGGGCTTGCGGCCGCCGGCGTCGCGTTCGCCGGTGCGGGCAGCGACCTCGTAGACGCCCGCCGCGCCGCCTTCGTCGAGCGCGGCGGACGGCGGATCGCGCTGTTATCGTATAACTGCGTCGGCCCTGAAGCGGGCTGGGCGACCGCGACGACCGCCGGGTGCGCGTACCTGCCGATCGCCACCGCCGACGGGTCGCCGGTCGCGCCCAACAGTCCGTTGAAGGCGATGACCGACGCGGCGCGTGAGATTCTCGAGACCGACATCGCCAGCGCCCGCGAGCAGGCCGACATTATCGTCGTCGCGCTCCACAAGGGGCTCGTCCACACCCCGGCGCGGCTTGCCCCGTACGAGCGCGCGGTGGCGCATGCGGCAATCGACGCGGGAGCCGATGTCGTCGTCGGGCACCACGCGCATATCACCCGCGGCATCGAGTTTCACGGCGGGAAGCCGATCTTCCACGGGATGGGCAACGGCTGCGTCGTCACCCGTGCACTGAGCCCCGGCCAGTCGCACCCGGCGCGCGCCGAATGGGCCGAGCGGCGCAAACGCCTGTTCGGGTTCGAGCCCGATCCGGCGTACACGCTCGCGCCATTCCACCCGGAGGCGGTAAATGGCTTCCTTGCGCGAATCGATTGTGCCGAAGACGGGCGGGTGTCGGTGTCGGTGATCGCCGTCGACGTCGTCGCGCCAGGCCGCCCGGTCCTCGCCGACGCCGGGCGCGGCGAAGAGATCCGGGCGTATCTGGAAAAGATTACCCTCGAGGCCGGGCTGCCGCCGATCGTCATCGCCGCCGACGGCAAGGTCCGTGCCGCATGAGCGTCGTCGTCCGCTTCGCAGCATGGATCGGCGGCCTCGCGCTCGTGGTCGCCACCGTGGTCAACACCTTTGCCGTGATCGGGCGGCGCACCGGGCTTCCGCTCCACGGCGCAATCGAGATCGTTCAGGTTTGCGTGCTGATTGCCGGCGGCATCGCGCTGATGCTCGCCACCGGCTGGGATGCCCATGCCCGCATCCGCCTGATCCTCGATCGGATCGGCGAGCAGCCCCGCTCCATCGGCTTGCGGATCTGCGCCGCGCTCGCCGGGATCACCTTCGCCGCTCTCTGCGTCGGATCGGCATGGATCGCCAGCGACCTGTGGCGCGCACATGAGACCAGCGAGATCCTCGGCCTCTCGTGGCAACCCCTGCGGGCCTTCGCTACCGCCGCAATGGCCGTCGTCGCCGCCTTGTTCCTGTGGAGCGCGGTTCGTCCGCAGCGATGATCTACGCCAACCCCGCCACCGGCCTCGTCGGACTCTGCGTGCTCTTCGCGATGCTGACCGGCGGCGTCCCGATCGGGGCGGCGCTGGGTCTCGTCGGGATCGTCGGCCTTGCTGTCGCGATCGGGCCCGACGCGGCCCTGATCAAGGGCGGCGTCGTCGTCATGGACACGCTGACCCGCTACGAACTCGGCACCCTGCCGTTGTTCATGCTGATGGCGCAGCTGTTCTTTGCTGCCAACGCCAGCCGCGACCTGTTCGACGCCGCCGCCAAGTTCTTCGGGCATCGCCGCGGCGGCCTCGCCTATGCTTCGATCGCCGGCTGCGCGGGCTTCGGCGCGGTCAACGGCTCGAGCCTCGCGACCGCCGCCACCATCGGCCTCGTCGCGTTGCCCGAGATGCGCAAGCGCGGCTATTCCGACGCACTGGCAACGGGGACGGTCGCGGCGGGCGGCACGCTCGGCCAGATGCTGCCGCCGTCGGGGGCGTTGATCGTCTTCGGGATCATCGCCGAACAGTCGATCGGCAAGCTGTTCACCGCGACGCTGATCCCCGGCCTGTCGCAGATGCTGTTCTACTGCATCGTCATCTGGGTGCTGACGCGCCTGCGCCCCGGCATCGCCCCGCCGACCGAGCGCGCCCCATGGCCGGAGCGCTGGCGTGCCCTGGCACGCATCTGGGACATGATCGCGCTAATCTCGCTCGTGCTCGGCGGCATAGCGCTCGGCTGGTTCAGCCCGAGCGAGGCGTCATCGATCGGCACGGCGGGGGCGCTGGCGATCGCCGCGGTCCGGGGCCGGCTGTCGCTGGCGGTCCTCGAGCGCGCGTTTACCGAGACCCTGCGCACAAGCGGGCTGATCTTCCTCGTCATCATCGGCGCGCTGATCTTTTCGGTGTTCGTCAGCGTCACCGGCCTCGCCGACGCGATCGGGCACATCGTGACAGCCCTTGGCTTCGGCCGGATCGGGACGCTGCTGGTGATGGCGGCGCTGCTCCTGCTCCTCGGGTCGGTGCTCGACGGCCTTGCGCTGATGCTGTTGACGACGCCGATCCTGCTGCCGATCATTGTCCATCTCGGCCTGTCGCCGATCTGGTTCGGCATCTTCATCGTCCGCGCGATGGAGATCGGCTTCGTCCATCCGCCGCTGGGGATGAACCTGTACATCATCCAGGGGGTCGCCCGCGACGTCCCGATCATGCGCATCTTCAAGGGCGTTTTGCCCTTCCTCGCGAGCGACCTCGTCCACCTCTTCCTCATCATCCTGTTCCCGGCGATCGCCATGTGGCTGCCGGGCGTGCTGGGACAATGACCTTATGATCGCCTCCGTCGGCCCCGCGCTGCCGCACGACCTGTTCGCCGCCTCGGGGCGCTACGCGGGCCCGCTGGGCTGGTCGCTCGACCGCCCGATGCCGTTCGCGGCGCGCTGGATGGAGACGAAATTCGCGCCATGGGCGGCGTCGATCCTCGAAGACTGGGCGGCGGGAGCGTTCGATGCGTACGAGGCGGTCGTCTTCGCCCGCGCCGACGACAACGCGCAACGGCTCTATTATTATCTGTGCGAGCTTCGCCGCCAGGGCGTGCTGGCGGGTCCCGAGCCGCTCGTTTTCGATAGTGCGCAGGGGTCACGCACGACGAGCCTCGACCGCACGACGGCGATGGTCCGCAAGCTCGCTGCCCGGCTCGACATTGACGACAGCGCGCTCGACGGCGCGATCGTCGCGACAAACGCCGCGCGTGCCAAGCGCGCCGAACTCTCGCGGAGCCCGAAGACCTGCCTCGTCGCCGGCACCGCGCCCCCCGACCGCGGCCTTCACGACGCGATCGAGGCGCAGGGCTGGCACGCCGCCGGGCCGGTGCTGGCCGACGTGTGGGCCGACGCGGGACCGCCGGTCGACGCCGGGACCGGTGACCCGTGTGCGGCGATCGGCCGGCAACTGTGGAAAAGCCCGCTCGGCAATCGTGCTGTCCATGACGGTGCGACGAAACTGGCCGCTGCGGTCGCAGCGACTTCCGCGAGCGCCGTCGTGCTGTGGTACTCGGAGGACGAGGAGGCCGGAGTCTGGCACCTGCCCGCCGAGCGAAAGATGCTCGACGACGCCGGGATCGCGACGCTCGTGCTGACCCGTCGGCCGTGGGGGCGCGACGACGATGGCGCGGCCGCAATCGGCGAATTTCTCCGCGGAGTGACGGCATGACCCCGCTCGCTGGTCATCGCGTCGCCACGCTCGGCGAGATGGCGAACCGCCCGCTGGCACGCTTCCTCGCCTCGCTTGGCGCCCAGATCGGCGGCCCGGTCGAGGGCGCGTCGTTCGTCATCGACGATCTCGGGCTCGCGGCGCTACGCGACCTCGGCCTTGTCGACACGATTCCGACGAGCGCCGTCCACGTCTCGGTCACCCCGTTCGGCTCGGGCGGTCCGCGCGAGCGCTGGCGCGGCGGCGAACTCGTCGCGTCGGCGATGGGCGGGGCATTGCGCGTCACCGGGATACCGGGGCTAACGCCGGTCAAGGAGGCGCTCGACGCCTGCACCTTCCACGCCGACATGGCCGCCGCCGCCGGCGCCATGGCCGCGCATTATTCCCGCGGCACGCCGGGAGAGGGGCATGGTCGCGGGCAGCACGTCGACGTCTCGATCCAGCAGGTCGCCTTCAGCCGCAACGTCAACGGCACACTCGTCTGGCAGTTCGACCGGCGCAAGCTCGACCGCGTCGGCGGCGCGCTCGCTTATGGCCGCGCGACGGTCAAGGCGATCTGGCGACTCGCCGACGGCTGGTGCTTCCATTCGCTGATGACCGGGCGGCTCGGTGCCCCGGCGAACCAGGCGCTGTCGGATTGGATCGATGCCGCCGGACTGGACAATCCGCTGCGCGGGACCGACTGGCTGCGCTACAATCGCTCGACGCTGCCGGCGGAGACGCGCGCGGCGTGGGAGGCGGCGATTGTCGCCTTTCTCGTCACGCGGACGAAGGCCGACATCGCCGTCGAGGGCCATGCCCGCGGGATCAATGCCTGCGTCGTCAACGAGCCGTCCGACGTGCTCGCCGACCAGCATCTCGCCGCGCGCAAGTTCTTCGACACGCCCGACGGCCTGCCCGCACGCTTCGCCACACTGACCGAAGGCGTGCCCGCCGTCGCCCCGGCGGTCCACACCGGGGATCGGCCGGGGCCACTCGCGGGTGTCCGCATCCTCGACTTCGCCTGGGCGCTGGTCGGGTCGATCACGACCAAGACGCTCGGCGACCTGGGTGCCGACGTCGTCAAGATCGAGACGCGGAGCCGCCCCGACCTGTCGCGGATGGATGTGCAGGTCGCTGCCTCGCAGGCCGGCGAGCTCGACGACAAGCCATGGTTCGCGCATCTCAATACGTCGAAGCGCAGCCTGTCGCTCGACCTCAAGGCCCCCGCCGCGCGCGAGGTGCTCGACCCGCTGATCGACTGGGCCGACGTCGTGGTGGAGAACTTTTCGCCGGGGACGATGGCCAAGCTCGGGCTCGACTACGCCAGCCTCGCCGCGCGCAACCCGGGGATCATCATGATTTCGGGCAGCGTCTACGGCCAGACTGGACCGATGGCGCAGGAGTGGGGCGTCGACGGCACCGGCGGCGCGCTGTCGGGCCGGACTTATCTCACCGGCTGGCCCGATCGCGATCCCGTCATCCCCGGCGCTGTGCCCTACGGTGACGTCATCGTCCCGTATGTCATGGCCGCGTGCACCGCCGCCGCGCTGCAATACCGCCGCGAGACCGGGCGCGGCTGCCACGTCGATGCATCGATGTACGAAATCTGCGTCCAGCAGATGCGCGACGCCCTTGCCGCGGCGCGTGCAGGCGAGCGTCCGCAGCGAATGGGCAATGCCGATCCGGGCGTCATGTTCCAGGACGTCTTTCCCGCCGCCGGCGACGATCGCTGGGTGGCGATCAGCCTGTTTTCGGACGAGGACCGTGCGAGGCTCGAGGCGATCACCGGCCCCGACATCGCCGGCTGGACCTCGGCGCGCGACGATCACGCGATCGCCGCCGAGTTGCAGGCTGCGGGCATCGCCTGTGGCGTCGTCCAGGATGCCGAGGACATGATCGAGCGCGACCCGCAGCTCGCCGCGCGCGGGGCGCTGGTCACGCTCGATCACCCGCTCCTCGGCGCGTTCGGTCACATGGCGACGCCGATCGCCTTCTCGCGACACCGGTTCGTCCCGTTCCGCGTGCCCCGGATTGGCGAGCATGCACATTCGGTGGCGCGCGAGCTGTCGGGCCTGTCCGACGCGCGCATCGCCGAACTCGAAGCGGCAGGAGTATTCAAGTGAGCGGCGCACCGATCGAAAACAACGAGCACGAAACCGGGCGGCGCAGCCACAAGATGCTCGCCAGCACCGCTGCTGCCAACGCGTTCCAGAAGCAGTTCGGTGCCGACCTCAAGCGCCGCGTCGTCGACGACGGCGAGCCCTATGCGATCGTCCAGGCGGATACCCCGCACGAGATCTTCCACGCGATGGATATCCCGATCGTCACCAACCAGTGGTGGGCGGCGTATATCTCGGCGAAGCAGCTATCCGGGCGCTACTTCGACGTCATGACGAAGCACGGCTATCCCGAGAACGCCTGCAAATATTGCTCGCTCGGGCTCGCCTGTACCCTTGCCGCCGATCCAGCCACCGCGCCGTGGGGCGGGCTGCCGAAACCGGCGGTGCTCGTCGCCCGGATGACGTGCGACTGCATACAGCACGTCTTCACCCAGTGGGCGGCGGCGCTCGGCAGCGAGTTCTTTCCGATGGAGGCCCCGGCGTGGGAGCACAAGGACCCCGGCTGGTTCGCCCGGTCGCGGACCGAGTGGCGCAGCGTCTACGACCCCGACCGCATCGCCTTGATGGTCGCGGAGATGCGCGACCTCATCGCCCTCCTCGAAAACCGCACCGGCAAGCGCTTCGACGAGGCGAAGTTCCAGCACCTGATGGCGCAGATCAACCTCCAGGAGGGGATGATCTGGGAGGCGGCGCAGGCGATCGGCACGGCGCGGCCGTGCCCGGTCTCGATCGCCGAGCAGATGCCCAACACGATGATTCCGCAGTGGCACCGCGGCTCGGACTGGGCGGTCGCGCACGCGCGCCGTTTCCGCGACGAGGTCATGACACGGGTCGATGCCGGGCTCGGCGCCGCCGCCAACGAGAAAATTCGCCTGATGTGGATCGGTGCCGGCGTGTGGCACGACCCCGGCTTCTATCAGGCGCTCGAGGAGACGCTCGGCGCGGTGTTCGTCTGGTCGATGTACATGCCCTTCGCCGGGCCGGCGTATATCCGCGATCTCGACGGCCGCCCGATGGAAGCGCTCGCCAGCCGGATCTGCGGGATGAACGAGGTTCTCCATCTGCCGCCGTGGATGAATGGCTGGATGGTCAGCGAAGCGGCGCGCTGCGGGATCGATGCGGCGATCATGCTGATGCCGCCCGACAACCGCCTGTCGCAGTCGGGCAACAAGATCACCGCGCGGTCGCTCGAGGACGCCGGCGTCCCGGTGCTGGTGATCGACGCCGACATGGTCGACGCCAAGACGTGGGACCACGACGCGATGGTCGCGACCGTCGGCCGCTTTCTCCACGAAAAGCGTCTGGCGTGAGAGTTATGCGCCGCCTTGCGAGCGCGCTGGCCGTGCTGTGCCTCGCGGCGTGCGCGCGTCCGGGACCGCCGGGGGTGACCGAACTGACCTACGCCTCGCCGTACGCGCCCGGCCATCCGTTCAGCCGCGCCGATATCACGTGGATGAAGTTCGTCGCGGCGCAGTCGCACGGCACGCTGCGTATCCGGCCGATCTGGTCGGGCGGGCTGATCTCGTCGGACATGTCGATGGAGGAGCTGCGCCACGGCGTCGCCGACATCGGCTTGATCACGCCGATCTACGTCCGCGGCGGTACCCAGCTGATCCGCACCCAGACCGGCTTTTATTCGGGAGCAGCGTCGATCGCGTCTCAACTCGCCCTGTACCGCTGCATCGTTGCCGACAATCCGGAGATGGCGCGCGAGACGGCGGGGCTCAAGGTGCTCGCCGTCCAGGGGGGCTCGCTGCCCGGGATCGTCACGCGCACCCGTCAGGTGCGCAACCTCGGCGATCTTGCCGGACTGCGGTTGCGCGCGCCGACCGAATTGCTCAGCGTGCTGCGGAACCTCGGGGCCGACCCGGTTGATATGCCGATGGGCGAGGTCTATTCGGCGTTGAGCAAGGGCGTCATCGACGGCGTCGTTGCTCCGGCCGACACCTTCCGCTCGCTTCACTTTGCCGAGGTGGCGAAGTTCTTCAACACTCTCGAAGTCCCGCGCGGGGCCTATCCGGCGCGAGCAATGGGACTGAAGACGTGGAACGCCCTGACGCCCGACGATCGCCGCGTCCTCGATGAGGCGACGCCGGTGTGGGAAGCCGCGCTCGACCACGAGATCACCGCAGCGTGGCAAAAGGGCTACGCCGAGGCGCTCCACCAGCACGTCGCGATATCGCCGGCGTCGACGGCCGACCAGGCGCGCTTCGACGCGCTCTACCTCCACGATGCCGAGGTCAACGCGCGCAAGCTCGACCGGCTCGGCATCGACGGGCTCGGCGCTTTTCGCAACGCACGCGCCGCCGTGGGCGCGCGCGACCAGATCTCCTGTGGGGGCCGATCATGAAGTTTCTGGCCGCTGTCGGCCTGTTGTTGGCCGCTGTCGCCGCCGCCGCACAGCCGGTGCCCGCGTCACCGCCGGTCCTTGCTCCGGGCATCTACGGTGCGCCAATGGGGAGCGGGACCTATCCAGCCGTCGCCGAGGGGCGGGCCGACGCCTCCGGCTACACGCTCTACCATCCTGCCAACATGCCCGCCGGCAAGCTGCCGCTGGTCCTGTG
The DNA here is from genome assembly GCF_025362435.1 of Polymorphobacter sp. Classification (GTDB taxonomy): domain Bacteria; phylum Pseudomonadota; class Alphaproteobacteria; order Sphingomonadales; family Sphingomonadaceae; genus Polymorphobacter_B. The sequence goes on from NZ_JANYGL010000122.1 coordinate 23,916, forward strand.
GGGAAATGGCGGCTGCAAGGACAATGGCCTTTCCGCGGCGCTTTTCCTCCGCGAGATCGCCAGCCAAGGCTATTTCGTCGTCGCCAACGGGGCTCCGCGCGTCGAGCGACCGATGCTCGCCGCGCTGCCGCCGCTAGACGAGCACGCCGCAGACGCTCCGCCGCCGATCACGACGGCCGACGAGACGAGTGTCGCGCAGCTTCTCCACGCCATCGACTGGGCCGCCGCAGCCAACCGCGCCGGACCCTTCGCGGGGCATATCGACTTGAGCCGGATCGCGGTGATGGGGCACAGCTGCGGCGGCCTCCAGGCGATCGCCGCAGCGGCCGATCCGCGGATCGGTGCGGTCGTCATCTTCGACAGCGGCATCTACAACCAGCCCCATGATGTCCCGGGACGGCTCCACATGGAGAAGTCGGGCCTCGCCCGGCTGCATACGCCGATAGCCTATTTCCTCGGCGGCCCGACCGACATCGCCTTTGCCAACGGCAGCGACGATGTCGCGCGGATCGATCACGTCCCGGCCTTCCTAGGCAGCCTTCCGGTAGGCCACGGCGCCACCTTCCAGCTGGCGAACGGTGGCGAGTGGGGACGCGTCGGCGTCGCCTGGCTCGACTGGCAGATCAAACACGACCGGGCCGCGGCCAAGACGTTTGTCGGACCCGACTGCGGACTGTGCACAGCGAGCGGCTGGACCGTGTCGCGCAAACATTTCCCGCTGCTGCCATGAGCCAGCCATTCGCCGGCGTCGTCGTCGCAGACTTCAGTCACGTCATGGCCGGGCCATACGCCTCGCACCTTCTCCGGCTGATGGGGGCCGCGGTCATCAAGATCGAGCCGAAGGGCGGGGACGCCTTCCGCAACTATGGCGGAGATCGTCGCTACGACGGCATGGCCCCGGCCTTTCTCGCCGCGAATGCCGGCAAGAAGTCGATCGCCCTCGATCTCAAGGACCCGGAGGATGCCGCGGTGGCGCGTGCCATCGTCGAGCGCGCCGACGTCTTGCTCGAAAACTTTCGGCCCGGCGTCATCGCCCGGCTCGGGCTAGGCTATGAAACCGTGCGCGGCTTCAACCCGGATATCGTCTATTGCTCGGTGTCGGGCTACGGCCAGGACGGGCCGTATCGCGACTGGCCGGCGATCGACAACATCGTCCAGGCGACCAGCGGGATGATGATGCTCAGCGGCGACGACGGCGACCCTCCGGTTCGCGTCGGCTTCCCGATCGTCGACACGCTGACCGGGCAATCGGCGGCGCTGGCGATCGTCGCCGCGCTGTTCCGTCGTGAGCGCGGCGGCGGCGGCAGCCTGATCGACGTCGCCATGCTCGATGCCAGCCTTGCGTTCATGACCTCGGCGCTGACACCGTTCCTCGTCACCGGGAAAGCGATGCCGCGGATGGGGAACACCGGCTATTCGGGGCTGCCGACGGCTGCGCTGTTCACCGTCCGCGACGGGCGGCAGATCTCGCTCGGCGTCGTCCAGCCCGGCCAGTTCATCGCGCTTGCAAAATACTTCGGGCGCGAGGACTGGCTCGTCGATGCCCGCTTCGCGACGCCCGACGCGCGCCGGGCGAACTTCGCTGCGATGAGCGCCGAACTCGACGCCGAGTTCGCCGACCGCGACGGGCACGCTCTCGAGGCCGAACTGAGCGGGCAGGGGATCCCCTGCGGACTTGTCCGCAGCGTCGACGAGGCAACGGCGATGGCCCGCCCCGGCGCGCTGCTGCCGTTGACCATCCCCGGGCTTCCCGACGGCAAGGCGGTGGCGATCCCCAACGCCGGCTTCCGCATGGTGCCCGACGGACCCCATCTCGACGCTGCCGCCCCGCGCCTCGATCAGGATCGCGAGGAAATCATGCAGTGGCTGAAAGCTCCTGCCGCGTGATGAAGCGGACGGGGGACGCCGAACCGGTCCCCCGAACGCTCCCGGTCACGCTATTGCAGGCAGACGATCCAGATGTTTGTCGAGCGTGATCGGGTAATCGCGGACGCGGACCCCGGTGGCATTGTACACCGCGTTGGCGATCGCCGCGCCGACGCCGCAGATGCCCAGTTCGCCAACACCCTTGGCCTTCATCGGCGATGAGATCGCGTCGGCTTCGTCGAGGAAAATGACCTCCTGGTGCGGGATGTCGGCGTGGACCGGGACCTCATACGTCGCGAGGTCGTGGTTGACGAAGAAGCCGAAGCGCTTGTCGACCGCCAGTTCCTCCATTAGCGCCGCGCCGACCCCCATCGTCATCGCGCCGATAACCTGGCTGCGCGCGGACTTCGGGTTGAGGATACGCCCGGCGGCACAGACCGCGAGCATGCGGCGGATGCGCGTCTCGCCGGTGTAGGCGTTGACCGCGGCCTCGACGAAGTGCCCGGCGAAGGTCGACTGCTGGTACTGCTTCCCGAGATCGCCGTATTCGATGTGGTCCTCGACATGGATATCGCCGCCCTTCGCGGCGTCGCCGAGCGCGACGCTACGGTTGCCGGCGCGCACCTTGCCGCCGCTAAACTCGACGTCGCCCGAGTTGAAGCCGAGCTTCTGCGCCACGGTCTCGCGCAGCTTGATGCAGGCGGCATAGACACCCGCAGTCGAGTTGTTCGCGCCCCATTGCCCGCCTGACCCAGCCGACGCCGGAAAGTCGGAGTCGCCGAGCAGCACGACGACCCGGTCGATCGGCAGCCCCATCATCTCGGCCGCTGTCTGGGCGATGATCGTGTAGGTCCCGGTGCCGATATCGGTCATGTCGGTGCGGACGGTGACGACGCCGCGATGGTCGAGACTGACCTTGGCGCCCGACTTGGTCAGCATGTTGTTGCGGAACCCGGCGGCCATGCCCATGCCGATGAGCCACTGGCCATCGCGGACCTGCGCCGGCTTCGGGTTGCGCTTGCTCCAGCCGAAGCGGTCGGCACCCTGCCGCATGCACTCGATCAACTGGCGCTGCGAGTATTTGCGCTCGGGCTTTTCAGGATCGACCTGCGTGTCGTTCTTCACGCGGAAGTCGATCGGGTCCATCCCGAGCTTTTCCGCCATCTCGTCCATCGCGATCTCGAGCGCCATCAGGCCCGGGGCCTCGCCGGGCGCGCGCATGGCATTCCCCTCCGGCAGGTCCATCACCGCGAGCCGCATCGAGGTCAGGCGATTGGCCCCTGCATACAGCAACTTGGTCTGCGACACCGCCGTCTCAGGCTTGCCGTGGGGCAGGTTGCCCGAGGTGCTTTCATGCGCGATGGCGGTGATCGTCCCGTCGCGGGTGGCCCCGATGCGGATGCGCTGGATCGTCGCCGACCGGTGGGTCGAGTTGTTGATCATCAGCGGCCGTTGCATCGCCACCTTGACTGGGCGACCCGAAGCCTTCGCGCCAAGAGCGGCCAGCGTTGCATCCGTGCGCAGGAACAGCTTGCCGCCAAAACCGCCGCCGATGTAGGGCGAATCGATCCGCACATTATCGGCGGAGATGCTCAGCGTCTTGGCGAGATCTTCCTTGGCCCAGGTGATCATCTGGTTCGACGTCCAGACCGTCACCTTGTCGCCCTGCCACGCCGCGATGCTGGCGAACGGCTCCATCATCGCATGGGTTTCGTCGGGCGTCGTATAGGTCGCGTCGAGCTTGACCGGCGCAGCAGCGAAGGCGCCTTCGAAGTTGCCGACGCGGTCGACTGGTGGGGCGCCGCTGCCTTCGCCGCTGCTGCCGCCTTCGAGCGGCGCGGTCGGCGCCAGTGCGGCAAAGTCGAACCGGCCGGGGGTGCGCGCATATTGGACCCGCACGAGGTTGGCGGCGGCGCGCGCCTGCTCGAACGTCTCGGCGACGACCAGCGCAATTGCCTGGTGGTAATGGTCGATTTCGGCGCCGCCGAACAAAGGCGCGATATTGCGCTTGCTGACCGGCAGCTTGGGCATGTCGAGGGTCGAGACGATGGTGACGACGCCCGGCGCGGCCTTCGCCGCCGACAGGTCCATCGAGGTGATGCGCCCCTTGGCGATCGCCGACCCGACGATATAGCCGTACGCCTGGTGCGGCGCGACGTCGTGCCGTTCATAGGCGTACGGCGCGGTGCCGGTCGTCTTGAACTTGCCGTCGATCCGGTCGGTGGGGCGGCCGACGACCTTCAGCTGATCGATCGGGTTCTGCCCGGCGGGTGTATCGAACTTCATGCTGCCCTCGTTTCGGCCAACACCGCGGCGAGCGTGCGCTCGACCAGCGGTACCTTGAATGCATTGTCGTGAGTGGGCTTGGCACCGGCGAGTAGCCGGGACGCGACGGCCTTTGCCCCCTGCGGCATGGCGTGATCCGCCGCCTCGACGCGCCACGGCTTCGGCGCGATGCCGCCGATGGCGACCCGACCGGTTCCGTCGCGCTGGATCACCGCCGCGACCGAGACCAGCGCATAGGCGTACGACGCGCGGTCGCGGACCTTGTGATAGACATGGGTGCCGCCGAGCGGACGCGGTAACGTCACCGCCGTGATCAGTTCGCCATTGGTAAGCGCGGTCTCGATATGCGGGGTCTTGCCCCACAACTTGTGGAAGTCGGCGATCGGGATCGTCCTCGCTGCGCCGTTCGGCTGCACCGTCTCGACCGTCGCATCGAGCAGCCGCATCGCGACGGCCATGTCGCCCGGATAGGTCGCGATGCAGGCGTCGCTCGTGCCGATTATCGCCAGCTGGCGGCTATACCCGCCGATCGCGGCGCAGCCCGACCCCGGGCGGCGCTTGTTGCAAGCCTGGTTGGTGTCGTAAAAATACGGGCACCGCGTCCGCTGGAGCAGGTTGCCCGCGGTCGTTGCCTTGTTGCGCAACTGGCCCGACGCCCCGGCGACGATCGCGCGCGACAGCACGCCATAATCGCGCCGCACCCCCTGATCAGCCGCGAGGTTGGTGTTGCTGACCAACGCACCGATGCGCAGGCCGCCGTCGGGGGTCGGCTCGATCGTGTCGAGCTTGAGACCGTTGACGTCGATGAGATGTGCCGGGGTTTCGATCTCGAGCTTCATCAGGTCGAGGAGGTTGGTCCCGCCGGCGATGAAGCGGGAGCCGGGCTGGCGGACCACCGCTGCGGCAGCTTCAGCCGGCGTCGTGGCGCGCTCATAGGTGAACGGCTTCATGCCCGTGTCCCCGCGACTTCGGTCATCGCCTCGAGGATGTTCGAGTAAGCCCCGCACCGACAGATGTTGCCGCTCATCCGTTCGCGTATCTCGTCGTTGGTCACGCCGGGCTTCCCCGTCAGGCTCGCGGTGACATGGCTCGGGATTCCCGCCGCGATCTCGCCGAGCACGGCAACGGCGGAGCAAATCTGGCCGGGCGTGCAATAACCGCACTGATAGCCGTCGTGCTTGATGAAAGCGGCCTGCATCGGGTGCAGACGCTCGGGCGTGCCGAGACCCTCGATCGTCGTGATCTTGGCGCCCTCGTGCATCACGGCGAGGGTGAGGCACGAATTGATCCGCGTCCCGTCGACAATCACGGTGCACGCCCCGCACTGGCCATGATCACAGCCCTTCTTCGATCCCGTCAGCTGGAGATGCTCGCGCAGCGCGTCGAGCAGGGTCGTGCGGGTATCGAGCGTCAACTCACGCCGCTTGCCGTTGACGGTGAACGAGACGTGCATCGCGGGGGGCGGCTTCGAAGGCGAGACCCCCTGGGCGTCGGCCACCGACACCTGGGTCATCGCCGCCGTCGCCGCGCCCGCCGCGAGCAAGCCGCGCCGGGATAGTTCGAGTTCACTCGAGCATGTCATAAAACTGGGGTCCGCTGCCGTGCAATGTGGGGGTGTGCGTATATAGAACGACGGGAGCCGGTTTCCGCTCCGACCGCGTTGTTTTTCAACGCTCAACGGGTGGTTCAGCCCAAGACTGAAACAGAATGACGCAGCGCAGCAGGATTGTCGCTAGCTGAATGCGATCGCGACGCTTCAGGCCCGCCCGCGCCGCTTGGTGGTGAGCAGAAGCGTCGCGGCATAGGTCCACGTCATCGCGATCAGCGCTCCGGCGAGCGACGCCACCCACCACGTCGAGCCGTCGCGGAACAGCAGCGTGCTGACGAAGATGTTGCCGATCGCGCCCGGCGAGCAGGCGGCGGCATAGCCGAAGAAGCCGCGCAGCAGGGCCGCCCCGCGCAGCCGCAGGTCGCGATACGTCAGCGTGTTGGCGAGGATATAGTTGAACGCCAGCGCCGCGACGACGCCCGCCGGCAGCGCCACCGCGAAGGTGATGCCGGCATCGCGGAACAGCATCCCGATCACCGTCAGGTTGATCAGCAGCCCGCTCAGCCCGGCCCCGGCGAACATCAGGAAGCGGACCGGGACGTACTGGCCGAGCAGCTTTTCGAGCAACAGGACGAGAAACTCATGCGCGACGCGCGGATCGAGCTTGCTCGTCCCGGCGTGGCGCGGGCGGAAGGTGTAGGGGATCTCGCGGATCGCCAGCGGCGCCGGGCTCGACGCGACGACGTCCATCAGGATCTTGAAGCCAATGTTCGACAGGCGCGGCGCGCTCGCCATGAACGCATCGTGGCGCGCGGCGAAGAAGCCGCTCATCGGGTCGGCGATCGTCGTCTTGAGCGTGGCGTTGGTCAGCCGCGTTGCGGTGCGGCTGATCATTTCCCGAACCCCGGTAAAGCCCGACATCGCGCCGCCCTCGACGTAGCGGCTGCCGATCGCGAGGTCGCAGCCGCCCTCACCGTCGTCGCCGGTCACCGCCTCATACATCTTGGGCAGCAGCGCCTCGTCGTGCTGCATGTCGCCGTCGATCACCGCGATCACCGGGGCGGCGGTGGCAAGGACCCCCTCGGTCACCGCCGAGGCGAGGCCACGTCGTCCCAGCCGCTGGATCACCCGGATGCGGCGGTCGCACGCCCCGATCTGCCGAAGCAACGCGGCGGTCCCGTCGGTCGAATCGTCGTCGACAAAGATCGCTTCCCAGACCAGCCCGTCGAGCGCGCGATCGAGGCCAGCGACCATCGCCGCGATATTGCCCGCCTCGTTCAGCGTCGGCACGATGACCGCAAGCGCGAGCGGCGAGCCGAGGTCGGGCGCGGGCCGGGTCGTCTGGCGCTGCGTCGTGAGCGAATGGATCGTCATCGAGGTTTACTCCGGGGAAGCAGCAACGCGGTATTGTCGGGTCCGGTCGCGACCGGGGCGTAAGCGGCGTCGATCAGTCGCGGCAGCGGTTGCGGCAGCCGCTCGCCGTCACTCGTCACGAAGCCGGGAAGGCGGGTCAGGACGATCGCGCCGAAGTCGTGGCTGGCGATGCGCGTCGCCAGCGGCGCCAGCGGCGCGCCGAGGCGGATGCGCTGGCCTTCGTTGAAGAAGTCCCACACGAATGGCTTCCCCGCCCAGAAGCATGCCGCAAGCAACTCGCACGCGATCGGCCCGGGGGCGGCGGCAATTCGCGTCTCGATCGCGTCCCACGATGCGGTCCGCGCATCGAGGGTCGCCAAAGCAGATGCCTGCGCGACGGCGTAGAATGGCAGCATGATCGTCACCGGCAACAGTGCCGCGGCGAGGACCGGGCCGGTCCGTTGAACCTGCGACAGCGCGAGCCCGACGGCGATCGACACCGCGATCAGCGCCTCGAACTGCGCGTTATAGCTGACGCCCTCACCGCCGCGCTGGATCAGCCCGAACGGCAGCGCGATCGCGACGAACAGCAAGGCCAGCGCGGTGTCGCGCCGCCACTTGAGGAGCAGCGCGACGCCGAGGAGCGGCATCATCAGCGCAGTCGACCACGACGACTTGACCACCCGGGTGACGTCATAGACCCGCCCGTGGTGGATGACGCTGTCGACCACCGCGTCGCCGAACGCGGCATAGGCGAGCGCCGCCGCGATGACTGCCGCCACGGCTCCACAGGCGCACCAGATCGCCGCCGCGCGCCGGTCGGTCGCGATCAGCCAAATCGTCGTCGCCGCGGGCAGGGCGAGAAGGTTGTGCTTGATAAACAGCGCCGCGACGACCAGCGCCGCCGCCGCCGCGATGCCGGGTACGCGCATCGGGCGAAGGCTCGCTAGCAGCGTCGTCACCCCGCCGAGCATGACCGCGTGCGAGAGCCACTGCGGGTCATCCGTCGCAACATACTGGCCCGCGAAGATCACGGCATAAGCGACGAGGATCAGCCCAGCCGCAGTCGCCCAGCGAGGCCGCCCGCCGAGCTGGCGCACGATCACCGCAACAAGTGCGCCGCTCGCGAGCAGCGCCAGCAGCGCGACGATTCGACCGGCGACGATCGGGTCGCCCGCCAGCCGCCCCGCGAGCCCGACAAGGTAGAAAGACAGCGGCGGATAATTGTTGCTGACCAGCGTCGCGTCGCCCGGATACAGCGGCCCGAGTGCCGGGGACATCGCCCGCGCCGCGAAATAACCGTTCCAGCCTTCGTTATATGTCAACGGGATATGACGCGGGATCGTCAGCACCGGCACGACGAGGCACGCCGCGAGGACAAGCGCCCCCCCGGTGTGCCACGGCGACCATGATCGAAGTTCGGTACGAGGGGCTGACACGTCGGGTTACGCTTTCCGCGTTGAAATCCCCCGCGACGGTTAAAGCGACGAACCCCCGATACGGGTCCGAACTGGCCGCGTATTCGAGGCTTACCGCCCGACATAAGGGACGGCGCGTTGACGCGGCCAAGCCCCGCCCGCTAAGCCCACGACCATGAAGCGCTTTACCGGACAGGATCGGGCGGTCACCGCCACATGGCACCCCGCGACGCAGGCCGTCCGCGGCGGCACCGCGCGGTCCGAATATGGCGAGACGTCGGAGGCGATCTTCCTGACCTCTGGCTATGCTTACGACAGCGCCGGGCAGGCAGCGGCGCGTTTCCGCGGCGAAGAGCCCGGGATGACCTATTCGCGGTTGCAGAACCCGACCAACGCGATGCTCGAGGAACGCCTGTGCCTGCTCGAAGGGGCGGAGGCGTGCCGCGCCACCGCGACCGGCATGGCGGCGATGTCGACGGCATTGCTCAGCCATTTGTCGGCGGGCGATCACCTCGTCGCGGGCCGGGCATTGTTCGGCTCGTGCCGGGTGCTGGTCGATACGATCCTGCCACGCTTCGGCATCGAGACGACGATCGTCGACGGGCGCGACAACGATGCTTGGGCGAAGGCGCGGAAACCGAACACCAAGGCGTTCTTCCTCGAGACCCCGGCGAATCCGACGCTCGACATCGTCGACATCGCCGCGGTGTCCGACATCGGCCACGACGCCGGCGCGCTCGTCGTCGTCGACAACGCCTTCGCCTCGCCGGTGCTGCAGCGGCCAATGCTGATGGGCGCCGACGTCGTCGCCCACTCGGCGACCAAGCACATGGACGGGCAGGGGCGGGTCCTCGCCGGCGCCGTGCTCGGCAGCGCGCAGTGGATCAACGACGTCTATCTCGCGATGGCGCGGCACACCGGTCCGGTGCTCAGCGCGTTCAATGCTTGGGTCGTGTTGAAGTCGCTCGAAACGATCGACCTGCGCGTCCGCCGTGCGGTCGAGAACGCCACCGCAGTCGCCACCGCGCTCGAAGGCCGCGTGCCGAAACTGCTCTACCCCGGGCTCGCCAGCCACCCGCAGCACGACCTTGCGATGCGCCAGATGTCGGGCGGCGGGACGATCATCGCGCTGTTCGTCGCCGACCGGGTCCAGGCGCACGCCCTGCTCGATGCGCTCGAGCTGATCGACATCTCGAACAACCTCGGCGACTCGCGTTCGCTGATGACCCACCCAGCGTCGACCACTCACGCCAGCGTCGCCGTTGCCAACCGCGAGGAGATGGGCATCACCGAGGGCATGCTGCGCCTGTCCGTCGGGCTCGAGGATCCGCGCGACATCATCGCCGATCTCGACCAGGCGCTGACGCGAGTCGGGCTGTGAAGGCCTTCTTCCCCTACGCCGCGACGACCGCCGGCATCACCGTCCGCGTCGCCCCGCGCTACCTCGACGAGCAGTCCGACCCGCAAGCGGGCGAATATGCGTGGAGCTACCACGTCCGCATCGAGAACGGGACCGAGGACGACGTCCAGCTGATGGCGCGCCACTGGATCATCACCGACGGCCGCGGCCGCGTCGAGGAGGTCCGCGGCGAGGGCGTCGTCGGCGAACAGCCGATCATCGCTCCGGGCGGATCATACGATTATGTCAGCGGCTGCCCGCTGCCGACGCCGCACGGCACGATGGCCGGAAGCTATGCGATGGCAAGCCGCGAGACGCTGTTCGAAGTCGCAATCCCGCTGTTTTCGCTCGACCGCCCCGATGCGAAGCGGGTGCTGAATTGAGGGCGCGCGGGAAGGGGGCCATTTCTAAATCCTCCCCGCCTTCGGGGAGGGGGACCATGCCCTTGCATGGTGGAGGGGCAGTCGAGCGAAGTCACTCTCCGAGCTTGCTCCGCCGCCCCTCCACCGCCAAGAGGCGGTCCCCCTCCCCGAAGACGGGGAGGATCAAGACGCGCGGCTTCCCCCCGAGGAGGGAGCAGACGTGAAGCGGACCCATCTTCCGCTCAACGCGCTGCGCGTGTTCGACGCCGCCGCCCGGCACCTGTCCTTCACCAAGGCAGCCGACGAACTCGCGGTCACCCCCGCCGCGGTCGGGCAGCAGGTTCGCGCGCTCGAGGACGTCCTCGGCACCGTCCTGTTCAAGCGGATGACGCGCAACCTCGAACTGACTCCCGAGGCAGAGCGCGCGCTGCCGGCGCTGCGGGCAGGGTTCCTCGAGTTCGAGGAGTCGGTCCGCATCCTCCAGGACGCGCAAGGGTCGAAGGTGCTGACGCTCGCCGCGCCGCGTGACTTCACCGCGCGCTGGCTGACCCCGCGTCTCGCCGCTTATGCGCGCGACCACGACATCCGCTTCGTCGTCACCGCCGCCGATGACGGCGTCGACTTTGCCCAGGCGAACCTCGACCTCGCGGTGACCTACGGCCCGATTCCCGATGTCGAGGGGCTCCACGGCAAGCAGCTCGGCGACGCGGCGATGGTCGTCGTCGGCCCGCCCGACGCCGACCACGAGCGGCGGATCGACCATCCCGGCGCGGGCTGGCCTGCTGGCGGCACCGTCGCCTTGACCGTCGCCGATGCCGGGCTGGCGATCGATGCGGCAGCCGCAGGGTTCGGCGTCGCCCGCGTCCCGGTCCTCCTCGCCGCCACGACCGACACCGTCGTCACGCTTGGCGACCCCGAGCCCGCGCTCGCCGGCTATTGGCTCGTCGCGCCGACCCCGCAGTGGCGGCAGGTCAAGGTCCGCGCGCTCGTCGAGGCGCTGACGCGTTAACTAAGTCACTGCGCCGTCATCGCTTTGTAATCTTTGGCCGCCACAGTGACGCCGACTCGAAGGAGCTCCGGCGATGGCAACGACGGCGAATGCGACGACGCATGGTGACCCCCCGGCGGCGCGGGTGGCGATGGACCACAAGGTGCATCCCGGCGCGACGATCGGCTTCCTCCTCGTCCTCGTCGCCGGTCTGGTCTTCGCCGGCTACAGCATCTTCAGCGACACGCAGCAGGTCGGCGAGACGCTCGCGCTCGGCGCCTTCGCCTTTCTCGGCCTGGCGCTACTGATCGCCCTCGGCTTCGAATTCGTTAACGGCTTCCACGACACCGCCAACGCCGTCGCGACGGTGATCTACACCCACTCGCTCAAGCCGGTTTTCGCGGTGATCTGGTCGGGCTGCTGGAACTTCATCGGCGTCATGACCTCGACCGGCGCGGTCGCCTACACCGTCATCACCCTGCTGCCCGTCGACCTGATCCTCAACGTCGGCAGCGCCGGCGGCTACGCGATGATCTTCGCCCTGCTGCTCGCGGCGGTGACGTGGAACCTCGGGACGTGGTGGTTCGGCCTGCCGAATTCGTCGAGCCACGCGCTGATCGGCTCGATCCTCGGCGTCGGCCTCGCCAACCAGTTGCTGTCGGGTCCGGGGGGCACCTCGGGCGTCGAATGGAGCCAGGCGACCAACGTCCTGCTCGCCCTGCTGATCAGCCCGCTGATCGGCTTCGGCGGGTCGTACCTCCTGCTCAAGCTGATGAAGAAGGTCGTTCCCGATCCCCAGCTCTACGCCGAGCCCAAGGGCAACGCGCCGCCGCCCAAGGGCATCCGCGCGTTGCTGATCTTCACCTGCACCGCGGTGTCGTTCGCCCACGGCGGTAACGACGGCCAGAAGGGCATGGGGCTGATCATGCTGATCCTGATCGGCGTCGCCCCGACCGCCTATGCGCTCAACCGGACGATGCCCGACGGCTCGACCCCGAAGTTCGTCGAGGCCGCCGCCGCCGCGCAGATGGTGTTCCGTACCAGGTCGAATGGCATCACCATTGCCCCCGACCAGGCCAACGCGACCCTGCGCGACGCGCTGCGGACCAAGAAGACCGACGATCCCAAGGTCTTTGCCGCGCTCGACGCGACCTCGTCGCAGATCACTGCCGACCTCAAGAACTACGGCTCGATCAAGCATGTCCCCGCGGCCGCGACCAAGAACCTGCGCAATGAGATGTACGTCGTCTACGACACGCTTCGCCTGATGACCAAGGACGAGGACAAGGCCAAGGCGGCGTTCCCGAACGGCGGCGAAAAGGTACTCAAGGACTATCAGAAGCTGCTTGAGACCGGCACGCGCTTCATCCCGCCGTGGGTCAAGATCACCGTCGCGCTCGCCCTCGGCCTCGGCACGATGATCGGCTGGAAGCGGATCGTCGTCACCGTCGGCGAGAAGATCGGCAAGACGCACCTGACCTATGGCATGGGCGCAGCGGCCGAACTGATGGCGGCGTCGACGATCCTGCTGGCTCAGTTCAAGGGCATGCCGGTGTCGACCACCCACATCCTGTCGAGCGGCGTCGCGGGAACCATGGTCGCCGACGGCGCCGGGTTGCAGGCATCGACCGTCCGCAACATCGCGCTGGCATGGGTAACGACGCTCCCCGCCGCGATGGCGATCGCCGGCGTGCTGTATTGGGTATTCCTCGGCATCGTTCACATGATGGGAATGAAGTAAGCGGGCGGCGTCGCGATGCGCGCTGGTCGTCCCGGCGAGCGCTTGCCGGTACCCCGCGACCGTTCCGCATCCGACCCTATCCCGGTGCGCTGTCGTACGCTATCGTCGCACCCGATTGAACGGAGGGACCAAGGCGATGGCAACACGGGGTTTCAACGCGCACGCACCGAAAGTGCTCGCGGCACTGCGGGTCATGACTGCGTTGCTCTATGTCGAGCATGGCATGATCAAGCTGTTCGGCTTCCCTGCCGGAGCACCTCCGGGCAAGGTCCCGCTGATGGGGTTGTTCGGCGTCGCCGGCGTCCTCGAGTTCGTCGGTGGCCTCCTCATCCTCCTCGGCCTGTTCACCCGCCCGGTCGCGTTCCTCCTCGCCGGTCAAATGGCGGTCGCCTATTTCATGGCGCACGCCCCGTCGAGCCCGTACCCCGCGATCAACCACGGCGAGCCGGCGATCCTGTTCTGCTTCATCTTCCTGTATTTGTCGGTCGCCGGGCCGGGCGCGTGGAGCATCGACGGCGGGCGCCGCTAATAGGGCGCTTGGTCGCGGCGACACAGCAATTGACGGGCGGGGTTCAGGCGTCGATCGCCTCGGCCTCGACCTGTCGCGCGCTGGCCTGGATGAAGGCGAAGCGGTGTTCGGGGTGGCGGCCCATCAGTCGCTCGACGAGATCCTTGACGTCGGCGCGGGCGTCGTAATCGGCGGGCATCGTCACGCGGAGCAGGGTCCGCTTGGTCGGGTCCATCGTCGTTTCCTTGAGCTGCGCCGACGCCATCTCGCCTAGCCCCTTGAAACGGCCGATCTCGAGGTTCGACTTGCCCTTGAACACCGTACGCTTGAGTTCTTCGCGATGGGCGTCGTCGCGGGCATAGGCGACCGTTCCGCCGTGGGCGATGCGGTAGAGCGGCGGCTGGGCGAGATACAAATGCCCGTCGCGGACCAGCCCGGGCATCTCCTGGAAGAAGAAGGTCATCAGCAGCGTTGCGATATGCGCCCCGTCGACATCGGCGTCGGTCATGATGACGACCTTCTCGTACCGCAGCGCCGCCGGGTCGTAGCGGTCGCGGGTGCCGCAGCCGAGCGCCTGGATGAGGTCGCCGACCTCGGTGTTGGCGAGGATTTTGGCGGTATTGGCGCTGGCGACGTTGAGGATCTTGCCGCGGATCGGCAGCACCGCCTGGGTCGTCCGGTCGCGCGCCTGCTTCGCCGATCCACCGGCCGAGTCGCCCTCGACGATGAACACCTCGGTGCCGACGGGGTCGCTGCGGGTGCAATCGGTCAGCTTGCCCGGAAGGCGGACGTTGCGCTTGTTGGTCGCGGTCTTGCGCTGGTTGGCGAGGTCGGCGCGGCGCCGCAGGCGGTCGTCCATCCGCTCGAGCAGGACGCCGAGGAGGGTGCGGGCGCGGCCCTCGTTGCCCGTCAGCCAATGATCGAAATGGTCGCGGACCGCGGTCTCGACGAGCCGCGCTGCCTCGGGGCTGGTCAGCCGGTCCTTGGTCTGGCTCTGGAACTGCGGATCGCGGATGAACAGCGACAGCATCAGCTCGGCGCCGGTCATGACATCCTCGGGAGCGAGGTCGGTCGCCTTCTTCTGGCCGATCAGTCCGGCAAACCCCTTTATTCCCTTCGCAAGTGCAGCACGAAGTCCGGCTTCATGGGTGCCGCCGTCAGGGGTCGGGACGGTGTTGCAGTAATAGCTCGTCGCGCCGTCGCCCCACATCGGCCACGCCACGGCCCATTCGACCGAGCCGCGGTCCTCGGGCAGGTCGGCGCGCCCGGCGAACAATTCGCCGACGACGAGCTCGCGGTCGCCGAGCTGTTCGGTCAGATGGTCAGCGAGGCCGCCGGGAAACTGGAAGGTCGCTGCCGCCGGGGTCGCGTCGGTGATCAGGTCGGGGTCGCACTTCCAGCGGATCTCGACGCCGCGGAACAGATACGCCTTCGACCGGGCGAGCTTGTACAGGCGGGCCGGCTTGAAGTGGGCGTCGTCGCCGAAGATCTGGGTGTCGGGGGTGAAGGCGACCGATGTGCCGCGCCGCCCGGTGACCGCGCCCAAGCTTTCTAGAGACGACGTCGGCAGGCCGCGCGAAAAGGTCTGGCGGAACAACGCCTTGTTGCGAGCGACCTCGACCGTCAGCTCCGACGACAAGGCATTGACCACCGAGATGCCGACGCCGTGAAGCCCGCCACTGGTGGCGTAGGCCTTGCCCGAGAACTTCCCGCCCGAGTGGAGCATCGTCATGATCACCTCGAGCGCCGACTTGCCGGGGTATTTGGGATGCTCGTCGACCGGGATGCCCCGGCCGTTGTCGACGATCGTCAGCCGGTCGCCGGCGTCGAGGGTGACCTCGATTCTGGTGGCGTGCCCGGCGACCGCCTCATCCATCGCATTGTCGAGGACCTCCGAGGCAAGGTGATGGAGCGCGCGCTCGTCGACTCCGCCGATGTACATGCCGGGGCGGCGGCGCACCGGTTCGAGGCCCTCGAGGACCTCGATGTGGCTGGCGTCATAGTCGGTCGAGGCCGCGGTCGCGGCAAACAGGTCGCTCATGGGGTGGCTATAGAACGGACGCGGAACGTCGCCAAGTAGCGTACAAAAAGCAAAATAGTTCTTGCAAATGCCTTTGCTGCAGTGCACAACAAACTTGCCGAAAGGCGATCCTCCCCAAGGATTTTACTAGGCCGGTGGTTCGCCACCGGCCTTTTTTTATGCCGCCCTTATGTCGGCCTCCCAATCTCCCTTTGTCTGGCACGGTTGTTGCACTGCACAAGCCGTTAACCCCGGCGCTTGCGTCGGAGCCAACGCAGAGCAGGGAGAGAATGATGAACAAGCACCTTCTGGCCGGGACCATGTTGACAATCGCAGCCGTCGCACAGCCGGCCTTCGCACAGGACACAGCCGTCGCCGCGACCCCGCCCGCCGCCGCCCCCGCCGCGCCGGTCCTGTCGCCGGCCATCACCGGGCCGCTCGCCGGGAATAGCGCGCCGCTGAACTTCGACCTCGGCGGCTTCGGCAAGGTCTATGTCACCGGCGTCGCCTCGGGCATCGCCCGCTTCCAGGATCATGCCGTCACCGGCGCGGGTGACCATGGCGCGTACGGCGACCTCAGCAACGGGCAGGTCTTCATCCAGAAGATCGACGGCGTGTTCCAGTTCTACCTCCAGGCCGGTGTCTATTCGCTGCCCTCGCTCGGCACGCCGTATACCCGCGCCACGAGGGTGACCGACTCGACCTTCGGGCCGCTGCCGCAGGCGTTCATCAAGATCGCGCCGACCGCCAACTTCTCGATCCAGGCGGGCAAGATGCCGACGCTGATCGGCGCCGAGTACACCTTCACCTTCGAAAACATGAACATCGACCGTGGCTTGCTGTGGAACCTCGAGCCCGCCGTCAGCAAGGGCGTCCAGGCCAACTACACCGCCGGGCCGCTGGCGTTCTCGGTCTCGCTTAACGACGGCTTCTACTCGTCGAAGTACAGCACCGTGTCGGGGTCGGTCGCCTATACCATCGACCCGAAGAACGTCCTCGCCTTCGCCGCGAGCGGCAACACCAAGACGACGACCAAGTCGACCGTCTCGACCCCGGGCATCCTCAACAACAGCTCGATCTACAACCTCATCCTGACCCACACCGATGGGCCCTGGCTGATCCAGCCGTACGTCCAGTACACCCATGTCGACGGCCTGGTCCCGCAGTTCGGCACGACCTCGGCATCGACGATCGGCGGCGCGATCCTTGCCAAGTACAGCTTTACCCCCGAGTTCAGCCTGCCGGTCCGCGGCGAGTATGTCAGTTCGTCGGGCACCCGTGGCGGCACCGCGGCGAGCTTCCTGTACGGCACCGGGAGCGACGCCTATTCGATCACCGTCAGCCCGACCTACCAGTACAAGATCTTCTTCGTCCGGGCCGAAGGGTCGTACGTCAAGGCAATCCACGCCACTGCCGGATCGGCGTTCGGCAAGCTCGGCAACGACACCTCGCAGGTCCGTGGGGTCCTCGAACTCGGCGTCCTGTTCTAGGGTCCAGGGACTGCGCCGCTGCTTGCTTTTTGAGCCAGCGCGGCGCAGTTGCCTGTTAATTATGCATGCCATCGCGGTTCAAAGTCGCCCCTGTTCCCGGCCGTTGTTGCGCCCGGGCAACACCACCAAAACGATATGCGCGGTCCTTGTCGCTTTGGCGGCGACCGGCCCGGCGAAGGCGGTCGAGATCGACGCCTCGGCGGCCCTGCTCAGCGACTATCGCTCCCGCGGAGTGTCACTCAGTGACCGCCAGCCGGTCGCCGATGCCAGTGTCCAGGCAGGCCTCGCAGGCTGGTTCGCCGGGGCGGAGGCGGTGTCGACGAGCCGCCCGCGTGACCTGCGGCGCGACCGCGGGACCGATGCCGAGGTCGACCTTTCGGCTGGCTATAGCCGCACCATCGGCCTGCTGACCCCATCGGTGGGAGTCATCACCTACATCTACCCCCGGCATGGCCCGGCCGAGGCCGAGGTGTTCGGCTCGCTCGCCGGGTCGCTCGGCCCGGCGACGGTGACGCTCGGGGCGAACTATGCCCCCGGCCAGGCCGGGGTCGCCGGAGGCAACCTGTACACCTATGCTAAGGCAGCGGTCGGCATCCCCCTGACGCCGGTCACGATCAAGGCGTCGGTCGGGCGTGAGAAGGGGGCGTTCGACCTCGGACGGACCAAGATCGACTATAGTGCCGGGGTCGACTTTCGGCTCGGTCTGTTCACCATAGGGGTAAAATACATCGGGAACGATGTACCAAATACCGTCGCCCCGTTCTTCCGCCACGCTACCGCAGATGCCGTCGTCGGCAGCGTCACGCTGGCGTTCTAGACCCGATCAGCCCGGCGAATTCGGCGAGCACCGCCTCGTACAGCTCGCGCTTGAACGGCACGATCAGCGACGACAGTTCGGGCAGGGTCGACCAGCGCCAGCTGCGGAATTCGGGATGCTCGGTGGCGATGTTGACGTCGGCATCGGTGCCGGTGAAGCGCATCGCGAACCACTTCTGCCGCTGGCCGCAATAGCGACCCTTCCAGATCGTCCCGATCAGTGCGTCGGGCAGATCGTAATACAGCCAGTCGCGCGACTCGCCGAGCACCTCAGCCTTGGTGATCCCGGTTTCCTCGGCGAGCTCGCGGAACGCGGTCGTCAGCGGCTCCTCGCCCGGATCGATCCCACCCTGTGGCATCTGCCACGCCTCGAGCTTCGAATCGAGGCGCTGGCCGGTGAACACCTTGCCCTCGGCATTGAGCAGCATGATGCCGACGCCGGCGCGGTAGGGGAGGCCCGAGGGATGAACCCGATCGTTCGCGGCGCTCATTCGGCGGTAATCGCCATCGCGGGTTGCGCCGCGAGCGCCTCGTCGACCATCACCCGCAGCGCCGCGAGGCAGGCGTGGAGGTCGCCCTGCGTGCTCGGAATCGCCTGGCGCAGCGTCATGCAGCCGTGGATCTGCCCCGCCGCCTCGCGGAACACGACCTGCACCCCGGCGGCGACCAGCTTCACCGCATAAGCCCGGCCCTGGTCGCGCAGCGGATCGAGCCCGCAGGTGAAGACCATCGCTGGGGGCAGACCGGCGAGCGACGCGGCGTGGAGCGGCGAGGCATAAGCATGCGCCAGGTCGGGCTCGGACCCCATATAATGCTCGGTGAACCAGCGCATGCCGCCATTGGTCAGGAGGTAGCCCTCGGCGAATTCCTGCATCGAGCCGGTGTTGGCGGTCATGTCGACGCCGGGATAGATCAGCCACTGCGCCAGGATCGGCACCGGCAATTTGCCTCCCAGCTCCTGCGCGACGACCGCCGCGAGGTTGCCGCCGGCGCTGTCGCCTGCCGGGATCAGCCCGGTGACGGCATGGCCGACCGGCATCGGGGTTTCGGCAAGCCAGCGCATCGCCGCGAGGCAGTCTTCGGTCGCGGCGGGGAAGCGGTGCTCGGGGGCGAGGCGATAGTTGACGCTGACCACGGTCATCCCGGCGACGCGGGCGATCTCGGCGCACAGCGAGTCGTGGGTTTCGAGGTCGCCGATGACCCAGCCGCCTCCGTGGAAATAGACGAGGACGGGACCCGGACCGGGGTTGGTGGCCGCGCTATACGCGCGCGCCGGGATCGCATGGCCGTGCGGCGATGGGATCGTGAAGTCGGCGGCATGGGCGATTTCGCCGCGCGGCAGCTCGGCGATCTGCCCCATCATCAGCATCATCTGGCGGGCGGTCGCAGGGTCGCCCTCCTCCATCTTCGGGCCGGGAGCGCTGGCGAGCATCGCGAGCAGGTTGGCGACGTCAGGACGGACGAAGGGCACGGTCATGGTCTCCCAAGGTTTTCGGGCAGCATAGACGCGCCGGACCGCCGCCGCCAAGTGCCGACGCGCCGACCCATCGGCAGGCCGTGGAAGTCCACTAAGTCCACACGAAGCGGAGGTGTTTTGCAGCAGTATTTGAGCCGCGTCTGATCGGACGCGACCGCCCGGCTGGACCCGCTCGCGGTCGGAAGTCCACTAAGTCCACACGACGCGGGGGTGGTTTCGGCCGATGATTTCACGATGCGGGGCCACGGTCCGGAGCGGCCGGTTGCCGGAAGTCCACTAAGTCCACACGACGCGGGGGTCGTTCGCCGAATTGCCCGGACGATGAAATCCGGAAGTCCACACCCCGTCTTGCGCGGAAGTCCACACTGCTCGACCAGGCACCGTCGTCCGCCGGCGGGCAGGCTGCGATTGTCGCGGGGAGGGTGAGCCGGCTTCATCGAGCGAGGCTAAGCTATTCTGCTGCGTGTAGGACAGGCTTTTCGGCGATGGCTTGGCCGCCGAGGAGCGCAACCCTTTGACCGCGATCACGTTACCAACGCGATAATGATGAGGCATTGGGGGCGGAGGTTCGTCGATGGGAAACGAGGATTGGCGCCGCCGTCGCGCGGAAGAGCTATTCGGGACCGGTCGCGAACGCCGCTTGGCCAGCGACGAAGATGTCCTGCCGATGGCGCCGATTGCCGACAACCGCGAGCCGCGGTCATCGACATCATTCGATCATTGGGCGGGATCGGCCTACCGGGCCCGGCCAGTAGCGGGGACCGAAAGTTCCGTTACCCCGCCGCCGCTCACGCGACCGTCACCATCGGTCGCGCCCTCGGCATCCGCGACGTCTCGGCGTGTCGCGCCGCTATGGGCGCTGTTTGCTGCCATTGCGCTGATCGCGGCCGCGGCGATCGGCTGGCTGGCTCGAGCTAATCTCGGTTCTCCGGTCGCGGCGCCGGTTGCCTCGGTTGTCTTGCCCGCGCCGCCGCAGCAGTCGCGCACGCTGCCTCCTGTGACTGCGACCGTTCCTGACATAGCGAAGCCGGCGCAACCGCAAGCCGCCACGCCGGCACCGTCGACCGCCGGGGGGCAGAACGCCGTCGAGCTGGATCGGGCGTGGTCGAATCCGTCTCAACGTTTGCGCAACTTTGCGCCGGTCGCTGCCGCCCGTCCGAAGATCACGCACGAGGCGAACCTCAAGCGGCACGCCCGACCCGGCACCCGGCGCACCTGGTGGCAGCGCAGGAACGACCAGCGGGCATTTAATCGACAGCACGCACCGGCACGATCCGCCGTGCCATCCCGCGTTGCGTCAAACGCTGGCGGCAATGCGACGCGAGCCTCCAGCCTGAACTGCCGGCGGGCGCGCAACGACGTCACCGCCGCGATCTGTTCCGATGCGAACCTCGCGGCGCTCGACCGCCAGCTGACGTCGCGATTTGCCGCGCTTGACCGCAGCTCCGATCCGGTAACGGTGCAGCGGATCCATCATGGCGAGACAAATTTCCTCAATGCCCGGCAGAGCTGTCGTGACCGCGCGTGCATCGCTGCGTCGTACCGCAAGCGGCTGCGCGAACTCGGCGAGGTGCGGAACTAGCGGGCCGCGAGCGCGATGACCTTCGCGCTCGTCCACCACCCCGACTATGTCACGCCGCTGCCGCCGGGGCACAGCTTCCCGATGGACAAGTACGGGCTGCTGATGGTGGCACTAGAGCGACTCGCTGCGGACATCACGGCGCACGCCCCCGATCCGGCGCCGCGCGCGTGGATCGAGGCGGTGCACGATCCCGCCTATGTCGCGGCGGTGTTCGACGGCACGCTGACCCGCGAGCAGGAGCGCCGGATCGGCTTTCCGGTGACCGCGGCGATGGTCCGGCGGTCGCGGCTGGTGATCGGCGGGACGTATCTCGCGGCGCGGATCGCGCTCGAAACCGGCTTCTCGGCGAACAGCGCCGGGGGCAGCCACCACGCGCTGCCCGAGGGCGGGGCGGGCTATTGCATCTTCAATGACCTTGCCGTCGCCGGGGCGCGACTGCTTGCCGAGGGGCGGGTGGCGAAGCTGGCGGTGGTCGATCTCGATGTCCACCAGGGCGATGGGACAGCGGCGATCTTCGCCGGGCGGAGCGACGCGGTGACCTTGTCGATGCACGCGGCGAAGAACTTCCCGGTGCGCAAGCAGGTGTCGACGCGCGACGTCGAACTGCCCGACGGCATGAGCGACGCCGACTATCTCGCCGTCCTCGCTGACGAACTGCCGGCGTTCCTCGATACGCATCGTCCCGGGCTCGTGCTGTACCAGGCCGGGGTCGATCCGCATGTCGACGATCGCCTCGGGCGGCTGGCGCTGAGCGACGACGGACTGGCCGCCCGCGACCGTTTCGTCGTCGAGACGGGCTTCAATCGCGGCGTGCCGGTCGCCTCGACGCTGGGCGGCGGCTATGGGACCGACCGCGAGGCGGTGGCGATGCGGCACGCGCGCTCGCTAATCGCGATGGGGGGCGCAATGAATGCGCTACAGAAAAACTACTTGGACCCGCTGCGTGGCGGGGAGTAGACCCGGCCCATCATGACATCCGGAAACTGTTAATGGCGACTGCACTGCAGACTGCATTCGACGAGCCGACGATCAAGCCCGCCGCTCCCAAGACCCACGCCGAAACGATGGTCGTCCGCTTTGCCGGTGACAGCGGCGACGGCATGCAGTTGACCGGCGGACAGTTTACCCTGTCGACCGCGCTCGCCGGTGACGACTTCTCGACCTTCCCCGACTTCCCCGCCGAGATCCGCGCGCCGCAGGGGACGACCTTCGGCGTCTCGGCGTTCCAGATCAACTTCGGCGCGAACGGCATCGAGACTGCGGGCGACGAACCCGACGTGCTGGTGGCGATGAACCCGGCGGCGCTCAAGACCAACGTTGTTGACCTCCGCCCCGGCGGGCTCGTCATCATCGACAGCGGCGAGTTCACCGCTCGCAATCTTGCCAAGGCGGGCTACACGGCGAATCCCCTCGAGGATAACAGCCTCGCCAAGTGGCAGGTGATGGCGTTCGACATCAGCCGCCAGACGCTCGAAGCCGTCAAGCCGTTCGGGCTCGGCAACAAGGAAGCGCTGCGCTGCAAGAACATGTGGACGCTCGGCCTCGCGCTGTGGATGTTCGACCGTGAGCGCGATCCGCTGATCGAGTGGCTCAAGAGCAAATTCTCGAAGAACCCGGTGCTGGCACAGGCGAACGCGGCGGCGCTCAACGCCGGTCATGCCTATGGCGAGACCGCCGAACTCGACGGTCCGCTCAAGCAGTTCGCGGTCGATGCGTCGTCGTCGGCTCCGGGCTTCTACCGCACCGTCACCGGCGGCGAATCGCTCGCGCTCGGGCTGGTCGCGGGGGCGAAGCTCGCCAACCTGCCGATGTTCTTCGGCTCGTACCCGATCACGCCGGCGTCGCCGATCCTGCACGCGCTGGCGCGGCTCAAGGAGTTCGGCGTCACCACCTTCCAAGCCGAGGACGAGATCGCCGCGATCGCATCGGCGATCGGCGCGAGCTATGCCGGCAGCCTCGGCGTGACCTCGTCGAGCGGCCCCGGCATCGCGCTCAAGGGCGAGGCAATGGGCCTCGCGATCATCACCGAACTGCCGCTGGTCATCGTCAATTCGCAGCGCGGCGGGCCGTCGACCGGGCTCCCGACCAAGACCGAGCAGAGCGACCTGTATCAGGCGGTCTATGGCCGCAACGGCGACGCCCCGCTGGTCGTGATCGCCTCGCGCTCGCCGAGCGACTGCTTCGAGGTCGCGATCGAGGCGTGCCGCCTCGCGACGCAGTTCATGACCCCGGTCATGGTCCTGACCGACGGCTATATCGCCAACGCCGCCGAGCCGTGGCGCGTCCCCGACATGGCGAGCTTTGCCCCGTTCCCGGTCAAGTTCCACACCGAGGTCCCGGCCGAGGGCCGGATCAACCCCTACAGCCGCGACCCCGACACGCTCGCGCGCGTCTGGATCAAGCCCGGCACCCCCGGGCTGACCCACCGCATCGGCGGCATCGAGAAGGGCGTCAAAACCGGCAACATCAACTACGAAGCCGACAACCACCAGGCGATGACCGACATCCGCCGCGACAAGATCGCCAACATCGCGCGGCACATCCCGCTCCAGGACGTCGACCAGGGGCCGACGTCGGGCAAGCTGGCGATCGTCGGCTGGGGCTCGACCTACGGCCCGATCCGCAAGGGCGTCCAGCGCGCCCGGGCAAAAGGCCTCGACGTCGCCCACATCCATATCCGCCACATCTGGCCGCTGCCGTCGAACCTCGGCGAGCTGCTGCGCGGGTATGACAAGGTTATCGTGCCGGAGATGAACACCGGCCAGTTGAAGACCGTGCTCCGCGACCAGTTCCTCGTCGACGCGAAGCCGCTCAACAAGGTCAGCGGCCACCCCTTCAAGATCAGCGAGATCGAGGCGGCGATCGATGCCGCGCTCGGAGGAGCCAGCGCATGAACGACATGACCCGCATCACCGTCCCCAAGGACTGGGAGACCGATCAGGAAGTCCGCTGGTGCCCCGGGTGCGGCGACTATGCGATCCTTAAAGCCGTCCAGCGGACGATGCCCGAGATCGGGACGCCGCCGGAAAAGACGGTGTTCGTCTCCGGCATCGGCTGCTCGTCGCGCTTTCCCTATTACATGGAGACGTACGGCTTCCACACGATCCACGGGCGCGCGCCGGCGGTGGCGACGGGGATCAAGCTGGCCAATCCCGAGCTCGACGTCTGGATCATCACTGGCGACGGCGACGGCCTCAGCATCGGCGGCAACCACATGCTCCACCTGCTGCGGCGCAACCTCGACTGCCAGGTTTTGCTGTTCAACAACGAGATCTACGGCCTGACGAAGGGGCAATATTCGCCGACCTCGCGGATCGGCACGCGTTCACCGTCGACGCCGTTCGGCTCGGTCGATCGTCCCGCGTCGCCGTGCGGTTTCGCGCTCGGCGCGGGCGCGCGCTTCATCGCCCGGACGATCGACACCGCGCAGAAGGCGATGCCCGAGATCCTCAAGCGCGCGCACGCGCACAAGGGGACGAGCTTCGTCGAGATCTTCCAGAACTGCATCGTCTACAACGACGCGGTGTTCGACGCCTTCACCGACAAGAAGAACGCGCCGATGAACCAGTTGAACGTCGTCCACGGCCAGCCTTTGGTCTACGGCGCGGGGACCAAGGGCATCGGCTTCGATCCGGCGACGATGACGCTGTCGGTCATCGATATCGTCGACGGCGACGTCTCGGGCGTCCTCGTCCACGACGAGTATAACCGCGTCCAAGCGCAGATGCTGATCGACATGGAGTTCGGCCCGTTCCCGATTGCGCTCGGCGTCATCTGGTGCAGCCCGGCGCCGTCGTTCGAGGCGGCGGTCGTCGAGCAGAACAAGACCGCCAGCGCCGGCAAGCCGACCGACCTCAACGCACTGATCCGCAAGGGCCAGAGCTGGGAAATCGCTGCGAAGGACTTTCACACGGTTTGAACCGGGAGCTGCCTGGGGGAACTTCCGGGGGTTTTGCGGCGTCAACCGCGTAACTGCGGCAATGCTGCAGATGATCGATGATCCCGCACTTCTGATGGCGCGTGTCGCCACCGGCGACCGGCGAGCGTTCGAAACGTTGGTCGGCCGGCTCTACGGCCCGTGCCTGCGCATCGCGACGCGCGTCCTCAACGATCGCACCGAGGCCGAAGATGCGCTCCAGGGCGCGCTGACCAAGATGTGGACCGAGGCGGCGCGTTTCGATCCGGCGCGCGGATCGGTCGACGGCTGGTTCCGCCGCATCCTCGTCAATCAGTGCCTCGACCGCCGCCGCCGCTTCAAGATCGTCGCGCCGATCGAGGCGGCGGCGACCGTCCCCAGCGACCTGCCGGACCCGTTCGAGGCAAGCGTCGCCAATGCCCGCGCCCGCCGCGTCGATGCCGCGATGGCCAGCCTCAATCCACGCCAGCGCGCCGCGATCACGCTATTTCACGGCGAAGGCGCAAGCATGGCCGAGATTGCGGTGACTCTCGAGACGACACCCAAGGCGGTCGAGGGATTATTGGCACGGTCACGTATAGAACTTGCTAGGTTGCTCGACAGCGACCGGCCCGAATCCCGGAACAAGCCATGACCGAGCCGACAGGATACTTCCACGACCGCGCCGCCGAGATCATCGCTGCTTATGGCGGTGACACCGCGCGCTGGCCCGATGCCGAGCGCGCGACGGCGCTGGCGGTCATCGCCGGCAACCCGGCGTTAAAAGCGGCGCTTACCGAGGCCCGCAAGCTCGACGTTGATCTGACCAGCTGGGCGTGCCGTCCGGTTCGCAACGGCGACGCCCGGATGGCCGCGGCGGCGGCGATGCGCCAGCCGCGCTCGTTCATGCGCTGGGCCGCGGGCGGGAGCATCGCCGCTTCACTCGCTGCGGCGATCGTCCTGCTGACGCCGACTGAGATTACACCGTCGACGGCGGCACCACGTGTCACGGTTGCGACCTTGTCCGACGAAGCCGCGTTCGAGCAGGTCTTTACGCTCACTCCCGACGAGGAACACCTCCTATGAAACGCGCGCTTGTTGCCCTGCTTATGCTCGGGGCGACGGTCCCGGCGCTGGCGCAGATGCCGCCGCCGAGCGATGCGCCCGATACCTATGGCAGGCATTCGTCGTGGCGCGGGCCGCGCGGCCAGCCATTGTTCGGCGCGATGAGCGACACCGGACGGGCAACGATGCTGGCGGCGATGAAGAGCACCGACCCGCACATGGTCCACGCCGCGACCAAGGCAGCGCGCGACCGGATGCTTGCGGTGCTCGACGCCGACCGGCTCGATCCGCTCGCCCTGAAACGCGCAATGGACGACGAGCGCGAGGCGGCAAGCGCCGCCAAGCTCAAGCAGCAGGGCGCACTTCTCGTCGCCTTCCAGCAACTCTCGCTCGCCGATCGTCGCGCTTTCGTGGCCGATGCGCGCGCGATGCGGTCGCGGATGGACAATCGGATGGCCGAGATGCGCAAGCGCGGCGGCGGCCCCGATGGCATGATGCCACCGCCGCCGATGGACTAAGCGTCAGGGCCGGTAGCCAGTCTGGCTGGCGATCCGCTCCCAGATCGCTGCAGCGAGTTTAACGGCGACCGAGCCGGGGGCATCCTTGCCGATTGCATGACCATCGATGCGGACGACCGGAAGCACCGGCACCGTCGTCGAGGTGATGAACGCCTCCGCCGCCCCGCGCGCTTCGTCGAGGCTGAATGGCCGTTCGAGCAGCGGCATCCCTGCAGCCAGCGCCGCCTCGATCACCGCCGCGCGCATGACCCCGGGCAGGATGCGCGGCGATATCGGGTGCGTGACGATCGTCCCGCCGGCATCAACGATCCACGTATTCGTCGATCCGCCCTCGGTGACGGCGCCGTCGTCGCGCACCAGCCACGCTTCGAACGCGCCAGCGTCGCGCGCCTCCTGCTTTGCCAGCACGTTCGCCAGCAGCCCGGTCGTCTTGATGTCGCAACGCGCCCAGCGCTGGTCGGCGACGCCGATCACCGCGACGCCCTTCGCCTGTTGCCCGACCCTCTGTGCGAAATCGAACGGGCGCACCGTCATCACCAGCGTCGGCCGCCGCGCGCTCGGGAAGCCGTGGTCGCGCTTCGCCGTCCCGCGCGACACCTGGATGTAGAGCAATGCCTCGGTCGCCCGGTTCGCCGCGATCAGCCGCCGCGCGACGAGGTTTAGCGCGGCGTCGGCCATCGGCGCGGCGATGCTTAGCTCGCCGAGGTTGCGGCCGAGCCGCGCGAGGTGGAGCGGCCAGTCGAGCAGCCGGCCGTTGAGGATGGCACAGACCTCATAGACGCTGTCGGCGAACTGCAGCCCGCGGTCCTCGACCGGGACCGACGCCTCGGCGAGCGGGAGAATCTGGCCATCGACATAAGCGAGACGCGGCATTTGGCGCTTTCACGATTGCGGATCGTTCGGCGTAAACCGCGCCGGACAGGGAGACAATATGGCCGCACCGCAGATCGTCTGGTTCCGTAACGACCTTCGCCTGGCCGACCAGGCTGCGGTGCGCGCAGCCGCCGACGCCGGGCCGTTGATCGCGGTCTATGTCCTCGACGACGAGACGCCCGGCAAGTGGCGCGTCGGCGGGGCACAGCGCTGGTGGCTCCATTACAGCCTGACCGCGCTCGCTGCCGACCTCAAGAAGATGGGCGGCGCGCTGGTGCTGCGGCGCGGGCTGCCCGCGACCGAACTCGCGGCGGTGGCGAAAGCGAGCGGCGCGACCGCGGTCCACGCGCTCCACCATTACGAGCCGTGGGCGGTGGCGCAGGAGGCGGCGGTGGCGGAGGTGCTCGACCTGACGCTCCACGATGGGGCGTACCTCGTGCCGCCGGGGACGACGCGGTCGGGGTCGGGGGCGCAGTACCGGATCTTCACCCCGTTCTGGACCGCGCTCCAGCGGGCGATGCCGCCGGGCGATCCCGAGCCGGCGCCGATGATCCACTTTGCCGAGGCGCCGAAAAGCGACGCCCTCGACGACTGGGAATTGCTGCCGACCAAGCCCGACTGGGCGGGCGGGTTCGACGTCTGGACCCCGGGTGAGGCGGGGGCGCACGCCGCGCTCGACACTTTCGCCGACGTCGCCGGCGAGTATGAGCACGGCCGCAACTACCCCGCCAAGCTGCTGACCTCGCGGCTGTCGCCGCACCTCCACCACGGCGAGATCAGCCCGGCGCAGGTCTGGGCGGCGATCGACGGCCGCGGGGAGGGACCTGTCAGCTATCGCCGCGAGATCGGCTGGCGCGACTTCGCGATGAACATCGTCCAGCAATACCCGCGGCTTGGCGACGAACCCAACCGCCCGCAGTTCGCCGAGTTTCCGTTTCGCGACGATCCCAACGGGCTGCGCGCATGGCAGCAAGGGCGGACCGGCTACCCGATCGTCGACGCCGCGATGCGCCAGCTGTGGACGATCGGCTGGATGCACAACCGGATGCGGATGGTCACGGCGTCGTTCCTGACCAAGCATCTGTTGGTCGACTGGCGCCACGGCGAGCGCTGGTTCTGGGACTGCCTCGTCGACGCCGACTATGGCAACAACAGCCTCGGCTGGCAGTGGGTCATGGGCTCCGGCGTCGACTCGTCGCCGTTCAACCGCATCTTCACCCCCGTCGGCCAGAGCGAGAAATTCGACGGCGGCGGCGCGTACATCCGCGAATGGGTGCCCGAATTGGCCAAGCTCCCCGACGACGCGATCCACGCCCCGTGGACCGCCGCGCCGATGGTGCTCAAGGCGGCAGGGGTCGAGCTCGGCAAGACCTACCCGCAGCCGATCGTCGACCATGGCGCGGCGCGCGCACGGGCGTTGGCGGCGTACGCGGAGACCAAGTGATGAGCGACGATCTCGACCGCTTCGTCGACGCCCAGCGCGACACCTATGCCGGGGCGCTCGCCGAGTTGAAGCGCGGGCGGAAGACGAGCCACTGGATGTGGTTCGTCTTCCCGCAGATCGCCGGGCTCGGGCATAGTTCGACTGCGCGGTTTTATGCGATCGCCTCGGTCGCGGAGGCGCGGGCGTATCTCGCCCATCCGCTTCTCGGCCCGCGGCTGCACGAGTGCCTCGCCGCGATTGCCGCGCTGCCGCCGACGACGGCGGAGGCGGTGTTCGGGGGCATCGATTCGATAAAGCTGCGATCGTCGCTGACGCTGTTCATCGCGGCGGGGGGAGGGGCCGACTTCGCCGCTGCGCTCGACCGCTGGTACGGCGGGCGGCCCGACGACGCGACGCTTGGCCTGCTCGGATCGTGAGGCGATCCCGGCTTTGCGCTCGGGGCGGGCGTAGTTAATAGCTCGCGCGATGGACATGCCGACTTCCCCTGTTCGCGCCGCGCCGCGCGCTGGCCGAGGCACGCATCTGGTTGCAGCCGACCGCCGCCTCGCGCTCGGCGGCGGGCTGCTCGGGCGTCTTGCCGTGCGCCGTGTCGAGGCGGTGCTGGCGCGGATCGACGCGGGGCTGGCGACGGGGTCGCTCGACGCGACCTTGCCCGATGGCCGTCGGGTGCTGCTCGGGGGCAGGGCACCTGGAGCCGCGGCGGCGATCACGCTGCGTAACTGGATGCCCGTCGTCCGGCTGATGCTGTCGGGGTCGGCGGGGTTCGCGCGCGCGCACTTCGACGGCGACTGGACCTCTCCCGACCCGGTCGCGATCTTCGAACTGTTCGTCGCCAATCGCACCACGCTC